>NZ_JBEYYC010000032.1:0-100020 GCF_040645355.1 Streptomyces sp. NPDC046805 | reverse complement strand
GACCAGCCGCAGCACCATCTCGTCCCCCGGGCTCAGGCATTTGAGCCGGTCACGGACCGCGACACCGGCGGGGCCGGGCACCACGAACGGCGCCGCCAACTCCCGCAGCCCGCCCACCCCGATCGCCCTCCCGGGCGAAGAAACCCACCACCACACCCAACGACCACCACCCGAAAACGTCACCCATTCGACAGACAAACTCCCGTTCCCCACCGCGCGAGATGCACACCCCGGCCCGTGCACTCGCTCATGCACACCAGAACACCCTTGTGTGCCGTCACGCATCAACAGCTCACAACCCCCTGCCGTGACGGGCCGCGGCCGGGGGCTCGGCGCGTCCCGCGCACCCCGTACAAAAATCGGGCGCGCCGACGGCCGCCCAACTAACCTGCGTCCCGTGATCCTTGAGCCCCTCGCCCCCGGCCGGGACATCCCCGCCCCCCTCCTCACCGAACTCACCGCCCTCTACGCCTCCCACCGCGAGTTCCACGCCCTCGGCGGCGACTTCCCGGACCCGGACGACGTGCGGCCGGATCAGGTGGCGGTGGCGTTGGCCGACGAGCTTGCGCAGCCGGGCGCGGAGGTGCTGCTGGCGCGCAGTGCGGGGCAACTGGTCGGAGTGGTCGTCACCCTCGCGCGGCATCCCGATCCGGCCGATCCGGATCCGTGGATCGGGTTGCTGATGGTGGACGCGGCCGTGCAGCGGCAGGGGTACGGGCGGCGGATCGCCGAGGCGGTCGAGGAGCGGCTGCGCGCCGCGGGCCGGACCGCCGTACGCCTCGCCGTCCTCGAGGACAACAGCAAGGGCCTCGCCTTCTGGACCGCCCTCGGCTACGCGGTCGTCGACCACCGCAGGGACCGCCGACACGGCCGCCCCTGCGCCGTGTTGCGCAAGGTACTGCGCTAGCCGCCGCGGACGGCCCGGGTCGCCGTGCTCGATCCCGATTCGGGCGCCCAGGACGCGTGACCTGGATTTCAACATGCCCGGTTTCGGCGGCTGTTGACGCTGCCGGGGCGTCCGGATTGCGGATCCTCAGCCACGGCTTCCGGATACGAACACGTAAATTCTTGAAGGTGGTCTGTCAAACAGACCGGTTCGGATGGCACTCTCTTCTGGCCCGCCGCAACTCTGTGCACCCCCTTGGCCCGATCTGTGCCTCAGCCATGAGGACAGTCCGAAGGAGATCGAGTGAGACAGCAGGCCCGCAAGACCGCCGTACGTGCCGCAGCTCTCGTCGGATCGGCGGCGATGGTCGTCCTGGCGCTCCAGAACGGTCCCGCCACCGCCGCCCCCGAGCACACACCCGGCGCCATGGCCGCCCCGCTCAGCGCGTCCGCCCGTACCGCCGCCATCAAGTCGGCCCAGAGCTCGGCCGGTTCGACCGCCGAGAAGCTCGGGCTCGGCGCGCAGGAGAAGCTGGTCGCCCGGGACGTCGTGAAGGACGCGGACGGCACCGTGCACACCCGCTACGAGCGGACGTACGCCGGACTGCCCGTCCTCGGCGGCGACCTGGTCACGCACGTGGCGAAGAGCGGCGCGCTCAAGGGCGTGACCAAGGCGACCAAGGCCCGGATATCCGTGGCGTCCACCGACGCCGCCGTCTCCGCTGCCTCCGCCCGAAAGACCGCCCTCGCCTCCGCCGACTCCGCGAAGGCCGGCGTCTCCGCCGCCCGCAAGGTCGTCTGGGCCGCCGGCGCCAAGCCCGTCCTCGCCTACGAGTCCGTCGTCAAGGGCGTGCAGAAGGACGGCACCCCGAGCGAGCTGCACGTCATCACCGACGCCACCACCGGCAAGAAGCTCTACTCCTACGAGGCCATCGACACCGGCACGGGCACCAGCGAGTACAGCGGCACCGTCACCCTCGGGACGACGCCGTCCGGCACCGGCGGCTTCGACCTGATCGACGGCGGCCGGGGCGGCCACAAGACGTACGACCTGAACGGCGGCACCACCGGCACCGGCACCCTCTTCCACGACGCCGACGACGCCTGGGGCGACGGCACCCCGGCCAACCGCCAGACCGCCGCGGTCGACGCCGCCTACGGCGCGGCCGTCACCTGGGACTTCTACAAGTCCGCGTTCAACCGCAACGGCATCGCGGGCGACGGCAAGGCCGCCTACTCCCGCGTCCACTACGGCAACGCGTACGTCAACGCCTTCTGGAACGACAGCTGCTTCTGCATGACGTACGGCGACGGCGACGGCAACGTGAAGCCGCTGACCGCCCTCGACGTGGCCGGCCACGAGATGAGCCACGGTCTGACCGCGGCCACGGCCGGGCTGAAGTACAGCCGCGAGTCCGGCGGCCTGAACGAGGCCACCTCCGACATCTTCGGCACGTCGGTGGAGTTCTTCGCGAACAACGCCTCGGATCCCGGTGACTACCTCATCGGCGAGAAGATCGACATCTTCGGCACCGGCAAGCCGCTGCGCTACATGGACCAGCCGAGCAAGGACGGCAACTCCGCCGACTCCTGGTCGCGCAACGTCGGCCGTCTCGACGTGCACTACTCGTCGGGCGTCGCCAACCACTTCTTCTACCTGCTGTCCGAGGGCAGCGGTGCGAAGACGATCAACGGGGTCTCCTACAACTCCCCGACGTCCAACGGCTCCACGGTCACCGGCATCGGCCGGACCGCGGCCTACCAGATCTGGTACAAGGCCCTGAGCACGTACTTCACCTCGTCCACCGACTACGCGAGCGCGCGCACCGGGACCCTGCAGGCGGCGAGCGACCTGTACGGCGCGGGCAGCCCGCAGTACAACGCGGTGGCGGCGGCCTGGGCGGCCGTCAACGTCAACTGACCGGGCAGCACCCCGAGTTCACGACCGCGCAGGCCGGATCGCCCGTCAGGGGCGGTCCGGCCTGCCCTCGCCGTAGAGCCACTCGGACCAGATGGCGTCGAAGTTCTTGTCCGGGGCCTTCTTCTCCACGTACGCCGTGAAGTCGGCCGTGTCCGCGACGCCGTGGCGGTGGTCCGCGGCCCAGCCGCGGACGATGGCGCGGAAGGTGTCCTCGCCGACCTTCTGGCGGATCTTGTGCAGGACCATGGCGCCGCGCTGGTAGACGGGGTCCTCGAAGAGGTGCGCCGCGTCGCTCGGCTCGGCGGGCGGGAAGGACCACAGGTCCGCGTAGGTCCGCTCGCCGTGGTCGTAGAGCGCGTCGAACGTCGCCTGCGCGGTGCGGCCGCCGTGGTCCTCCTGCCACAGCCATTCCGCGTACGTCGCGAAGCCCTCGCTGAGCCACACGTCTTGCCAGCTCTTCGGGGTGACGGAGTCGCCGTACCACTCGTGGGCGAGCTCGTGCACGAGGGTCCCGGTGTCGGGGGCGCCGGGGAAGACGGGGCGGTTCTGGGTCTCGAGGGCGGCGTAGCCCAGGTCGTCGGCGCGGTCGACGACGGCGCCGGTGGAGGAGAAGGGGTAGGGACCGAAGGTGCGCTCCCCCCACCGCGTGATCTCGGGGATCTTCGCCAGGACCTGCTCGCTCGCCCTGCGCCGCGCCGGGTCGACGGCCGTGTACTCGGGCAGGTGGCCGGCGATCGTCGTGCGGGTGATGTCGTAGCGGCCGATGGCGACCGTGGCGACAAAGCTCGCCATCGGTTCGGCCGTGCGCCAGCGGAAGGTCGTCCGACCGCGCGCGGTGCTCTCGCTCCTCAACTCCCCGTTGGACACGACCTGGAGGCCCCTCGGCACGGTCACGGCGATGTCGTACGACGCCTTGTCCGCGGGTTGGTGATCACCCGGGAACCAGGCCATCGAGCCGACGGGCTGACCGAGGGCCAGCGCGCCGTCCGCCGTGCGCAGCCAGCCCTCCTTGGAGCCGTCGGGGTCGGTGATCGTCTCCGGGCTGCCCGCGTAGCGCACCTCGGTGCGGAACGTCTTGCCCCGGTGCAGGTCGTCGCGCGGGCGGACGGTCAGCTCCTGGCCGGTGCGGTTGAAGCGGGCGCGCTTGCCGGCGACGGTGACCTCGTCGACGTGCAGGCCCTTGAGGTCGAGGTCGAAGGCGGACAGGTCCTGGGTGGCGCGGGCGGTGATCACCGCGTTGCCGGTGAGGTGGTGGCTGCCGGGGTCGTAGGACAGCGTGAGGGCGTAGTGGGTGACGTCGTAGCCGCCGTTGCCGGCCTTGGGGAAGTACGGGTCGTGCACGCCCTCGGCGCCGCCCGGGGTGCCGTGGACGCCCGAGACGCACGCCGTGAGAGCCAGCGCGCAGAGGGCGGCGGCCGGGACACGGCGCACGGGTCTGGACATGTCGGCCATGCTAGGGCGCGCGAGTGCGCCGGCACCGGCTCGCTCAGGGGCGTGACACCATCTCGTACGTGCTCGACATCGGCTATGCCCTCTCCAACCGCTTCCCGGACCCCCCGCAGACCGACTACCGGCGTGCGGACGTCCGCACCCTGCGCCACGACCTGTTCTGCGGGGACGTCTACCTCGCGGACACCAAGACCGACCGGGAACTGTCCACAGCCTGGGGATGGGTGCCGGTGCTCGACTTCGCGTGGGCGCTGTGCGACATCGTGGAGCAGCTGGACCAGGACCCGGCCGGCTCGCGTGCCTCCCGTCCGCAGCGGGCGGAGCTGGACTTCACCGAGTCGACCGACCGCATGCTCTTCGAGCGCCGCTTCGGCTGGGTGGACGTCGAGGCCGACTGGATGCCGGCCGAGGAGGCCCCGCTCAGCTTCTCTCACGCCGAGCTGCGCCGCGAGGCACGGGACTTCCTGCACGACGTGATCGCCGACCTGACCGACATGCACGAGGGCCTGGCGGAGAACCCGGCGATCTGGGCGCTGCAGGCCCGCTTTCCGCGGCTGCCGTAGACCGGGGCGCTCGGCCCCGGCCCGTCACGCCTCCACCCGGATCCCGAGCTGCGCCGCCAGCACCGGTGCGAGATCGACGAGTTGCCCCGAGCTGATCACCGAGCCCGCCAGCCGCTCCACGCCCCGCGCGATCTCGAGCGGCGCCGCACCTCGCAGGTCCACGTCCGTGAGCGTCGCCGCGCCGAAGTCCGCCCCCTTCAGCGCGCAGTCCACGAACTCGACCCGCTCCAGGCGGGCGCCCGCGAAGTCCGGCTCGACGAGGACGCAGCCTTCGAAGACGACGTCCTTGAGCTTCGCCTTGCGGAGGTTGAGGTAGTCGATCTTGCCGCCCCGGACCAGCACCCGCTCCAGCACGGCACTGGGCAGCTGCGTGCCGCCCAGGCGGGCGTCGGTCAGCTCGACGTCGCGCAGGGTGGAATCGGCGAGGTCGGTGCCGACGCCCCGTACGCCGGTGAGGACCGTGTCGAGGACGCGCGCGTGACGCAGGCGCGTGGTGTCCAGGGCGCAGTCCGTCAGCGCGCAGTCCATGAAGCGGGCGCCCGCACCGTCCTGGCCGGTGAGGTCCGTCCCGCGGAACTCCAGCCCGTCGTAGTCACCGTCCGGCTCCACCTCCGCACCGCCGTACGGCTCCAGATGGGGCAACCGCACCGCGGGACGCCGCGCACCTCGCGGCCCCCTGCCTCTCGTCGCTTTCGTCGCCATCCCCCCATGCTGGACCCCGCCACTGACAATCCCGGGACGGCGTGATCAGGAGCGGCACCGTCCGGGATGCGACGCCTCCCGAATCATGGTGTTCTGACCGGATGAGCGTCACCCGGAAAGGTGAATCCTCCGGCCGAAGCGACCGAAGCGACCGAAGCAGCCGCACCGGCCCGGCCGAGCGAGGTGAGCGAGCCGCACCGGTCGACCCCCACCGCTGGTGGGGCCTCGTGGTCATCGCTCTCGCACAGCTGATGGTGGTCCTGGACGCGACGATCGTGAACATCGCGCTCCCCTCCGCCCAGCGCGACCTCGGCATGTCCGACGGCAACCGGCAGTGGGTGATCACCGCCTACACGCTCGCCTTCGGCGGGCTGCTCCTGCTCGGTGGCCGCGTCGCCGACCTGGTGGGCCGAAAACGCACCTTCGTCATCGGGCTCGCGGGCTTCGCGGCCGCCTCCGCGATCGGCGGCGGCGCCACCACCCCGGCCATGCTCTTCGGCGCCCGCGCGCTGCAGGGCGCCTTCGCCGCCGTGCTCGCGCCCTCCGCGCTCAGCCTGGTCACCACGACGTTCACCGATCCGAAGGAGCGTGGGAAGGCCTTCGGCGTCTACGGTGCCCTCGCGGCCAGCGGGTCGGCGATCGGGCTCATCGTCGGCGGTCTGCTCACCGAGTACCTGAGCTGGCGCTGGTGCCTGTACGTCAACGTCCCCATCGCGGCCGTCGCGGTGTTCGGCGCGTTCACCCTGCTCCGCGACCGGCCCGGACGCCCCGGCGCGCGTCTCGACGTACCCGGGGTGCTGCTGGGCTGCGGCGGGCTGGTCGGGATCGTCTACGGCTTCAGCGAGGCGCAGCCGCGCGGCTGGACCGACCCGTTGGTGATCGGCCTGCTCGCGGGGGGCGTGCTGCTGCTCGCCGCGTTCGCGCGGTGGCAGGCCAGGGCCCCGTTGCCCCTGCTGCCGCTGCGCATCGTCAGGGACCGCAACCGCGCCGGCTGCTTCCTGACCATGGTCTTCGGCGTCATCGGCATCTTCGGGCTGTTCCTGTTCATGACCTACTACTTCCAGGTCGTGCTCGGCTACTCGCCGGTGCGGACGGGGCTCGCCTTCCTTCCCCTCACCGCGGCGATCGTCACCGGCTCGACCCAGATATCGGCCCGGCTGCTCCGACGCGTCCCCCCGCGCCTGCTCATGGCCCCGGGCATGCTCAGCGCGGCGACCGGCATGGTGATCCTGACCCACCTGACGGTGGACTCGTCGTACGCCACCGCCATCCTGCCCGCCCTGATCCTGGTGGGCCTCGGCATGGGACTGACCTTCATGCCGATCTTCGCCACGGCCACCGCGGGCGTCGCCCCGCAGGACTCCGGCGTCACCTCGGCGACCGTCAACACCTCGCAGCAGGTGGGCGGCTCGATCGGTACGGCGCTGCTCAACACGATCGCGACCAGCAGCGGCACCGCGTACATCGCCGCCCACCTCCACAGCCCCGCCCAGAAGGCGACCGTGGTCCCGGAAGGCATCGTCCACGGCTACACGGTGGCCATCTGGTGGGCGGCCGGCTCCATGGTCCTGGCGTCCCTGTCGGCGGCCCTCATGGTCACGCAGAAGCCCCCGAAGCACGGCGCACCGGCCCAGGAGGCGGCGCCGGTGCCGGCGGGCGGAGGAGGTCTCGGGCCGCCGACGGCCTGAGACCTCCTCCGCGGAGCGGGACCGGGGAGGGGCCGCGCGGACCGCGGGCCCCTCCCCTCGGCCGCGTCAGCCCAGCCGTCGTGCGTCGATCGCCCAGATGCCCCGGCCGTGGGTGGCCGCGTACAGCCGCCCGTCAGGACCGGTCCGGAGCTGCAGGACGGCCGTGGTCGGCAGGTTGTCCCCGGCGACCTGCCAGCCGGCCGACTTCGGGGTGCGGATCAGCACACCGAGGTCGGTGCCCAGGGCGACGGTGCCGTTCTTCAGCAGGGCGACCGAGTTCGCCGGTACGTCGGGCAGGTTCCCGGAGACGTCCTTCCAGGTCGCGCCGCCGTCCCTCGTCTCGAACAGGTGGCCGACGCCCGCGCCCGGGCCCTCCGTCCACTTCCGGGAGAAGCCGTTGACGGCGAGCAGGACGTGGTCGGAGTCGGCCGGGTCGACGGCGAAGCCGGACAGGTAGCGGTTGGGGACCGTGCCGTCGGCCGGCAGGTTCAGCTGGTGCCAGCCGGTGCCGTCGGCGTTGCCGACCGCGATGCCGCGCGCGAAGCCCTGGTTGTTGCAGGGGCCGCACCAGGCGGCGTACACCCGGCCGCCGGAGGAGACGACCGCCGTCGCCGTACGTCCCGCGCCCAGGTCGTACGCCTCGGACCACTCCTTGCCGCTGCGGATCGCCCAGCCCTTGGTGTTGATCCACACGTGCCGGCCGCCCGCGACCCAGGTGTTCTTGTCCTTGACGTCGGAGTTCAGCGGGGCGATGAAGCGGGCCTCGGCGGTCGCGTTGTCGGGCGGCGCGACGGAGAACGACGTCGCCTTCGACGGGTCGGTCATCCAGCTTCCGTCGTTCACGGCGCAGTTCTGCGTGACCGACACCGCGAGGTACACGTACTCCTGCGCGGTGTTGCAGCCGTTGTCCGGGTCGGTGATCGTGTCGCCGCCGTCGCCGCCGAAGTCGGAGCCCATCACGCGGTCGCCGGGGCGCAGCACGGACTGGCCGTTGTCCTGGAGTCCGCCGGTGACGGCGAGTCCGCGGCCGTCGGTGCCGACGCCGACCGAGTAGTACTGCAGGGCGTCCATCGTGCCGTCGTTCAGGGACGTCCAGTCGGTGGCGTGACCGTCCGCGTTCGCGTTGCCGTCGAGCGGGCGCCGGAAGACACCGCCGTCGTCGCCGACGAGCACGTACGGCGCACCGCCGTCACTGCCGACGGCGACCGTGTGCTGGTCGGCGTGGACGGTGCCGGGGCAGGCGCCGGACTGCCTGCTCGGGTCGATCGACCAGCACGGGAAGCCGAAGTTCCAGTACGGGCCGGGCACGGACCAGTTCTTGCCGCCGTCCTTGGTCTCGAAGACCTCCTCCAGACCGGCGTACACGTGGTCGGGGTTCTTCGGGTCGACGGTGAGGAACTGGTCGTACCAGGACTGGATGCCCGGCTGGTAGCCGTCGCCGGTGAGCGCCGAACCCGAGTCCCGCAGCTGCGTGTAGTCGGCGATCTTCGTCCACGGACCGGTCGGTGAGCCGGACTTGGAGACGAAGATGCCCTCGAGGCCGCTGTCCGGGTTCTCCGCGGTCTGCTCCGGCGACTGGTCGATCGCGTAGTAGCGGGACCCGTCGGCGCTGTGCGCGAAGGTGACGTTGCCGACGTCCTCGCTGTTGCTCGGCAGGTCGCCGAGGCCGGTCAGCCGCTCCCAGCCGTGACTGCCCTTGGCGTAGAAGCCGTTGTAGGTGTCGCCGCCGCGCCAGCCGACCGCCAGGACGACCTTGCCCGGGTCCTTCGGGTCGACGGCGATGTCGCTGGTGATGTTCTTGTACGGGGCCGACGGGTCGCCCGCCTTCGAACCGCCCGGCAGATAGTCGGGGTTGGGCGCGAACTCCAGCTTCCAGGCGCCCTTCAGGGTCTTCGTCGAGTGGCTCCACACGCCCTCGGTGGTCGCCGCCCACACCTTGTCGCCGGCGAAGCGCAGCGCGTTGATCGAGGTCGACTCCAGCTCGTCGCCGCCGACCCGGTCCCGCCGGCCGAAGCTGCCGTGGCGCGGGTCGGCCAGGACGTACACGCCGGTACCGAGGAAGGAGGTCGCGCTGGTGTTGGCCTCGCCCGTGGCGTACCAGAGCCTGCCGTGCCCGTCGAGCTGGAGGTCGCCGGTGGACAGGGCGGGCAGCCCGTCGGAGATGTTCGCCCAGTGGCCGCCGCCGGTGCGCGAGCGGAAGACACCGCCGTTGGCCGAACCGGCGTACACATAGCCGTGCCGGTCGGCGGCGAGTCCGGTCACCCGGCCGGTGACCCGGCCCGCGCCGCCGCTGGAGTTGGAGTTGACGTCCCGGTAGCGGGGGTCGTCGGAGTCGTAGGGGAGCCGGGTCAGATCGCGCCAGCTGCCCTTGCTGTGCGGCAAGTCGGCCAGTTGGTCGTACGCGGCCCCGTAGGCGCCGGGCGCCACGATCCCCGGCGAGGTCCGCGCCTCGGCGTACTGGTCGGCCTGCTCGGCTATCTCCTCGCCCTCGTTGTCGCCCTCGTCGCCGTCCGTCTCCGCGAAAGACGACAGGCCCTTCTGCTGCTGATGCAGAAGGGCCTGGTGCCGGAGTGTGCGTACCCCGAAGGGGTCCTTGCCACCGGACGACGCCGCCTGGGCCTGGGTGACCGTCAGTCCCAGCGCGGCGGTGGTGGCGAGAACCGCCCATGTCCGTATGCGTCTTCTGTGCCAGCCGTTGGCTGCCATCAAGTGCCCTCCCCTAAGAGCCGAGGCGTTCATGACACACGCTGGCACCCAGCCTTGAGGGAGAAGGCCGTGACAGGAGAGACGTAAGACGGCAATAAGCGTGTAAAAACACGCCAGTTGACGTCAGTGACGGCCCGCCACCCGGTCGGCGAACCGGGCCAGTCGCGACGACTCGGCGCTCGGCCGGAGCCGTTCCCGCCGGTCCGCGCCGCGGTAGGTGGCGTACAGGCCGTGGACGCCGAACCAACGCAGCGGCTCCGGCTCCCACTTGCGTACCTTGTGCCCCACCCACGGCAGGTTCGTCAGGTCGGTGGGCCCACCCTGGCCGGAGTCGATCTGGACCAGGTCGCGCAGGGTGCGGGCGGCGAGGTTGGCGGTGGCGACGCCCGAGCCGACGTAGCCGCCCGCCCAGCCGAGGCCCGTCGAGCGGTCGAGCGTGACGGTCGCGCACCAGTCGCGCGGCACCCCGAGCACCCCGGACCAGGCGTGGGCGACGCGCACGGCGGCCAGGGCCGGGAAGAAGCGGACGAGGATCTCGCGCAGGGCCTCGACGGTCGCCTCCTGGGTGCGGCCGTCGTTGTCCGTCCGCGAGCCGAAGCGGTACGGGACGCCGCGCCCGCCGAGCGCGATCCGGCCGTCGGCGGTGCGCTGGGCGTACATGTAGGCGTGCGCCATGTCGCCCAGGGCCTCCCGGCCGTCCCAGCCGATCGCCGCCCACTGCTCGTCGGTGAGCGGCTCGGTGGCGATCATCGAGGAGTTCATGGGCAGCCAGGTCCGTCTCTGGCCCTTGAGCGACGCCGTGAAGCCCTCGGTGCAGCGCAGGACATAGGGGGCGCGGACGGTGCCGTAGGGCGTGACGGCGTGCTTGGGGCGTATCTCCGTCACCGGTGTCGATTCGTGGACGGTGACGCCGAGCGCCTCCACGGCCGCGGCGAGGCCCTTCACCAGCTTCACCGGGTGCAGCCGCGCCCCGTGCGGGGTCCAGGACGAGCCGACCGCGCCGGCGACGCGAATGCGCTCGGCGGTCTCGCGGGCGCCGTACAGCTCGCGGTCCTTCTCGCCGTACGTCAGCTCGTGCGCGTGGAAGGCCCTCAGCCGGGCGAGTTGGGCGGGCGTGGTGGCGACTTCCAGGACGCCGCCCCGGTGGACGTCGGCGTCGATGCCCGCCGCCTCGGCGGCCGCGACGACCTCGTCGACGGTGTCGTTCATGGCCTGTTGCAGGCGTACGGCGGCGTCGTGGCCGTGCAGCGCGGCGTACCGGTCGCGGCCCGCGATGCCGTTGTACAGCCAGCCGCCGTTGCGCCCGGAGGCGCCGTAGCCGCAGAACTTCTGCTCCAGGACGGTGATCCGGAGGAAGGGGGCGGCCTTCTTCAGGTAGTACGCGGTCCACAGTCCCGTGAATCCGCCGCCGACGATCACGACGTCGGCCGAGGCGTCACCGGTGAGGGGCTCTCGCACCGCCGGAAGGCCGTCGTCCGCGTACCAGAAGGAGATGCCGCCGTTGACGGCCGTGCTCACCGAGCTGCTCATGCGCGGACGTTAGCCCCTGAGCGCGGCCAGTGTCTCCTTCGGATTCCATGCTTTTCCACGGCCCGTGACGAGCGGACGGCAGGCGAGTCCGATCCATACGGAGACGAAGTGCCCGAAGTCGGTGAACGTGGGTCCGGTGGTGAGCGGCACCCCGAACAGCACGAGCACCACGAACAGATACACGTACCGCCAGGGTGCCGCGATCCGGTAGGTGAGCACCCCGATGACACCCGCCAGCGCGTAACTCACGCCGATGTCGAGGGTGTTGACCGCCGAGTACGGAGCCACCCCGTCCCGGATCGCCATCAGCAGCATGAGCTCGCTGAGCAGCGTGGCCAGCACATGCGCGGCCGCACACACCGTGAGCCAGCGCAGGGTGCCGAGCCAGCGTTCGGCCTGGGCGTGGAAGGCGGTGTACAGGCCGGCGTACGGCAGCCAGCGCCCGCTGTCGATCCACATCGCGCTGGTGATCAGCACCCGCACGGGGTTCTTCGACAGCTCGCGGATATTGGTCGACCGCTGCCGCAGGAACTCCTTCTCGAACCCAGGCGACATGCGGTGCAGGGCGACGGTGGTGACGAACAGGATCAGCAGCCAGACGTACGTCCCCGGCGCGCTGCGGACGTACTCCGCCGCCGCCCTGAGCCCACGCCGCTCTCCGATGACCCGGTTCACACCGGTCAGTATGGTCGGGAACGCGATCGAGGTGCCTGCCGAGCCGGCCGCTTCACAGGAACGCGGCAACGGGGCGGCGGGACACGCCGCCGAACGGCCCATCCGCGCGGTCCGGGACCCTTCGGGTCATAGCGTTCAGATATGAAGAAATGCCATATCGCGTACCTCGCGTGCACCGCGGCGGTCCTCGGAGCGGGACTCGGGGCCGCTCCGCCGGTCGCCGCCCACTCGACCCACCTGGTCCGGCCCGGGGAGTCGATCCAGAAGGCGGTGAACGCCGCCCGGCCCGGAGACACCGTCCTCGTGGCCCCCGGCATCTACTACGGGAGCGTCAAGGTGACCACGCGCGGGCTGACCCTGCGCGGCTCCGGCCCGTACACCGTCATCAAGCCGGGCCCCAAGAAGGCCGGCGACAGCTGTTCCGAGGGCGGCTACGGCATCTGTGTCATCGGGAAGAAGACCCGCGACATCACGGGCGTCACCGTCACCGACATGACCGTGACCGGCTTCGCCCGGGCCGGTGTGTTCGGCATGGGCACCGACGGGATGACCGTGCGGCACGTGAACGCCGTCGACAACAAGGTGTGGGGCATCGCCCAGGAGCGCTCCGTGCGCGGCGTGTTCCGCAACAACTACGCCCACGGCAACGGCGACGCGGGCCTGTTCCTCGCCAACACCGTCAAGGAAGAGGCCGGCGCCCAGGACACCAAGGGCACGCTGATCGCGGGCAACCGGCTCGAGGGCAACCGGATCGGTGTGACCGTCCGGCGCCTGCGCAACCTCACCGTGCGCGACAACTACCTCGCCCGCAACTGCGCGGGCGTGTTCGTCGTGGGCGACGAGAACAAGCCGAAGGCCGGCGCCCTCACCGTGCGCGACAACCGCCTCGACCGGAACAACAAGTACTGCCCGAAGACCGACCGGCTGCCCGCCATCCAGGGCTCCGGCATCGTCCTGACCGGCACCGAGGACACCTTGGTCACCCGCAACCTCGTCACCAACAACGCGGGCAAGTCACCGATGTCGGGCGGCATCGTGCTGTTCAAGAGCATGGTCCACACCACCAGCGAGCGGAACCGGATCAGCGGCAACGTCCTGCAGAGCAACGGCCCGGCGGACCTCGTCAACACCGAGACCGCCAAGAGCCGCAACACGTTCACGCGCAACACCTGCCGGACCTCCCGGCCCGCGGGGATGTGCTGACAACCAAGGAAGGAAGGCGGCACATGACTACCGCACCCTCTCCCAAGCTCTCGGCTCCGCTCGAGCAGGGGGGACCCCCATCCCCACCGCCGTCCATGCGGCTGCGCGAGCTTGTGTTCGGCGCGGCATGTGCCGCCGCAGTCCGAGCATCCGCCCGGCTGGGAGTCGCCGACGCCCTCGGCGACGGGCCCATGGCCGTGGAGGACCTCGCGGCCGCGGTGAAGACCGAGCCCAAGCCGCTGCGCCGGCTGCTGCGGGCCCTGTCCTGCTACGGCGTGTTCGCCGAGCGGCCCGACGGGGCGTTCACACACACCGACATGTCCCGGCTGCTGCGCAAGGACGACCCCCACAGCCTGCGCGACATCTCGATGTGGTGCACCGAGCCGTGGACCTGGGACGCCTGGCCCCGGCTGGACGAGGCCGTGCGCACCGGCCGCAACGTCGTACAGGACCTGTACGGCAAGGAGTTCTTCCAGTACCTCAACGAGGACGCCCCCGAGTCGGCCGACGTCTTCAACCGCGCGATGACCACCTCCAGCGAGCAGTCGGCGCGGGACGTGGCCAAGCTGCTGGACCTGTCCGGCAGCAAGTCGGTCGCCGACATCGGCGGCGGCCAGGGGCACGTGGTGGCCTGCCTGCTCGACAAGTACCCGGCGATGCGGGGCAGTCTGCTCGACCTGCCGCGCGTGGTCGAGAACGCCGTGCCGCGGCTGCGCGAGGGCGGCGACCTCGCCGACCGCACCCGCATCGTGCCCGGCGACGTCCGCGCCTCGGTCCCGATCGAGGCGGACGTCTACGTCATCAAGAACATCCTCGAGTGGGACGACGAGTCCACCGCGAGGCTGCTGCACAACGTCATCGACGCGGGCGGTCCGGGCGCCCGGATCGTGGTCATCGAGAACCTCGTCGACGACACGCCCTCGATGCGGTTCAGCACCGCCATGGACCTGCTGCTGCTGCTCAACGTGGGCGGCGCGAAGCACACCACCGACAGCATGGTGAGCCGGCTGACCGGCGCGGGCCTGGTCGTCGACGACATCAGCCCGGTCAACCCCTATCTGCACGCGTTCGACTGCCACGTCCCCGGGTGACACCGGCTCACCCGCCGCATGCCACCGGTCGCCGGGCCCGCAGTGCGGGATCGGCGACCGGTGGCATGTGCGGTGAGCGGACGGTTCAGTCGCGCTCCCAGAGGTAGAAGCGCCGCGCCATGGCGTCCTTCGGGGAACGCCAGGTCTCCGGGTCGTACGCGCTGACGTACGCCGACAGCCGTTCGCTGATGCCCCGGAACTCCGGGTGGTCGGTGACCTTGGCGATCGCGGGGCCGGGCTCGCGCTCGGACTCGACGAGGTGCATGTACACATCGCCGAACTGGAAGAGGCTGCGCCGGACGACCCCGACGAGGTGCGGCAGCTCTCCGCGGTCCGACTCCTCGAAGATCCTGGCGATGTCCGGGGCCGAGCCGGGGGCCATACGGGCGACGATCAGGGCCTGGTGCATCGGATGAACTCCTCCGTCCCGCTCAGTCGGCCAGCGCGGCCGCGGGCCGGTGACCGGCGGCGGCAGCCTTCTCGATCTTGTCCCGGATCAGGGCCATCTGGACCTTGGAGTTCCGGTTGATGTTGTCGGTCATCCACGCGTCGTCGACCGGCGCGTCCGGCTTCATCGCGAAGTCCTGCGTCCACACCATGCGGGTGCCGGCCGGGACCTCCTCGTACCGCCAGTGGATGTCCATGTGGTCGAACGGCCCCGTCTCGACGCGGCGCGCCTTGACGGTGAGCTTCTCGCGGTCCGGCTCGCGCTCCGAGACCCAGCTCCACACGGTGCCGTTCTCGTCCGGGAACATCGTCAGCCGGAACTTCGTCTTCTTGCCCTCCCGCGAGATGACCTCGCAGGAGGCGTACTCGGAGAACAGCTCCGGCCACTTCTCCAGGTCGTTGGTCATCTCCCAGACCAGGTCCAGGGGAGCGGCGATGGTGATCTCGTTCTGGGTGTGTCCTGCCATGATCAGGCTCCTGCCATGAGGGTGCTGTTGACGAGGTCGAGGAACTGCCGGGGCGTCTTGCAGCGCTCCGCGTCGGGGGGCATCGGCGTGCTGTGCCGGTTCTCCAGCTCGCCCACGATGCCGAGCAGGCCGAGCGAGTCGATGCCGAGGGCCTCGAAGCCGACCTCGGCCTGCTGCTCCAGCTCCGCGGGGGCGACGGTGACCCCGGCGGCCTTCTTCATGAGCCCGGCCAGCTCTTCCACGCTGATCTGTTCACTCATGCGCTTGCTCTCCTTTGCTCCGGTTCCGGTGCTCGGTTCCGGCTCGTTCGCTACGCCGCGCCGCGCCGCAGCACGAGCGCCGAGTTCGACCCCATGAGTCCCCGGCTGAGGACCAGCGCGGTACGCGCCTCGGCGGCGCGGGCGCGACCGGTCACGAGGTCGAGGTCGTGGCAGATGTCGAACACGTTGGGGGTGGGTGGGATCAGGCCGTGCTCCATCGCGAGCACCGCCGCCGCGGTGTCCAGCACGGGCGCCGCGCAGTAGCCCCGGCCGATACCGGTCTTCGGCGCCGTGACCGGCACCCGCCGGGCGTGCGCGCCCAGGGCGTCGGCGATCGCCAGCGCCTCGGCCCGGTCCGCCTCCGGCACACCGAGGGCGTCGGCGAAGACGACGTCGACCTCCTCCGGTGCGCAGCCGGCCTCCGCCAGCGCGCCCTGGATCGCCCGCGCGAGCCCCGTCCGGGACGCCTCCCAGCGGGAGGCACCGGTGAACGTCGCCGCGTGCCCCGCGACGAGCGCCCGCACCTGCGCACCGCGCTCACGGGCCGCCGCCTGCGCCTCCACGACGAGCATGGCGCCGCCCTCGGCCGGCACGAAACCGCAGGCCGACTCCGTGAACGGGCGGTAGGCGCGGGCCGGGTCCGTCTCGCGGCTCAGCTCCTCGTAGCCGAGCTGACAGACCATCGAGTACGGCGCCAGCGGTGCCTCCGTCGAACCGGCCACGATCACATCGGTGCCGCGGTGCACCGCCCGCGCCGCATGCGCGAGGGCGTCCAGCCCGCCCGCCTCGTCGGCCGCGACGACCGAGCAGGGGCCCTTCAGGCCACGGCGGATGGAGATCTGTCCGGTGGAGGCGGCGTAGAACCAGGCGATGGACTGGTACGGGCCGACGAACCGGCTTCCCTTGCCCCACAGTCGCTGCAGCTCCCGCTGGCCGAACTCGCCTCCGCCGGAACCGGCCGCAGTGACCACACCGATGGAGAACGGCGCAGCCTCGGCGTCGGCCTGCCCGAGACCGGCGTCGTCCAGCGCGAGGTCGGCCGCGGTCATCGCGTAGTGCGTGAACCGGTCGGTCTGCACGAGGTAGCGCTCCTCGACCGCCGCCGCCGGGTCGAAGGCCCGGACCTCTCCGGCCACCTTGAGCGGCAGGTGCTCACAGCCCTCACGGGTGATCCGGTCGAGGACGCTGAGCCCCTCCTGAGTGGCCTTCCAGAAGGTGTCGATGCTGGTTCCGTTGGGTGCGACCACACCGATACCGGTGACGGCCGCGCGCCGTTCGTGGGGTGCTGCGCTCATCGTGCCTCTCCCTATTCCCTGGGACGGGTCAGGATCACTGCGGACTGGAAGCCGCCGAACCCGCTGCCCACCGAGAGCACGCTGTTCAGCTTGCGCTCACGGGCCACACGCGGGACGTAGTCCAGATCGCACTCGGGGTCGGGGGTCTCGTAGTTCGCGGTCGGCGGCACCACCTGATGGGCCAGAGCCAGCACGCAGGCCACCACCTCGATGGCCCCGATCGCCCCGAGGGAGTGCCCCACCATCGACTTGATGGAGCTCATGGGCGTCTCGTACGCGTGCTGCCCCAGGGCCCGCTTCACTGCGGCCGTCTCATGGCGGTCGTTCTGCCGGGTGCCCGAGCCGTGCGCGTTGACGTAGTCGATGGCCGAACCGTCGAGCCGGGCGTGGTCGAGGGCGTACTCGATCGCCCGCGCCATCTCCAGGCCCTCACTGGTCAGACCGGTCATGTGGTAGGCGTTGCCATACGTCGCATAGCCGCTGAGCTCGCAGTACACGTGGGCGCCGCGGGCCCGCGCGTGCTCCAGCTCCTCCAGGACGAGCACCGCGCCGCCCTCGCCCATGACGAACCCGTCACGGTTGTTGTCGAAGGGCCGGGAGGCGTGCGCCGGATCGTCGTTGTTCGGGGACGTCGCCTTGATCGCGTCGAAACAGGCCATGGTGATCGGGGAGATCGGCGAGTCCGACGCGCCGGCTATGCAGACGTCGGCCCGGCCCTCCTCGACGGTGTGGAAGGCGTACCCGACCGCGTCGAGCCCGGAGGTGCAGCCCGTGGAGACGGTCTGCACCGGCCCGCACGCCCCGAACCGCTCCGCCACCGCCGAGGCGAGCGTGCTCGGCGAGAACGCCCGGTGCAGCTGCGGCTCCGCCTCCCGGTGGTCCACGTCCCAGCGCTGCCCGCGGTGGCTGACCAGTACGTAGTCGTGCTCCAGGCGGGTGGTGCCGCCGACCGCGGTGCCCAGGGACACCCCGACCCGCCAGGGATCCTCCCGGGCGAGGTCGAGGCCGGAGTCCCGGACCGCCTCGTCCCCGGCGACCAGGGCGAACTGTATGTATCGGTCCGCCCGTTCGACCTGCTCCGCGTCCAGCCCGTACGCCGCCGGATCGAAGTCGCACTCGGCGGCTATCCGCGACCGCAGGCCCGACGGGTCGAAGAAGGTGATGCCGCGCGTCGCCGTACGACCGCCCGCCAGCAGATCCCAGAACGCCGGCGCCCCGATGCCGCCCGGGGCCACGATGCCTATGCCGGTGACCGCCACCCGCCGGGTCACGACGGAACCTCGTCCCGGTCCGCCGCCTCGGTGGCGACGGCCGCGGCACCGATGACGTCCGTCTCCTCCGTGTCGACGTGGCCCAGCTGCGGACGCGGCGCGAGCGGACCCAGGTGGAAGACGATCCGCGCCTCGGTGTCACCGACGTTGCGGAAACGGTGGCGGACATAGGCGGGGATCATCAGCCCCTGCTCGGGCCGCAGCGGCTGCGGCTCACCGTCCAGGTCCACCACCAGCTCGCCGCAGACGACGTACACGAACTCCTCGGAGTACGGGTGGTAGTGCTCACCGATGCGGTCACCGGGCTGCACCAGGGCCACGCCCATGAAACCGCTGGTGGAACCCACCGTGGCCGGGGTGAGCATGGCGCGCAGATCGCCGCCGCGCCTGACGTTGGGCTCGACCTCGCTGAGGTCAACGATTCTGGGACGGGGTTTGATCACGACGTTCCTCCTGGTGGCTTGCGTCGGCGTGGGGTCGTGGCCGCCGGCTCAGGCGTCCGGCGAGCGGCGGTCGGTGATGAGGGCCATACGGACGGCCTCGGCGTCCAGGAGGGGCTTCAGCTCGTCCGCCGGCCCGGAGTACGGCACACCGGGATCGGCACCGAGGCCGGCGCGCACATCGACCAGCCGCACCACGACGTCGTCGCGCTGGAAGATCGTGCTGCGCAGGACCGGGCACTTCGGGTCCTCCGCGGCCGCCTCGTCGTGCTGGGCCAGCAGCTCGGCCAGCCGCATCCCCTGACCGGCCCTGGCCGGGTAGTACAACGCGAGCCGCTCGCCCTCGGGCAGCTCGTCCGCCGTCACGTGGTGCACCGCGGGCAGCGCCGCCCGCGTGAAGAACACCCGCGCCGACTCCTGGTCGTTGAGGTCCCGCTCCTGCTCCAGGTAGGGGTTGATGGCCTCCTCGACCGCGCGCACCTCCGGCTGCCGGGCCACGTGCCGCAGCGCCGTCAGCAGGTCGCCGCGCACCTCGATGGCCCGCACGACCCGGTTGCCGTGCATGAACAGCGACGTACGGCACAGCCGCGTCGTGTCGTCCACGCGCGCCTCGGGCGAGGCGTAGTCCGCGAGGATCTTCGCGACCTGCGGCTCGCTGCCCGGCTTGACCGTGAACGTCAGCGCGTGCCGCAGCACGCCGTCCCCGATCCGCGGCGAGGCCTGGAGCCTCCGCCGGCCGCCCTTGGCACCGGCCGCCGCCTCGCCGCCCGTCTCGCGCACGATGTGGAACCGCAGCGACCTGGTGTCCCGCACGCAGCTGTGCAGCGGCTCCACCATCCGCACATGCTCCTCGCTGTTCACCCAGGCCAGGAACGGCGGGGCGCTCTCCCACTCGCTCGTGATGAGCCACTGGGACGGATTCTCGATCGACTGGCACAGCTGATCGCTGACATGTCCGGGAACCGACGCCACCTGGTTGCACAGTTGCTCGTACGCCTCCAGGAACTGCTGCTGGGCACCGTCGTAGACATCGACCAGCAGCACGACCCGAAGCCGGGACCCGTCGAACACGGACTGCGAGACCCGCTTCGACACCTGTTGCGTCAGCGCTTCTGAAACACGTTCAGACGTAGTGGTCATCCTGCGTACATCTCCTTCATGGGACAAAGGCGGACGCCGGCCGCGGATGACGCGACGTCAGCGTTCCTTGATCCTGTGCCGCTCCCCAGGAGTGCGCGACTCGTATGAACCACGCGGGTGATTGGGCCCCCGCGAGGGTGATTGGGCGCGCCGAGCCGGTCCCGGCAGACGCCGCCGGGCATGGAAACTCACAGGCGCCCCACGCGCTCACCCCCGCCTCTGGAGGCTTCGATGCATCAAAAAGCCGACCACCGGATCCCCGTCCTCATCGTGGGCGGCTCGCTGGTGGGCCTGTCCATGTCTCTCTTCCTGGGCCGACTCGGTGTGCGCCACATGCTCGTCGAGCGGCACTCCGGAACCTCGATCCACCCACGCGGACGCGGCAACAACGTCCGCACGATGGAACTCTTCCGGGTGGCCGGCATCGAGCCGGACATCAAGGCGGCCGCCGAGCTCCTCGCCGACAACCACGGCATCCTGCAGACCCCGACCCTGGTCGGGGACGCCGGGGAGTGGCTGTTCAAGAACATCGACCCCGGCGGGGGCCTCGCCAGATTCAGCCCCACCGCCTGGTGCCTGTGCAGCCAGAACGACCTCGAACCCGTCCTGCTCGAAGGCGCCCGCCGGCTCGGCGGCGACCTGCGCTACTCCCATGAGATGGAGACCTTCGAGCAGGACCCCGAAGGAGTGACAGCGGTCGTACGCGACCGGGCCACGGAGGAGCGCTACACCGTCCGCGCCGACTACCTCGTCGCCGCCGACGGCCCCCGCAGTCCCGTGCGGAGCCGCCTCGGCATCGGCCAGACCGGCCCCGGCGACCTCTTCGCCAACGTCAGCGCCACCTTCCGCTCCAAGCTCCTCGCCGAGACCGTCGGCGACCGGCGCTTCATCTGCTGCTACCTCACCGACCCCGAGGCCGACGGCGCACTGCTGCCCGTCGACAACGAGGAACGCTGGGTCTTCCACGCCCCCTGGCACCCGGAGAACGGCGAGACGCTGGAGGAGTTCACCGAGGAACGCCTCGCCCGCCACATCCGCCGCGCCGTCGGCGTCCCCGACCTCGACGTCGAGGTCACCGGCAAGGCGTCCTGGCGCGCCGCCGAACGCGTCGCCGACCGCTACGCCGCCGGCCGCGTCTTCCTCGCCGGGGACTCCGCCCACGAGATGTCCCCCACCGGCGCCTTCGGCTCCAACACCGGTATCCAGGACGCCCACAACCTCGCCTGGAAACTCGCCGCCGTCCTCGACGGCTGGGCCGCCCCCGACCTGCTCGAGACCTACGACACCGAACGCCGCCCGGTGGCCGTCGCCACCAGCGCCCGCGCCTCGGCCCGCTCGGTCGAACACAGCCACCCCGGCTTCGCCCCCGCCCCCGGCGTCGGCGGCGCCAAGCGCGGCGGCATCCTCAACGTCGTCCTCGGCTACCGCTACCTCCAGGGCGCCGTCGTCGGCGCCGACCCGGAGCAGCCGGTGGTACCGGACGGCCTGGGCCTGAACGGACAGCCCGGCAGCCGCGCCCCCCACCTGTGGCTGCGCCGCTCCGGCACCCGCCTCTCCACCCTCGACCTGTACGAGCGCTCCCTGGTCCTGCTCACCGACGCCCCGGACGACGCCGGCTGGTACTCCGCCGCCCGCGCCATCGCCGCCCGCGCCATCGCCGAGCGCGACGGCGTACGCCTCGACGCGTACCGCATCGGCCCGAGCGCCGACGCGGACCTGACGTACGACACCCGGGGCACGGACTGGGCCGAGCTGCACGGCACGACGGCCGACGGCGCGGTGCTGGTACGGCCGGACGGCTTCGTGGCCTGGCGGTCGACGGGCGCGGTACCGGACCCGGAGGCGACGCTGCGGAAGGTGCTGGCGACGGTGCTGCGGACGGGCTGAGCCCCGGCACGTACGACGAAGGCCACCCGCACCGGGGAGGTGCGGGTGGCCTTCGCCGTATGGACCGCCTACTCAAGCGGCGCCGTTAGAGGGGACTGCCGTCAAGACCTGCCGTCAACGCCCCCGTGATCCGTGATCGCGGGGGCGTTGTCCCAGGTAGGGAAGGAGCCCCCTGTCGGATTCGAACCGACGACCTTCGCTTTACAAGAGCGGTGCTCTGACCAGCTGAGCTAAGGAGGCGTGCGCTGGCGCGCCCGTGCAGTGTACCCAGGTCCCGGGTGCCCCCGGTCGGATATTTCCCCGAAGTTCATGGTCCCCCAGGTGCTGACAGACCCGGACCTGCCGGGTACCGTCCTGACCCAGTCCACCCACGTGGACTACACCACCACCTTCCTACAACGGATCGTCCGGCACGTTCCTGCCGGTAGAAGGGGGCCCATTCACCATGGCCACTGTCACGTTCGACAAGGCGACCCGGGTCTACCCGGGTTCCACGAAGCCCGCCGTCGACGGTCTCGACATCGAGATCGAGGACGGCGAGTTCCTCGTCCTGGTCGGCCCGTCGGGCTGCGGGAAGTCCACCTCGCTCCGGATGCTCGCGGGGCTCGAGGACGTCAACGCCGGCACCATCCGCATCGGTGACCGCGACGTCACCCACCTGCCGCCCAAGGACCGGGACATCGCCATGGTGTTCCAGAACTACGCGCTCTACCCGCACATGACGGTCGCCGACAACATGGGCTTCGCGCTCAAGATCGCCGGCGTCAACAAGGCGGAGATCCGGCAGAAGGTCGAGGAGGCCGCCAAGATCCTCGACCTGACCGAGTACCTGGACCGCAAGCCCAAGGCGCTGTCCGGCGGTCAGCGTCAGCGCGTCGCCATGGGGCGCGCCATCGTGCGTGAGCCGCAGGTGTTCCTCATGGACGAGCCGCTGTCCAACCTGGACGCCAAGCTGCGTGTGTCCACCCGTACGCAGATCGCCTCGCTCCAGCGCCGCCTCGGCATCACCACCGTCTACGTCACCCACGACCAGGTCGAGGCCATGACGATGGGCGACCGTGTGGCCGTGCTCAAGGACGGTCTGCTCCAGCAGATCGACACCCCGCGCAACATGTACGACCGCCCGGCCAACCTCTTCGTCGCGGGCTTCATCGGCTCGCCGGCGATGAACCTGGTCGAGGTCCCGATCACCGACGGCGGCGTGAAGTTCGGCAACAGTGTCGTCCCGGTCAACCGCGACGCCCTGAAGGCCGCGTCCGACAAGGGGGATCGCACCGTCACGGTCGGCGTGCGGCCCGAGCACTTCGACGTGGTCGAGCTCGACGGCGGTGCCGCGTCCTCCCTGTCCAAGGACTCCGAGGACGCCCCGGCCGGTCTCGCCGTCTCCG
This sequence comes from Streptomyces sp. NPDC046805, assembly GCF_040645355.1. Classification (NCBI taxonomy): domain Bacteria; kingdom Bacillati; phylum Actinomycetota; class Actinomycetes; order Kitasatosporales; family Streptomycetaceae; genus Streptomyces; species Streptomyces sp. NPDC046805. Next base: position 77,012 of record NZ_JBEYYC010000032.1, on the reverse strand, counting down.
TCAACGTGGTGGAGGAGCTCGGCGCCGACGGATACGTGTACGGCAGCGCCGAGGTCGGCGGCGAGACCAAGGACCTGGTCGTCCGCGTCAACGGGCGTCAGGTGCCGGAGAAGGGCACTCAGCTGCACGTCGTGCCGCGTGCGGGCGAGACCCATGTGTTCTCGACCTCCACGGGCGAGCGACTCTCCGACTGAGCCGCCTGAGCGGAACAACTCCCGGTGATTCACCCGGGGTGACGGAACGGGCCCCGCGGACTGCCGCGGGGCCCGTTCCGCTGTCGGCAGACATCCCGGCAAACGCGCGCATTTCGAGTGGTGTGCGTCAACGCCTTACCCAGGAAAGGGCACTTCCTCATCCCCCGAACCGGTGACTAAATGTCGCCAAATCATCACCGGGCGCTACCCTCACACGCGTGAAGCACTCCACCACCCAACAGACGCGAGGCGGCCGCCGGGGCCCTGCCCGCCGCATCGGCCGCACCCTCGCCTTCGTCCTGCCCGTCGTCCTGGTGCTCTCCGGGACCCTCGCGGTCACCCGAGTCAACTGGTCGGGGACCCCCTCGAGCTCGGTGCTCACCGCCTCGGACGTCACCTCGGCGGGCGTCTCCTCCAGGACGGTCTCGCACGCCCCCCAGGAAGTCCTGCGCGACCGGCTGCTGACCGAACTGCAGGAGCAGAACCCGGGCGTGGCCCTCACCCACCTCCAGCAGGCCGTCAACGGCCACCCGTCGCTGGCGAAGCACTGCGTCTCGATCGCCCGGACCCTCGGCCGCGCCGCGGTCCGCATGTACGGCGCCTCGCGCGCGCAGTCGTACGCCCGCCCCGTCTGCGACACCTCCTTCGCGTCGGGCGTCCTGACGGCGCACAGCTGACCGCAGACAGCCGAGCCGCCGGACCGCCAGGACCATCGACCCGCCCCGGCCGGCCGCTGCGCCGATGACGGCCGGCCGAGGAGCGGTTTCGGCCGAAAGCCGCGAGCGGGGCGCCACGTACAGTTCGGTCATGACCGATCCGAATGCCGCGTCGCGCCCCACTCAAGCCGTCATCCTGGCCGGCGGCCAGGGCTCCCGGCTGCGCCCGTACACCGACGACCGGCCCAAGCCGATGGTCGAGATCCCCGGCACGGGCACCCCGATCATCGGCCACCAGCTGTCCTGGCTCGCCGAGGAGGGCGTGACGGACGTGGTGGTGTCCTGCGGCCACCTCGCCGAGGTCCTGCGGAAGTGGCTGGACACGGCCGATCTGCCCGTCCGTGTCACCACGGTCGTGGAGACGGAGCCCCTCGGCCGCGGCGGCGGCCTGAAGTACGCGGCCGCCCGTCTCCCCCACCCGGACCGGTCCTGGTACGCCACCAACGGCGACATCTGGACCCGCTTCTCGCTGCGCGACATGGCGGACTTCCACACCGAGCGCGACGCGGTCGCGACCCTCGCGCTGGCGCGTCCGCGCATTCCGTGGGGGGCCGTGCGCACGGACGGCTTCGGTCACATCACGGACTTCATCGAGGCCCCGCAGTCGACCGTCGAGATCAACGCGGGTGTGTACGTCTTCTCGCCCGAGTTCGCCGGGCTGCTCCCGGAGCGGGGCGACCACGAGCGGACGACGTTCCCGCATCTGGCCCGTGAGCGGAAGCTGGCGGGCTTCCCGATTCCGCAGGGCTCGTACTGGCGGGCCATCGACACGGCGAAGGACCTGACGGAGGCGGCCAAGGAGCTGGCGGCGCTGGGGCGTTGAGGCCCCGGTCAGGTCTGTCCACCACTGCGGAAACACTTCATGGGGTCCCGCACCTCCCGGGAGGTGCGGGACCCCATGTGTGTCGCGCCGGGTCGGCCGGTGCGGGGCGGCGCCAGGACGCCGCCCATCTGCTCGGCTAGCCCAACAGGCCGCCCACCAGGCCCGGTTCGCCGGAGGACGACGAGGACGAGCCGCCGCCCGGGTTGCCGGACGAGCCGCCTCCGCCGGTCGTGGTACCGCCGGAGGTCGAGCCGGCGCTGGTGCTCGGAGCCTGGCCGGCCGGGGCCGAGTGCCGCGTCGGGGCCCGGCCCACGGCGCCCTGGGTCTCGCTGGGCGTGCTGCCGGTGGCGGCGCTGGACGAGCGGGCCGCGCCCGGCGTCGTCGCGGCGCCGGACGGTCCGGCCCCGGCCGTGGCGCCCCCGCTGGGCGCGCTGGAGGCGGACGGGCTGCCGCTCGGCTGGTCCGGGAGCGGCGTGCCGGGCAGGTTGTTGCGCGGGGCCTCGCCGGGTCCGGGGACGACCACCCGGCTCGAGTCGCGTACGGCACCGCCGAGCAGCGAGCCGACGAGCAGTGTGAGACCGACGGTGACGGCCGTGACGAGGGCGCCGCGGCGCAGCACGTACTGGCGCAGCTCCCAGATGTCCGACCGGGGTCCGAGCCTGCGCCAGGCGCTGCCCGCGAGGCGGCCGTCGATGGAGTAGACGGGGGCACCGGCGATGACCAGCGGCGACCAGGCGGCGAGGTAGATGATGTCGGGGGCGTCGTAGGCGGGGACGGTCTTCCAGCTGACGGTGACGATGAGGGCGGCGGAGAGGAGCGCGCCGACCGCCGCGGCCACCCGCTGCCAGCAGCCCAGGATCGTGAGGACGCCGACGACGACCTGGAGGAAGGCGATGACGAGCCCGGAGCCGACGGGGTGGTGGAGGGCGAACTGCCGCAGCGGTTCGGCGACTTCCCAGGGGTGGAGGGTGTTGAGCCACTTCACCATGGAGCCGCGCTTGCCGCCGTCGAAGTAGACGGGGTCGCAGAGCTTGCCCATGCCGGCGTAGCTGGAGATGAAGCCGAGGAAGATCCGCAGGGGGAGCAGGACGACGCCGAGGTTCATCCGGCGGCCGGGGTAGTAGGCGTGCCGGGACGGGTCTTCGTCGCGGCGCCTGCCCCGGGACGCGACGGCGTACTCGTCGGCCTCCTCGAAGTCCTCGAAGTCCTCCGGGTCGTCGCCGTATGCGAGGTCCCCGGTGCCCTCCGCCCCGGCGCCGTACGCGAACTGCTCGCCGGTGTAGGCGGGTTCGTCGTATGCGCTGCCGACGGTGCGCATGGGCGGCAGGATCGGCGGGGCGGTGGAGCCGGCGGTGCGCTGGGTGCCGAGGACGGGGGTCTCGACGGTCTGGTCCAGGCCGCCGTAGCCGTCGTAGCCGCCGTAACTCCGGTCGCGGTGGACGCCGTAGTCGCCGTAGCCGTCGCCGACGCGCGGCATGACCCGGGTGGCTCCGGCGGCGGCGGTCGGGTCGTCGGGGTGGCGGACGCTGCCGCCCCGCACGGCCTGGAGGAGCCGGTGGGCGCCGGTGTCGTCCGGGGCGGACCGGCCACTCCAGACGACCGGCCGGCGCCGCGCCCCGACCTCGGACGCCCCGCCCGCCCGGCCTGCGACCGGGATGCGGGCGGTGTCCGCGGCGGCGCCCAAGTGCCGTGCGACCCGCGGGGATTGGGTACGCCCTGCCGAGGCGCCCAACTGCACGCGGAAGCTCGCGTGCGTGACGATGACCTGCGCCGGATCGCTCGGCACCTTCACCATGCTCAGCGCGGGAACGTCGTCGAATCCAGACGTGCGTTCCCCCGTGGGTGTGCGGGGTGTTCTGGTGTCCACACTCATCTAACCGAGTGACGTGGAGTTAGGACACTGCCTGAAGCGGCCGGATCTGTCCGGACCGCGTCAAGGATGCCCCGGACGCCGGAATGACCCCGTACGGGGGAACTTACGGACGCGTGTTCACGCGCGTCGGCGAGCCGCCTCGTACAGTACGATGCCCGCCGCCACACCGGCGTTGAGCGATTCGGCGCCGCCCGGCATCGGGATGCGCACCCGGAAGTCGCAGGTCTCCCCGACCAGTCGGGACAGCCCCTTGCCCTCGCTGCCGACGACGATGACGACCGGCCCCTCCAGCGCCCGAAGCTCCTGGACCTCGGCCTCTCCGTCGGCGGCGAGACCGACGACCGTGATCCCGGCCTTCTTGTACGACTCCAGGGCGCGCGTCAGGTTGGTGGCGCGGGCGACGGGCGTACGGGCGGCCGTACCGGCGGAGGTCTTCCAGGCGCCCGCGGTCATGCCGGCCGCGCGCCGCTCGGGCACGACGACGCCGTGGCCGCCGAAGGCGGAGACGGAACGGACGACGGCGCCGAGGTTGCGCGGGTCGGTGACGCCGTCGAGCGCGACGATCAGCGGGTCCTCGCCCTGGTCGTAGGCGGCACCGGCGAGGTCCTCGGGGTGGGCGTACTCGTACGGCGGGACCTGCAGGACGAGGCCCTGGTGGTTCAGGCCGTTCGTCATGCGATCCAGCTCGGGACGCGGGGCCTCCATGAGGTTGATGCCACCGCGCTCGGCGACGAGCTGGAGGGCCTCGCGGACGCGCTCGTCGTTGTCGATGAACTGCTGGACGTACAGCGTGGTGGCCGGAACGCCCTCGCGGAGCGCCTCGACCACGGGGTTACGGCCGACGACCAGCTCGGAGGTCGACCTGCCGCCGCCCTTGCGCTGCGGGGGGCGGCCCTGGGCACGGCGGACCTTGGCGGCGGCGGCGCGCTGCTTGGCGTGACCCTTGCGCATCTCGGCGGGCGGGGTGGGGCCCTTGCCCTCCAGGCCCCGGCGCCGCTGGCCGCCGCTACCGACCTGCGCACCCTTCTTGCCGGACATGCGGCGGTTGCTTGCGGCCATGAGTTACCTGCCCCTGTGAGCTGTCGTACGTATGTATGCAGTGTGCCGCCCGGAGAGCCGGGCGGCACAGTCGATCTTGGCGTCGGTCAGCGCCGGCCCAGGCTCCAGCGCGGACCCTGAGGGCTGTCCTCGATGGTCAGGCCGGACTGACCGAGCTGGTCGCGGATGGCGTCCGCGGTGGCCCAGTCCTTGCGGGCGCGGGCGGACTCGCGCTGGTCGAGGACGAGGCGTACGAGGCTGTCGACCACGCCGTGCAGGTCCTCGCCCCGCTCGCCGCCCTCGCCGGCCCACTGCGGGTCCAGCGGGTCCAGACCGAGGACGCCGAGCATGGCCCGCACCTCGGCGAGCCGCGCCACGGCGGCCTCCTTGTCGTCGGCGGCCAGCGCGGAGTTGCCCTGCCGGACGGTGGTGTGCACGACGGCGAGCGCCTGCGGGACGCCCAGATCGTCGTCCATCGCCTCGGCGAAGGCGGGCGGGACCTCGGCCGCGGGCTCGACGACGTGCCCGGCCAGCTCCACGACCCGCTGGACGAAGCCCTCGATGCGCGCGAAGCCCGACTCGGCCTCGCGCAGAGCCTCTTCGCTGTACTCGATCATCGAGCGGTAGTGCGGGGTGCCGAGGTAGTAGCGCAGCACGATCGGGCGCCACTGCTTGACCATCTCGGAGACCAGGACGCTGTTGCCCAGCGACTTGGACATCTTGTCGCCCGCCATGGTCACCCAGGCGTTGTGCACCCAGTACCGGGCGAACTCGTCGCCGAAGGCCTTGGCCTGGGCGATCTCGTTCTCGTGGTGCGGGAAGATCAGGTCGAGCCCGCCGCCGTGGATGTCGAACGCCGAGCCCAGGTACTTGTGGGCCATCGCCGAGCACTCCAGGTGCCAGCCCGGACGCCCGCGGCCCCACGGCGTCGGCCAGGTCGGCTCGCCCGGCTTGGCGGCCTTCCACATGGCGAAGTCGCGCGGGTCCCGCTTGCCGGTCTCGCCCTCGCCGGCGGGCTGGAGCAGGTTGTCCAGCTCCTGCCGGGACAGCTGGAGGTAGTCGGGGAAGGAGCGCACGTCGAAGTAGACGTTGCCGTCCGCCGCGTAGGCGTGGCCGCGCTCGATGAGGCCCTGCATCATCTCGACCATCTCGGTCACATGACCGGTGGCACGCGGCTCGTACGTCGGCGGCAGGCAGCCCAGCGCCGTGTAGGCGTCGTCGAACGCCCGCTCGTTGTCGTACCCGATCGACCACCACGGCCGGTGCTGCTCGGCGGCCTTGGCGATGATCTTGTCGTCGATGTCGGTCACGTTGCGGATGAACGTGACGTCATAGCCGCGGTACTCGAACCACCGGCGCATGATGTCGAAGTTGAGGCCCGACCGGATGTGCCCGATGTGCGGGGCCGCCTGCACGGTGGCGCCACACAGGTAGATCGAGACGCAACCCGGCTTGATCGGGGTGAAGTCACGAATCTGCCGGGCGCTGGTGTCGTACAGGCGAATAGTCACCTGTCCAGGGTAGTGGGCGCCGGGCAGTGCCTCGCCACCTCCGGGCGAAGGGCCACACATTCGTGACGTCGCCACCGATTGCGGCTGATACGCACGAGCCCCCTGAGGCGCGACCTCAGGCGATCCCCATCCCGACGACCTTCCGGGGCGTGACGCGGACGACCACCCGTTCGGCGTCGTCGACGGCCGCGGGGTTGAAGTCGGCGTACTTCTTGCCCGTGTACTTGTGGGACAGCTCGTCGATGAGGGCGTCCGCGCCCTGGGAGGTCAGCTCCGCGGTGCCGCGGATCTCCGCGTACTCGTAGGGCATGTCGGGGTTCTGGACCACGACGCTCACCCGGGGGTCGCGGTCGAGGTTCTTCTTCTTGCGGCGGTCGACGGTGGTCGAGACGAGGAGGTCGTCGCCGTCCCGCTTCACCCACACCGGAGACAGCTGGGGACTGCCGTCGGGCTGGGAGGTGCCGATCACGACGAAGACGGGCTTGTCGAGCAGGGACTTGAGCCGGTCGGGCAGGGCGGCGGACATGGGGGTACCTCCGGGACCTCGGTCAAGGGCCAGCGGTCACCGATCGCTCGTCGCTCGTCACCGACCGCTGGTCGCTCGTCACTGATCGCTCTGCCGGTACCCTCGCACGCCCTCAGCTCACCCGCACCACGAGCGCCGTGGCGATCGCCATCAGCCCCTCGTCCCGGCCCGGGAAGCCGAGCCCGTCCGTCGTGGCGCCGGAGACGGAGACCGGGGCTCCGGCCGCCTCCGAGAGGATCTTCTGGGCCTCGTCGCGGCGCTTGCCGATCTTGGGGCGGGGGCCGACGACCTGGACCGCGACATTGCCGATGCGAAAGCCCGCCTCGCGGACGATGCGGGCCGCCTCCGTCAGCAGCGTGACGCCGGAGGCGCCGGACCACTCGGGGCGCCCGGTGCCGAAGTGCTGCCCCAGGTCGCCGAGGCCGGCCGCGGAGAACAGCGCGTTGCACGCGGCGTGCGCGACGACGTCGGCGTCGGAGTGACCGGCGAGCCCCGGCCCCTCCCCCTCCCACTTCAGACCGGCGCACCACAGCTCCCGGCCCTCCTCGAAGGCGTGGATGTCGGTGCCGATGCCGACCTGCGGGAGCACGAGGCCCTCGAAAGCGTCAGAAGCCATCGGTCAGCCTCCTGCGGTTCAGGACCGCCTCCGCGAGAACCATGTCCAGCGGCCGCGTGACCTTGAAGGCCTCCTCGTGGCCGGGGACGACCACGACCGGCAGCCCGAGCTGCTCGATCATGCTCGCGTCGTCGGTGACGTCGTCGGTGACGGTCTCGTGCGCCCGCACGAGGGTCGCGCGGTCGAAGCCCTGGGGCGTCTGGACGGCCCGCAGCCGGGACCGCACGGGCGTGGCCACCACCGGCTCCGGCGCACCGGGCGTCGCCGCGGGCTCGACCTCCTTGACGGTGTCGGCGAGGGGCAGCGCGGGCACGACGGCCGGGGCCCCGTCCCGTACGGCCTCGATCACGGCGTCCACGGTGTCCACCGGCACCAGCGGGCGCGCCGCGTCGTGCACGAGGACGACGTCGTACGCGGGCGGTACGGCGTCGAGTCCCAGCCTGACCGAGTCCTGGCGCTCGCCCCCGCCGGGGACGACCAGGAAGTCGGTCCGCTCGGGCAGCGCGTGCGCGTCGAGCAGCGACTTGACCTCGGCGACGCCGTCGGGCGGGGCCACGACCACCACCAGGGAGACCGCGCGGGAGGCGGCGAGGGCGCGGGCCGCATGGACGAGAAGGGGCGTGCCGTTCAGGGCGCGGAGCGCCTTGGGGGCGCCCGGACCGAGGCGTACGCCTCGGCCGGCGGCCGGGATCACGGCCGCGACCGGGGACGGCGCGGGCGAAGGACGCGAATCGTCAGACATCGGTTCCTGTCAGGTTTGTGTGCTCGGCCTACGTGGGTATGGCCTGGAGGAGTGCCGGGCGCGACGCCTTGACCGGACCCTTCCGTGACGCCGGTCGAGCCGACTGCCCGGGCCCGGCACGCCAAGTATCGGGGTTTTCCCCGTGGCGTACGGCATCCCGGCACACACGTTCATGGTCGCGAACCGGGGAGAAACGGGGACGAACATGCCGCAGCGCCCGGCGACATGAATTGTCATCGGGCACCGCGGCATTTCAGTGTTCCAAGCCGAGCGGGCGCTGCCTGCTGCGTGTCAGGACGCGAGTACCTCGTCGAGCAGGGCCTCGGCCTTGTCCTCGTTCGTGTTCTCCGCGAGGGCGAGCTCGCTCACCAGGATCTGGCGGGCCTTGGCGAGCATGCGCTTCTCACCCGCGGAGAGTCCGCGCTCGCGCTCACGACGCCACAGGTCGCGTACGACTTCCGCGACCTTGATGACATCGCCGGAGGCGAGCTTCTCCAGATTTGCCTTGTAGCGGCGCGACCAGTTCGTGGGCTCCTCGGCGTACGGCGCGCGCAGCACCTCGAAGACCCGGTCCAGCCCGTCCTGACCGACCACATCACGCACGCCGACGAACTCCGCATTGTCCGCTGGCACACGTACCGTCAGGTCGCCCTGGGCGACCTTCAGCACCAAGTAGGTCTTGTCCACGCCTTTGATCTGGCGAGTTTCGATGGCCTCGATCAGCGCGGCCCCGTGATGGGGATAGACCACGGTGTCGCCAACCTTGAACGTCATGTGACAGGTACCCCTTCCGTGGCTATCCAGGGTAACACGGATACGGCGTCTTCTGAATGGCGTTTTCGCAGGTCAGGGCATATCTCGGGGCTTGACAACAGCAACAGGAACGTGCTTCGACAGGGGGGCGGAACCAGGTATTCGCAGGTCGGAGCCGCTCTCCGAGCAAGGAGAAACAGGCCTGTCACACACCTCCGAAGCCTTCCCCGATAGGCCGAACGTCCTCATTTGTCCGCTTCCAGGCGTACGACTTCCGCTACTCCGTTCGGTGTCTGGAGTCGGGTACGAGACGAATCCGGAATTGATCACGCGGGTGCCCTCGATCGGTTCGTGATCGATTTTCGGGACGGCCGCGCATTCCTTCACGGAAGTTTTGCGCACCTCGGTGCAACCGTTCTTACGAGCGGCCTTATGTGAATGCCGTACGAGTGTCACGCCAAAGCGAGTCCGGGGCGGCCGCAAAGTTACTCGGGAGTCAGTAACTCGGCCGACATCCCAGTCGGCATCAAAGCGGTCCGGGAGCCGGCGCCACGGTGGTCCGTCTGCCGCTCGCGTCGCCCGGGCCACCCCTCCCATGAGGGAAGCCGGACCCCAGGGGGAGGGTCGGGTGCGGCGGCGCGAGGACGGCTCGGTAACCTGAGGCCCGCCGACAGACACTTAGGGCGGCTTTATAAGGAGTCGCCCCTGCGTTCCAAGGAGTTGCCGCCGCCGTGAGCAGCAGCCTTCGACGCGGCGCCCTCGCCGCCTCCGTCATCGTTGTCTCCATCGCCTCGCTCGCCGCCTGCGGCGCCGGCAACGACTCCCAGACCCTGGAGGTCAAGCCCGACAACGCTGCCACAAGCGTCGGCGACATCAAGGTGCAGAACGCCGTCGTCGTCACCCAGCCCGACCCCCAGGCCTCGGGCCCGGCCGTGATCTCCGCGACCCTCTTCAACAACGGCAGCACCCCCCAGACGCTGCAGTCGATCAAGGTCGACAGCGCCAACAAGAACGCCAAGCTCACCCCCGCCAAGGGCCAGTCGCTCACCGTCCCCGCGGGCGGCTCGCTGCTCCTCGGCGGCAAGGGCAACGCCTCCGCCGTACTGGACAACGCCCAGGAGGCGGTCCAGAACGGCAACGCCCAGAAGATCACCTTCACCTTCAGCAAGACCGGTGACGTGAGCCTGCGCGCGTACGTCGTCCCCGCCGTGAGCTACTTCAGCCAGTGGGGCCCTAGCGAGATCCCGTCGCCGTCGGCCCCCGCCTCGGCGAGCCCGGCCGGCGGGGCCGCGGGCGCCACCGCGAGCGCCGGCGCCAAGCCGTCCAAGGGCGCCTCCAAGAGCGCGTCGGCCATGCCGCACGACTCGGCCTCCGCGTCGTCGACGCCGTCGGGCCACTGAGCGGTCGTACGGGCGCGGCGTCCCCTGGGACGACGCCCTAGCAGTACGGCGAAGGGCGGCCACCCCCTGACAGGGGAGCCGCCCTTCGCCGTACCGAGTACCAGGCGGTAGCGATTCCTACGCGCGGTACGGCCTACGGCTCAAACTTGTAGCCGAGGCCGCGGACCGTCACCAGGTAGCGCGGTGCGCCCGGGTCGGGCTCGATCTTGGCGCGCAGGCGCTTGACGTGGACGTCGAGGGTCTTGGTGTCGCCCACGTAGTCGGCGCCCCAGACGCGGTCGATGAGCTGCATACGGGTCAGCACGCGGCCCGCGTTGCGCAGCAGCATCTCCAGCAGGTCGAACTCCTTCAGCGGCAGGTCGACCTTCGAGCCGCCGACCGTCACCACGTGGCGGTCGACGTCCATGCGGACCGGGCCGGCCTCGAGAGCGGCCGGGGTGACCTCCTCGGGCTCGCCGCGGCGGCGCAGGACGGCCCGGATACGGGCGACCAGCTCGCGCGAGGAGAACGGCTTGGTGACGTAGTCGTCGGCTCCTATTTCCAGGCCGACGACCTTGTCGATCTCGCTGTCCTTGGCGGTGACCATGATCACCGGGACGTTGGAGCGGCCACGCAGCTGGCGGCACACCTCCGTGCCGGGCAGCCCCGGCAGCATCAGGTCGAGGAGGACGAGGTCGGCGCCGTTGCGCTCGAACTCGTCGAGTCCGTCGGGCCCGGTGGCCGCCACGGCGACCTCGAAGCCCTCCTTGCGGAGCATGTACGACAGGGCGTCGGAGAAGGACTCCTCGTCCTCGACGACGAGCACACGGGTCACGGAAGGACCTCCGGTGAGGGAAGCGTTTCGCACGCGTCTGATTCGGGCGATACTTCGGTAGCTGAGGAAGTGGAAGGCCCGTCCTCTTCGTCGAGGTCGGGATGCTGTTGGGCGCGGTCGCGGGCCGCACCGGCCTCCGGCAGCCGCAGGGTGAACGTGGAGCCCTGGCCTTCGGCGCTCCACACCGTGACCTCCCCGCCGTGCGAGGCGACCACGTGCTTGACGATCGCGAGCCCCAGACCGGTGCCGCCGGTGGCACGGGAGCGGGCCGGATCGACGCGGTAGAAGCGCTCGAAGATGCGCTCCTTGTCCTTGTCCGAGATGCCGATGCCCTGATCGGTCACGGCAAGCTCGATCATGTCACCGCCGGGCGCGCCGACCCTGCGGGCCGATATGCCGACGCGGGTGCGGGCCGGGGAGTAGTTGACGGCGTTCTCGACGAGGTTGCCGAAAGCGGCGGCGAGCTGGCCGCGGTTGCCCCAGACATGCAGATCGGCGGCGCCGCTGGCGGCCATGGTGATCTGTTTCGTGCCGGCCTGGTGGCGGCAGCGGTCGATGGCCTCGGCGACGAGCTTGTCGACGCGGACCGGCTCGGCGTCCTCCAGCGGGTCGTCGTTCTGCACCCGGGAGAGGTCGATGAGTTCCTGGACCAGGTTGGTCAGGCGCGTGGCCTCGATCTGCATCCGCCCGCCGAAGCGCTCCACGGCCTCCGGGTCGTCGGAGGCGTCCATGACGGCCTCGGACAGGAGGGAGAGCGCGCCGACGGGGGTCTTCAGCTCGTGGCTCACGTTCGCGACGAAGTCGCGTCGTACCGCTTCGATACGACGGGCCTCGGTGAGGTCCTCGACGAGGAGCAGGACGAGCCGCGAGCCGAGGGGCGCCACGCGCGCGGAGACGGCGAGGGCGTCGCCCCGGCCCGTACCCCGCCGCGGCAGATCGAGCTCGACCTGCCGTATCTCGCCGTCGCGCCGGGTGTCCCGGGCCATCTGGAGCATGGGCTCGACGGCGAGCTTGCCGCCCCGCACCAGTCCGATGGCATACGCGGCGGAGCTGGCCTTGACGACGGTGTCGGCCTCGTCGAGTACGACGGCGGACGAGCGGAGCACGGACAGGACGGTGTCCACACCCGGCGGAAGCACCGGGTCCGTGTGCAGGGAGGTGCGTGTGGGACGCTTCTGCTCCCGCTCGCTCCAGCGGAACGCCAGCATGGCGATGACGCCGGTGAGAGCCCCGGCGATCGCAGCCACTGCGGCGACCGCCGCGTTCACGTCCATGCTTCAAGGTTAGGCATGCGATTCACGTCGGCCACAGCCAACGACGTGCGAGCTCGAACACTCGTCGCCCAGAGTTCACCTTCACGCTGGTAGTGGTTCATTTGGGGTGGCAGAAACGGACGTGTGGGGCCCGGAACGTGGGAGCGTGGGGTTCGCAGCGCTGGTTTCACCATGGACCCAGGCCCGGGAAGCCCCCGAGAGAACCCGGAAGCTCTACTCGGACCACCCGGTAGAACTCGGAAAACCCCGAGAGAAGAACTCGTACGAGAGGGAACCCTGATGCGGGACGCGTACCACGAGGAACTGGACTCGATCGGCGACGGCCTGGTGGAGATGGCCCGGCTGGTCGGGTCGGCGATCGGGCGCGCCACGACGGCCATCCTCGACGCCGACCTCAAGCTGGCGGAGAGCGTGATCGAGGGCGACAAGCGGGTCGACGAGCTGCAGCACGACCTGGAGGCGCGGGCGATAGCCCTGCTGGCCCGCCAGCAGCCGGTGGCCACCGACCTGCGGATCGTCGTCACCTCGCTGCGCATGTCGGCCGACCTGGAGCGCTCGGGCGACCTGGCCCAGCACGTGGCGAAGCTCGCGCGCCTGCGCTTCCCGCAGCAGGGAGTCCCGCACGACCTGCACGCCACGATCCTGGAGATGGGCCAGCTCGCGCAGCGCCTGATGGCGAAGGCGGCCGAGGTCATCATCACCAAGGACGTCGACCTCGCGCTCCAGCTGGAGCAGGACGACGACGAGATGGACCTCCTCCACCGCACCCTCTTCCAGCACCTGATGGACGACCGCTGGAAGCACGGCATCGAGACCGCCGTCGACGTCACCCTGCTCGGCCGCTACTACGAGCGCTACGCCGACCACGCGGTGGCCGTCGCCAAGCGCGTCGTCTACCTGGTGACCGGCGAGCACGCGGACGAGCTGCAGCAGGACATCCAGCCGGTGACCGGGGTGGAGGGCGCGTAGCCCTCCGGGGGCTCGAAAGGCGCTGCCGGGGGTGTGCCGACGCCTCCGTGCGCCGTTGATGCGCCCAAGGGAACGGGCATGGAATGGGCAAAGGCATCAGGCCCCAGCCAGCCTCTAGGTCCAGGAGGGACCATGGCCGAATCCCCCGGCACCACGCCCGACCCCACACAGGAACGCGAGACCGAGCAGCCGGCCGAGGCCAAGAGCCTCCCACTCATCGGCGCGTGCGGCTGCGGCTCGGGCTGCGGCTGCGGGTGCCAGTCGGGCGGCCCCTGCCAGTGCGGCTGACGGCCCCGCCGTAGAGCCCCACTGCATTCGCCATTCGCTGTTCGCTGCTTACGACACTGAAGGGTCCCGGTGATCTGTCACCGGGACCCTTCGCTGCTGTCGGCTCGATGCCGTCGGCGCTCGCCCGGTGGATGGATCGGGCGCACCATGAAAGGAGGCACAGGTAGGAAGGAGGTGCGACGTCATGGCCCAGTTCATGGACGTCCACCACGGGATGACGGGCATCACCCCCGACCAGTTGGCGGAGGCACACGACGCCGATCTCTCCCTGGAGAAGGAAGAGGACGTGCACTTCCAGCATGCGTGGGCGGACCCCGCCTCCGGTGAGGTCTACTGCCTCTCCGAGGCCCCCTCGGCCGAAGCGGTCCAGCGCGTCCACGAACGTGCGGGCCATCGGGCGGACGAGATCCACGAGGTCCCCCTGTCCATCTGACGACGCCCCCTCGGCCGACCCTCGACCCTTCGGCCCCCTGCCCGCGCCGCCCGCGCGCAGGGGGCCGAAGCATGTTCACCCGCTGGTTCTTCGAAGGGGCATGATGCGGCGGGGGCCGTCAGACGGGACAGCCGGGCCCGGTGGCGGGGTTGGCGCAGGTGTTGGTGCCAGGACCACCGTCATTGAAGTTGGTGCCGGGACCACCGTCGAGGGTGTCGTTGGCTTCGCCGCCGAAGAGGTTGTCGTTGCCGGCCTCGCCGGAGAGCGTGTCGTTGCCGGTGTTGCCGAAGAGGTCGTCGTTGCCGTTGCCCCCGAAAAGCGCGTCGTTGCCTTCGCCGCCGAAGACGGTGTCATTGCCGTCGTCGCCGAAGAGGTTGTCGTCGCCGTCGCCGCCGTTGAGGGCGTCGTTGCCGTCGCCTCCGGAGAGGGTGTCGTTGGCGGCGCCGCCGTTGAGGCTGTCGGTGCCGTTGCCGCCGTCGAGGCTGTCGACGCCGTTGCCGCCGTCCAGGCTGTCGTTGTTGCCCTCGCCGGAGAGGATGTCGCTGCCGTCGCCGCCGGAGAGGGTGTCGTCGCCGTTGCCGCCGTCGAGGGCGTCGTTGCCGGTGCCGCCGTCGAGGTTGTCGTTGCCGGTGCCGCCGAAGACGGCATCGCTGCCGGCGCTGCCGGAGAGGGTGTCGTTGCCGGAATCGCCGCAGATGAGGTCGTCGCCGCCCAGCCCGTCGACGCGGTCGTTCCCGGCCAACGCGACGATCACGTCATTGCCGGGGGTGCCCACGATGTCGTCGTCGTGGTTCGTGCCGACGATCGTCGCGGGCACGCCCTCACAGGTCGGGACGGGCTGCGCGTGTGCGGCAGGCACCACGGCGGGTGGGCGAGCGGCACCAGTGACGAAGCCCGCGGTCGCCAAGGCCAGCAAAGGCACCAGCAGGCAGCGGACACGGCGTGCACGGCGGCGCGTGCCCGGGGCCATGGCCGACCCGGAATCACCACGAGGACGGTTGTCCCGGCGGACCAACAGTTCCAGTTCCATTGACGTGCACCCTCCAACGGGAAGACAGTTCCCGTACAGCAGGCCACGTCCCGGTCCCTTTGCAGGTCAGGCCCGGGCACAACACAGAAAGAATCACTCCCGCGGCTCCCCGCCCTCCCGCCGGCCTCCCTCGTGGCGGTCCGCGTGAGGATCCGTCGCATCCGAGCGCGACGGCCCAGACACGGCTCACGGGCACAGAAAAGCCCCCTCCCGACGGCAACGCCGCAGGTGGGGGCTCTTCTCAGCTCTGCTTACTTCTTCTTGCCCTGATTCTTGACCGCCTCGATGGCCGCCGCGGCCGCCTCCGGGTCGAGGTAGCGGCCGCCGGGGGTGAGCGGCTTGAAGTCGGCGTCGAGTTCGTAGTACAGCGGGATACCCGTCGGGATGTTCAGGCCCGCGATGTCGGCGTCGGAGATGCCGTCGAGGTGCTTGACGAGGGCGCGGAGGCTGTTGCCGTGGGCCGCCACCAGGACGGTGTGGCCGTCGAGCAGGTCCGGCACGATGTTGTCGTACCAGTAGGGGAGCATGCGCGTGACGACGTCCTTGAGGCACTCCGTGCGCGGGCGGAGCTCCGGCGGGATCGACGCGTAGCGCGGGTCGTCCGCCTGGGAGAACTCGGAGTCGTCCGCCAGCGGCGGGGGCGGGGTGTCGTACGAGCGGCGCCACTGCATGAACTGCTCCTCGCCGAACTCCGCGAGGGTCTGCGCCTTGTCCTTGCCCTGAAGGGCGCCGTAGTGGCGCTCGTTCAGGCGCCACGAGCGGTGCACCGGGATCCAGTGGCGGTCGGCGGCCTCGAGGGCGAGCTGCGCCGTGCGGATCGCGCGCTTCTGGAGGGACGTGTGGACCACGTCGGGGAGCAGGCCGGCGTCCTTCAGCAGCTCACCGCCGCGGACCGCCTCCTTCTCGCCCTTCTCGTTGAGGTTGACGTCCACCCAGCCGGTGAACAGGTTCTTCGCGTTCCACTCGCTCTCGCCGTGGCGGAGGAGGATCAGCTTGTACGGTGCGTCGGCCATGCCTCAGAGCGTAATCCACGCGTTCGGACGGGCGTCGAAGCGCCCGGAGGCCGGACGCAGGGCCACCGCCGCCGTCACCGACAGTCGACGCCCGCTGTTAATTGAGTGGACCCCGCTTCGGGAACCCCAGTAAGTTGCGCTCAGCGCCATAGCCACTTACGGCAATGTGCACGCGTCAGCCGCCCGCCGGCCGTGCACAGCTGCCTGATCTGGGGGGATCCATGTCACTCGCCGTCCTGAGACGTGCCGCCCGGGAATCCGTCTCCGGCCTGCCCCGCGCGTTCTGGTGGCTGTGGACCAGCACCCTCGTCAACCGGCTCGGCGCCTTCGTCGCCACGTTCATGGCGCTGTACCTGACCCTGGACCGCGGCTACAGCGCGTCGTACGCCGGTCTCGTCGCCTCCCTGCACGGGCTCGGCGGTGTCGTCTCCTCGCTGGGGGCCGGGGTGATGGCCGACCGGCTCGGGCGGCGGCCGACCCTGCTCGTCGCGCAGACCGCCACCGCCGCCTCGGTCGCGCTGCTCGGCTTCATGCACGATCCCGTCGCCATCGCCGCCGTCGCCTTCCTCGTCGGCATGGCGTCCAACGCCTCCCGGCCGGCCGTGCAGGCGATGATGGCCGACATCGTCCGGCCCGAGGACCGGGTGCGTGCCTTCTCGCTCAACTACTGGGCCATCAACCTCGGCTTCGCCGTCTCCTCCATGGCCGCCGGTTTCATCGCCGAGTTCAGCTATCTCGCCGGGTTCCTCATCGAGGCCGGGATGACGCTGGTGTGCGCGGTCGTCGTCTTCCTCAAGCTGCCCGAGTCGCGGCCCACGGCCACGGCCAGGCAGGCGGAGGACGGCGTCGGCCTCAAGACCGTGCTGCGGGACGGGCGTTACATGGCCGTCGTCGGGCTGTCCTTCCTCGTCGCCCTCGTCTTCCAGCAGGGCTCCGTCGGGCTGCCGGTGGCCATGGGCCGCGCCGGGTACTCGCCCGCCGACTACGGCTTGGCCATCGCCGTCAACGGCATCCTGATCGTCGCCCTGCAGATCCCGATCACCCGCTTCATCGAGCACCGCGATCCGCGAACGCTGCTGATCGTCTCCTCGGTCCTCGCGGGGTACGGCTTCGGGCTCACCGCCTTCGCCGGTTCGGTCGGCGTCTTCGCGCTCACCGTGTGCGTGTGGACGCTCGGCGAGATCATCAACGCGCCGGTCCAGACCGGGCTCGTCGCCCGGCTCTCCCCCGTGCACGGGCGCGGGCGTTACCAGGGCATGTACACCCTGTCCTGGTCCGCCGCCGCCCTGATCGCACCCCTCATGTCCGGCGCCGTCATCGATCACTTCGGGGCGGGGTGGCTGTGGGGGATGTGCGCGGCCGTGGGCACCGTGGCGGGAATCGGGTACGGCGTCCTCATGCGGCGGCTGCCGGCGGAGGCAGCGGCGGGATCGGAAGGAGCCGCGGAATCTCAGGGACGTACGGCGGCTGCGACGGCTGCCGCGGTTCCGGTCGACGTCGAGGTCGAGGTCGAGGCCGGAACCGGGGGCGCCCCGGTCAGTCCGTCGGGCGCTGGATCAGGTGCGTGAACGCGTCCAGGTTCCGGGTCGATTCGCCGCGGGACACCCGCCACGCGTACTCCTTGCGGATCGCGGAGGCGAAGCCCAGTTCGAGGAGGGGGTTGAAGGCGCCGTCGGCGGCCTCCAGGACCTGGCCGAGGAGGCGGTCGATCTCCTCGGGGGTGATGGCGGTGCGGGGCAGGCGGGCGGTGACATAGATGTCGCCGAGCCGGTCGACCGCGTAACTGACGCCGTACAGCTTGAGGTTGCGCTCCAGCAGCCAGCGGTGGACGCCCGCCTCGTTCTCGTCGGGGTGGCGGATGACGAAGGCGTTCAGGGAGAGGGAGTGGCGGCCCACGAGGAGCGAGACGGTCGTGGAGAGCTTGTGGGTGCCGGGGAGTTTGACGACGTACGTGCCGGGCTCCGGGCTCTCCCACTCCAGTTCGGCGTCCTTCAGCGCGCTCTCGACGACCTGCGCCGCCTTCTCGACATCACCCATGCGGGGAGCGTACGCGACGGCGGTGGGCCTGCGTCGCGGCCGTGTAGACGTCGGCGGTGGCGGCCGCCGAGGTGTCCCAGCCGAAGGACTGCGCGTGCCGGGCGGCGGCGGTGCCCATGGTCGCCGAGAGGGACGGCTCGTCGGCGAACCGGCGCAGCACGCGCGCGTAGTCGGCCGGGTCGTGGCCCTGGACGAGGAAGCCGGTCACGCCGTCGCGCACGGCGACCGGAAGACCGCCGACCGCGGCCGCGAGCACCGGCGTACCGGCCGCCTGCGCCTCTATCGCGACCAGGCCGAAGGACTCGCTGTACGACGGCATGACCAGCACGGACGCGGCCCGGAACCAGTCGGCGAGCTGTTCCTGCCCGACGGGCGGCCGGAACCGTACGACGTCGGCGATGCCGAGCCGCGCGGCGAGCTTCTGCAGCCCCTCCGGCTTGGCGAGGCCGCTGCCGCTGGGGCCGCCGACGACCGGCACGACGATCCTGGAGCGCAGCTCGGGGCGCTCGTCCAGCAGGACGGCGACGGCCCGGAGCAGCACGTCGGGGGCCTTGAGGGGCTGTATGCGGCCCGCGAAGAGCGGGATCAGGGCGTCCGTCGGCAGGCCGAGGCGGGCGCGGGCGGCGGACCGGGCGTCCTGGGTCTCGCTCGGACGGAGTGGGCCGGCGCTGCCGGGGAAGGGGCGGAAGCGGTCGAGGTTCACACCGGGGTGGACCACGGCGACCTTGGCGGGTTCGGCCGCGTAGTGCCGTACCAGCTCGTCGGACTCCTCGGCGGTGTTGGCGATGAGGCGGTCGGCGGCGGTGACGATCTGGGTCTCGCCGATGACGCGGGCGGCGGGCTCGGGGGTGTCGCCGGCGGCCAGGTTGGCGTTCTTGACCTTGGCCATGGTGTGCATGGCGTGCACCAGGGGGACGCCCCAGCGCTGGGCGGCGAGCCAGCCGACGTGGCCGGAGAGCCAGTAGTGGGAGTGGACCAGGTCGTAGTAGCCGGGGCGGTGACCGGCCCAGGCCTGCATCACACCGTGCGTGAAGGCGCAGAGCTGGGCCGGGAGGTCCTCCTTGGCGAGGCCCTCGTAGGGGCCCGCGTCGATGTGCCGGACGAGGACGCCGGGGGCCAGCTCGACGGTGGGCGGGAGGACTCCGGCGGTGGACCGGGTGAAGATCTCGACCTCGATGTCGATCGCGGCGAGGCGCTGCGCGAGCTCGACGATGTAGACGTTCATGCCGCCGGCGTCCCCGGTGCCGGGCTGGTGGAGCGGTGAGGTGTGCACGGAGAGCATGGCGACGCGGCGTGGCCTGCGGTGCAGCCTGAGGCGCGGGGGCGCGGCCGGAGAACGGCGCCCGAGCCTGCTGACGTACTGGCTCACGTGGCGGTCCTCCTCGATGCGGGCATGCCGGTCGGAGGACGGGTGACGCCCTCCAGGGGGTGCAACAGCGGAGGTGTCGGGCCCATTTCCCGATCACCGGCATTTACTCAATCATTACCCGTGATCGCTCAACCGTTCGACACGAGGATGCGTACGCCTTCCATACGGTTCGGGCCCGCTTACTCTCGTATGCATGACAGCCCGCGCAGCCGCCCTCCCCCACTCTCGGCTTCGCTCGGGCACCCCCGTCGTGGGAACGGTGACGCGCGGGACCACCAATCCGAACCGCCTGCGCCGCATGGACCGCTGGATCGCGGCCACGCACGGCGCCGAGCTGCGGCGCGCCGCCGATCCCGTGGCGATCGACCTCGGTTACGGCGCCGCGCCCTGGACGGCCGTCGAACTGCTGGGCCGCCTGCGCACCGCGGCGCCCCGCGCGCGGGTGGTCGGCGTCGAGATCGAACCGGCCCGGGTCGCGGCCGCGAAGCCGTACGAGCGCGACGGACTCGTCTTCCGGCACGGCGGCTTCGAGATCCCCGTGTCCCAGCGGCCGCAGCTCATCCGGGCCGCCAACGTCCTGCGCCAGTACGACGAGGCCGAGGTCGCCGCCGTGTGGGAGCGGCTGTGCGCGCGGCTCGCCCCGGCGGGCCCCGCGTCCCGCGGCGGGCTGCTGGTCGAGGGGACCTGCGACGAGATCGGGCGGCGGCACGTCTGGGTGGCGCTCGGCCCGGAGGGGCCGCGGACCGTCACCTTCGCGACCCGGCTCGGCTCCCTGGAGCGCCCGTCCGACCTGGCCGAACGCCTGCCGAAGGCGCTGATCCACCGCAACGTCCCCGGCGAGCCGGTGCACGCCTTCCTGCGCGACTTCGACCGCGCCTGGGCGGCCGCCGCGCCCTATGCCTCCTACGGCGCCCGTCAGCGCTGGCTCCGGGCGGTACGGGACCTGACGGCCGACTGGCCGGTGACGGACTCGCCGGGGCGGTGGCGGCAGGGGGAAGTGACGGTGGCGTGGGGGGCATTGGCGCCTCGCACCTGACGCCTTTTCCGGCCCTACAGGCATGGCTTCACCCTTCCCGCGAACCCCGGGGAACGATCTCCGTGCGTCGTTCGTCACATAGCCGGGGAGATCGTCTCGCGGGCAGGACCGGAGGGCACGATCCCCCAGGCGCTTTACGGTCACTGACGGTGCATCACGTTGGGGGGTAAGGGAATGGGACCGAGCATGCGCGGCCTGCTGCCCAGCAGGCGCGGCGTCCTCGCGGCCGTGACCGTGGTCTGCGCGGTCACCGTACTGGCGGCGCCCGGTACGGCGTTCGCGCACGCGCCGGCGACGCCGGCACCGGCCGCGTCGTCGTCGCCACAGGGACCGGCCGGTTCTCCGACGCTCCGGCCGACCCCGCCGCCGAACAAGGACCTTGAGGCCCTCCGCGAGCGGCTCGACAAGCTCTACCACGACGCGGCCGTGGCCACCGACGCCTACAACGCGGCCGAGGAGAAGGCCCGGAAGCAGTCCGCCGAGATCGACGAGCTGCACCGGCAGATCGACGAAGGCCGCCGGAAGCTGGACGAGTTGAAGGACCGTGCGGGCGCCGCGGCCCGCGCCCAGTACCGCACCGGCGGACTGCCGCCCGAGGTCCGCCTGGTGCTGAGCGACGACCCGGAGCAGTTCCTCAACGGCACGGGGCTGGTGCTCCAGGGGCAGCGGGCCACCAAGGGGATGCTCGCGGAAATGACCCGCGCCCAGCAGGACTTGAGGCAGTACACCGACGACGCCTCCGCCCAGTGGCGGAAGCTGGAAGCGAACCGCAAGGCCAAGGCCGACGCCAAGAAGACGATCCAGAAGCGGATCGCGGCCGCCGAGAAGCTCCAGTCCCGGCTGCAGAAGCGGGAGATGAAGCGCCTCGCCGAGCTGGAGCGCGAGGCCGCCCTGAAGGCGCAGACCGCCTGGCTCGACACCGGCATACTCACGAAACTCAAGGACCGCGCGTCCGAACAGGGCGGGAAGGCCGTCGCGTTCGCCACGGCGCAGCTGGGCAAGCCGTACGTGTGGGGCGCGGAGGGCCCGGACACCTACGACTGCTCGGGCCTGACCTCACAGGCCTGGGCGAGCGCCGACCACCCCATCCCGCGCACGTCGCAGGAGCAGTGGAAGCAGCTCAAGCATGTGGACATCAAGGACATGCGCCCCGGTGACCTGATCATCTACTTCCACGACGCCAGCCATGTCGCGATGTACGTGGGCGACGGCACGATCATCCACGCCCCCCGGCCCGGGCGGACGGTGACGGTCGCGGGGGCGGGCTCGATGCCGATCCTGGGCGTGGTGCGGCCGGACACGGGGAAGGCCGGTGACGGCTCGTGACGATTCGTGATGGCTCGCGACAACCCCTGCCGCGACAGCTCCTGATACGACACCCCTGATGCGCGTCCCGCGGGGTGCAGTGATGTCCGCCACGTGACCCACTCCACGTTCGACGGGCCCCCCAACCCGGACAGGGCGTGACCTTCGTCATCCCGACCCTGCCGCCGGGTCGCCCAACTCCGTTACGGAACGCGGCATATGACAACGGACTGCGCCGGAGCGACGCGGCTCACACCATTCCATTGCGGTGGCCAGTGCCGCTATCGTCCCCGTCGGTGGGTCGAGACCCCTTGCCCCACCATGCCCTCGGGGGGAGGGAAGGAAACCCGCACATGCCCGTACCCATACCTCGGCAGAGAGAGATCCCGGCCGTGGAGAGTGGTCAGGCGCCGGCGCCCCCGGCAGTGGGCAGCCCCCTCACGGAAGAGGTCCACCGCAAGGAAGCCGCCGCGAACACCACCCACAGCACCGCCGCCAGCCCGCTCACCCTGCTGCTGATCGAGAACGATCCGGCCGGTTCGCCGATCGTGCCCGAACTGCTGGACTCGGCCGGCAAGCCGATCCGCGTCCGTAACGCGCGCAACCTCACCGAGGCCGAGCGGCTGCTGACCGACGACGTCCACTGCATCCTGCTCGACCTCGCGCTTTCGGCCCCCGGCCGGGCCGGCGCCGAGGACGACGAGCTCGCCGTACTCAAGCACGTGCTCGAGATCGCGCCCCGGCATGCTGTCCTCGCGCTCACCGCGTCCGGCGACGCCGAGCGCGGCGCCGAGGCCGTGCGCGTGGGCGCCCAGGACTACCTCTTCCGGGACGAGCTGGACGGACGGCTGCTGAGCCGCGCGATCCGGTACGCGGTGGAGAGGAAACGTTCCGACACCGCCGAGCGACGGCTCGCCGAGGGCCGTGTGCGCGCCCAGGAGAACCGCCGGCTGGAGCGCGGCCTGCTGCCGACGCCCCTGCTGGACGGCTCCTCGCTGCGCTTCTCCGCCCGCTACCGTCCGGGCCGCTCGCGTGCCCTGCTCGGCGGCGACTTCTACGACACCGTCCGCACCCCGGACGGCACCGTGCACGCCATGATCGGTGACGTCTGCGGCCACGGCCCCGACGAGGCCGCGCTCGGCGTGGAGCTGCGCATCGCGTGGCGGGCGCTGACCCTGGCCGGACTGTGCGGAGACGAGCTCCTGCGTACGCTCCAGGAGGTGCTGGAGCACGAGCGCTCGGACGAGGAGATCTTCGCGACCCTCTGCACCGTGGACATCTCGCCCGACGGCCGCAGCGCGGGCCTGTGCCTGGCCGGACACCCCTCCCCGCTGGTGGCCGGTCCCGGCCGTCCCGCGCGACTGCTGCCGCAGGAGAACAACGGTCCGGCCCTGGGCCTGCTCCCCGGCGCCCGCTGGCCGCGCATGCAGGTGCAGCTGGGTGCCGCGTGGAGCCTGATGCTCTACACCGACGGCCTGATCGAGGGCCGCGTCGGCGAGAGCGGCGAGCGCCTGGGCCAGGACGGCATGGTGGCGATGGTCCGCCGCCAGCTGGAGTCGGGCCTGCACGGCGAGAACCTGCTGCGCGCCGCGGTGAACGAGGTCCGCGACCTCAACGGCGGCGAGCTGACGGACGACGTGGCGGTGGTCATGCTGGACCGGGTGCCGTAGGCGTATCCGGACCGGGGGCCGTGGGCACCTGTCGGACCGGGGCCGTGGGCACCTGTCCGACTGAGGCCGTAGGCACCTGTCGGACCCGGCGCCGTGGACGCACGTCGGGACCGGACGCGCCAGGCGTTCCGGTCCCGCGGGGCTGTGGCGTCGTGTCGGTCAGCGGCCGCCGTTGTACGGCCCGTAGGGACCGTCGCTGCTGCTGCCGCGGCGGCGGCCCCAGCCGCGGCCGCCCGAGACCCGCTTGAGCGCGGGGCGCACGTCCACGAGGTAGACGATGCTCGCGACCAGCCCGGCGATGGGCAGGATCCCGATGATCGAGAACAGGTAGCTCACCACGAGCGCGACGCCCAGGATGATCAGCCAGAACACCTTGTTGTGCTTGTCGGCCGCGCGGAAAGCGTCCTCGCGCCTGAGCGCCGCGTCGACCAGCCCGAACGCGGCGAGGGCCATCAGGACGATCTTCAGCAGTCCCAGGAACCCCGCGAAGCCCAACATCAGCATGCTGTCCACCGCCCGTTCTCGCCCGACACCTACGCCGCCACCGTACCCGTAGAACGGGCCGGACACCCCAAGGGTGCCCGGCCCGTGCGCATCGGCGCTCCCTACTTGGCGGGCGGGGTGCTCTTCTTGGCGACCGGCTTGCGGGCCGGGGCCGGGGCCGGGGCCTTCTTCGCCGCGGGCTTACGGGCCGGGGCGGGCCCGGACTTGGCCTCGGCGGCCTTCGGCTCCTCCTTGACCGCGACGGGCTGGGCCTTGGGCTCGACGGCCACGGCGAGGTCCTCGATCTCCTCGGCGGCCTCGCCCCGCCAGCTCCGCACGGCCTGCTCGCCGTGCTCGGCGACCTTCTCGTAGGTCTCGCGGGCCTTCACGGCGTACTCGGCGGCGACGCCGACACCGCGCAGGGCGAAGTCCTGGGCGGACTCGCCGAACTTCTTGAGGTCCGCGTCGATCGTGGTGCCGAGCTTCTTCAGATCGCCGTCGAGGGCGACGAAGAAGTCGTTGACCTTGGTCTGCAGGCTCTCCTGCGTCTCCTTGGCCTTGGCGCCGACCTCCTTGGCGCGCGTGGTGGCCGCTTCCTGCACCGCCTTCGGGTCGGTGTTGCGCACGGCCTCGATGCGGGCCGGTGCCTCGGTACGCAGCTGCTCGACCAGGCCCGGCACCTTCTTGGCCTGCTGGAGGGCCAGGTCGGCCGTACCGGCGGCGAAGTAGAGCGGGGTCGGGTCGCTGAAGGTCTTGCGCAGGTCGTCGGTGATGGCCATGGTGAGGGTCCTCCCGGATACACATTCGGCTGAGGGTTCGTGTGATCCACAGCGGTGCGGCCGGCGGCTGACTTTTCCGGGTACGGCTCAGCCGGCCGTCCGCTGCGGACCGGCATCGCTGCCGTCGTCGTCCGTGCGGGTGTCGCATGCGGCGGTGTCGTCGCCGTCACCGTCGTGGTCGCTGTCGGGCTTGCGCTCGTGCTCGGTCTCGCGGGGCTGGGCATCCGCCCCGCCTTCGCCTCCGAATCCGTTCTCCTTGCGGAAGGACTCGTAGATCTGCAGCAGCACCTGCTTCTGCCGTTCGTTCAGCGTGGGGTCGGCGAGGATGACGGCGCGCGTCTCCACCTCGTCCCGGCCACGTTCGGCGTCGAGGATGCCGGCCCGCACGTACAGCGTCTCGGCGGAGATCCGCAGCGCCTTGGCGACCTGCTGCAGCACCTCCGCACTCGGCTTGCGCAGCCCGCGTTCGATCTGGCTCAGGTACGGATTGGACACCCCGGCGGCGTCGGCGAGTTGCCTGAGCGACAGCTGCGCGCTGCGCCGCTGCTCGCGCAAGTACTCCCCGAGATTGCCGACGTTGAGCGATGCCATGGCTCCACCATGCCCCACCGCCGCTAACAATTGCAAGCGTTCGCTAGCAGAAGTGTGTCGCGCGGCGCGCCGGGGTCACCGGGGCCGGGCGCGGGCGCACGCCGTCACCGCCCCGCTGGCCTGCCATACGCCCGCAGCCACTCCCCCAGTACCGCGAAGTCGCCGTCCGTGAGCCCCCGTTGGTGTTCTACGCGGTGCAGCAGGGCGGGGCCCCGGTGGTGGACGGCGACCCAGGACCGGTCGGCCTCGGTGAGCTCGTCGTCGAGCCAGATGAACGGCCTGCCGTCCGCCCAGCCGACCAGGGGGCGGGTCTTCCAGTGCAGCAGGGCCGGCGGCTCGTCCTCGTCCGGCCACTCCACGACCGGCAGCGGAGGCAGGCCCAGCCAGGGCGCGACGCTCCTGTTCGCGTCGTCCATCCACGTGGTGGCCCACACCAACTCACAGCCCAGCCCCGCCAGCCGCGGGCCGAGGGCGGGGTCGATGCGGGTCAGCAACGGATAGTCGACGGCGTCCGCGGACGCCGGGCCGCTCGCGGCGGCCGGCCCGTACTCGGGGTAGGGGGCGGCCGCTCCGAAGGGAAGCAGCGTTCCGTCGACGTCGAGGAAGAGAAGCATCAGGAACAGCATCGGTCGTGCGCCGCGTTTCTACCTCCGCAGCATCGACAGCACGGACTCCAGCGACTCCACGACGTCCTCGGCTCCGGCCTCGCGCAGGATCTCGGCCTTCCGGTCGTTGCGCGCGTAGCCGAGGAAGGGGACACCGGCCTCGCGGGCGGCCTCGAAGTCGGTGGGGGCGTCGCCGATCAGCAGGGCGTCCGACGGGGGTGCCCCCAGGGCGTCGAGGGCGCGGTGGAGGCAGTGCGGGTCGGATCCGAGGTGGTGGATGTCCTGGGTGCGGCCGTAGATGTGGGGGGCGAAGCAGGTGGTGAGGCCGCGGCTCTCCAGGTAGGCGTGCACCACTCGGGGCGAGTTGTCGGTGGTGACGGCCATCCGGGCGCCCAGCGCCGTCCAGGTGCGGATGAGCGGGTCGGCGTACGCCGTGGGCATCGCCGACGCCGCGGCTCTCAGCTCCTCGGCGGTGAGGCGTTCCTCCAGCTCCACCACCAGGTCGCTGCCGGGGTGCCGGCGGTCGACGGCACGCAGGACGACGTGCGGATCGGTCGACTCACGCTCCGCCTGCGTGAGCAGGCCGTTCGGGCCGCCCTGCTCCTC
The DNA here is from genome assembly GCF_040645355.1 of Streptomyces sp. NPDC046805. NCBI lineage: Bacteria > Bacillati > Actinomycetota > Actinomycetes > Kitasatosporales > Streptomycetaceae > Streptomyces > Streptomyces sp. NPDC046805. The sequence continues at coordinate 50,518 of NZ_JBEYYC010000032.1, read as the reverse complement.
GATCCATCGGGTCAGTCCGTTCGCCACGCGCTCCGCCGAGTGACCGGCGAACAGCCGGCAGATCGGTCCGTCGAAGTCCCAGAGCACGACGCGTGCGCGGGTGATCAGTTCCCTGAGTCTGGTGTTCTCGACCTCGTTCGCGGGCTGCCTCCCGGGCTCTGCGGCCGGCGGTTCGGTCTGCGTCGTATCAGAAGTCACTAGGAAAGTGTCAGGTCCGTGGTGATGGTTTCCCAGAGGGCGTCGAACCACAACTGCGATTGCTCCACGAACGCGGCGTCCTGCGGCCCCGCGCCCCGCTGGAAGCAGAAGAGCGGCGAGGCGAGACCGAGGGTGTCGTACATCTCCGGCGTTCCGGTGTCCGCGGACGCCTCGCGGCGCGTGAGCGTGTAGTAGCCCATCAGCGCCTCCGTGCCGTTGAGCAGGTACAGCTTGACCGGCGGTGTGAAGGGCAACGCGCGGAAGCCGACGTGTACGTCGATGTCGTGGGTCGAGCGCAGGGCCCGCAGGTTGTACGTGAGGACCTGCCCCTGGGCGTTGCGCATCGCCAGCCAGCGCCGGTGGACCGGGTCGTCGTCGCCGCGGCCGTCGACCGGAGCCGGGAAGGCGAGGTCGATCTCCCTCGACGGCAGCAGGACGCGGACGTCGAGCCGCTCCGGGCGGATGCGGCCCTCGTGGATCAGGCGCAGGGGCTCGCCGAGCGCCATCATCAGGTTCTCGGCCGTCAGGCAGACCGCGTCGACCCGCACCCGCGGTGCCGAGAAGGCCTCCGCCAGACGGGCCCCGAGGGCGGACATGGTCGGCTGGGGTGCGTCGAGCGCGGGCCCCTGCTCCGCGATCCGCGGCGGGCTGCCCTTGCTGACGTTGCTGAGGAGGCCGTCGTCCCTGAGTGCCCGCAGGGCCTGGCGTACGGTGCCGCGCTCCACGCCGAACTCGTGCGCGAGCTCGGCCTGGGTGGGCAGGCGGTCGCCCGGCCTGAGATCTCCGGCGCGGATGCGGTCGCGCAGGATGCCGGCGATCTCCTGGTACGTGAGCCGTCTGCTGGAGTTCACTGCCACGTTCTCCTCGGTCACAGGACACACGGTTCGGCCGCACCCCTTGCCGGGGACCGGGCTGCAGGACCTCAGTCCGGCAGGACGAGTCGGGAACTGATCGTTTCCCAGAGGGAGTCGAAGGACAGGGAGGACTGCTGGACGAACGCCTCGGCGCGCGGTCCGCCGCCGGTCCGGAAGCCGAAGAGCGTCGAGCGGAGGCCGTCGGGGTCGTACGCCTCGACGCTCTCCCCCTCGTCGAGCTCCACCGCCTGCCGCGTGAGCGTGTAGTACGCGAAGAGCGCCTCCGTGCCGTTGAGGAGATAGAGCTTGACCGGCGGCGTGAAGGGCAGCGCGCGGAAGGAGACCTGGGTCTCGATGCCGTGCGAGGAGCGCAGAGTCCGCAGGTTGTACCGCAGCACCTGGCACTGGGCGTTGCGCTGGGTCAGCCACTGGCGGTGCAGCCGCTTCGCGGCCGCGCTGTCGACCGGCGCGGGGAAGGCGAGCTCGATCTCCCTCGACGGCAGCAGCACCCGGACGTCGATCTTGGCCGGTTTCAGCTGCCCGGTGTGGATCCGCCGCAGGGGCTCGCCGATCGCGAGTGCCAACTGGGTGGCCCTCAGGCACATGGCGTCGATGGTGACGTGCTCCGCGCTGAACGCCTCCGTGATCCGGGGCGTCAGCGACACGACGGTGGCCTGCGGGGTCGCGGACGGGTCGAAGGACGGTGCGGGCCGGGGCGGAGCGACCGTCGCCGGACTGCCCTTCGACACATTGGTCAACAGCTGTTCGTCCTGGAGGATGCGCAGCGCCTGGCGTACGACACCTCGCTCGACGCGGAACTCCGCGCACAGCGCGCTCTGCGTCGGCATGCGCTGGCCCGGTCCGAGCACACCGGAGCTGATCCTGGCACGCAGTTCGTCCGCCACGTCGTGGTGCGACAGTCGCGCCTTCTGCCGACCTCGAAGGGCCACACCTTCCGGGTTCACACCGGAACAGTACAACTTTGCGCCATCTTAAGGCAGTTGGCAGGTAGATGGTTACAAGACACTTCCACGGCGGAACAACTCTCGATAAGTTGGTAACCAACTAAGCCAAGATGGTTGCACTTCACGCAGGTTGGTCGACCTCGCTTCCGGAGGGGAGCCGCGAGCCCGGCCGACGGTGGGGAGAAAATCTGCGGCAACGCACGACCGGCACAGCCACAACCGAAGAGGCACCACCGCACAGCCACAACCGAACAGCGACAGCTCAACAGCAACAACCACAGCTCAAGAGCAACAGCTACGGACAAGCATCAGCAGAGCAGGGCGTCGGCCGCACGGGCGACGCCCTCTCGTCCGCCTTGGGGCCGGCGGGCGTCACATGAGCAGGTCGTCCACCTGCGCCTCGCCCTCCCGGTACCGGCGGGTGATCTCCGCACTGCAGTCGTCCGCCGTGCGCTGCAGCTGCTGGCGCCGGCGGGAGACCTGCCGCTCGTACCCGACGAGGCGGCCCATCGCGGTGTTCAGCTCCAGGTCCGTACGCGCCTGGAGGTCCGACAACTCGACCTCGGCGAGCATGTCGGCGGCCAGCCGCCGGTACTCCTCGTTGTGCGGCGTGCCCAGCGTCACGTGCCGGGCGGAGGAGCGCTGGCGAGCCGGGGCGTCGGTGAGGATCTCCGGGAGGCGGTCCACGACCGAGGCGTCCTCGGGGGCGACGACGGACATCGGCCCGCGCCGCGCCAACTCCGCGCGCAGAATGTCGATACGGCCCTGCAGAAGCCGCCGTACATAACTGAGGTCGGCCTCGTCGCGCTGGGCGTCCCGGCGCAGGACGCGCAGCTCGGGCAGGCTCGGCCCGGTCAGATCGGTCGCCGCCGGATATGTGGGCAGCGCCGGGCTGTCGCTGCGCTGTGTGGGCGGCCGGTGCGACTCGGGGACGCCCGCATGGGCGGCCGCGACCGCACCGGGCGGCTGCCCGGTACTCGGTGTGCTCATGTGCCTCTACCGTCCCCTCGACCGGCTACGGGAGCATGGTGCCACCCCACGTGGCCACTATGTGACCGAGTGCCCCCGAACGGCCCCAGATGGGCGGTTAAGGAGCAAAAATAGACCTCTTCATGGCCTTGTCGAAGGCCTCCCGGGACACCCGGCATCATGGTCTCCATGCGTGCAGTGGTACAGAGGGTGGACGGCGCGAGCGTCGTCGTGGACGGGGAGACGGTCGGGTCGATCGAGGGCGAGGGACTGTGCGTCCTCGTCGGCGTGACACACGACGACACCAAGGAGAAGGCGGCCCAACTGGCCCGCAAGCTCTGGTCGATCCGCATGCTGCACGACGAGAGGTCGTGCAGTGACGTGGGCGCCCCGCTGCTGGTCATCAGCCAGTTCACGCTGTACGGCGACGCGCGCAAGGGGCGCCGCCCCACCTGGAACGCCGCCGCGCCGGGCGAGGTCGCCGAGCCGCTGGTCGACGAGGTGGTCGCGCAACTCCGTGCGCTGGGCGCGACGGTGGCGACGGGCCGGTTCGGCGCGCGGATGCGTGTGTCGCTGACGAACGACGGCCCGTTCACGGTCCTGCTGGAGATGTGAGCATCACCGGCCTCACGGCTCGACGATGACCTCCTGGGCCGCCGCCGTGTCCCCCGCCATCAGCCGCGCGTCCGTCGGCACGTTGCGCTTGACCAGGGCGAGGGCCACGGGGCCGAGCTCGTGGTGGCGTGCGGACGTGGTGATGAAGCCGATCTTGCGGCCCTCGGGGCCGTCGTCGGCGAGGCGGATCTCCGTGCCGCGGGACGGCAGGTGGACGTCGCTGCCGTCCAGGTGCAGGAACACCAGCCGGCGCGGGGGCTTGCCCAGGTTCTGGACGCGGGCGACCGTCTCCTGGCCGCGGTAACAGCCCTTCTGGAGGTGGACCGCCGTACCGATCCAGCCCAGCTCGTGCGGGATGGTGCGGTGGTCGGTCTCGAAGCCGAGGCGGGGGCGGTGGTGCTCGACGCGCAGGGCCTCGTAGGCGAGGATGCCGGCCGCCGGGCCGTACTGCTCGGCGTACGACTCCAGTTCGGCGCGCGGCAGGAAGAGGTCGCGGCCGTACGCGGTCTCACGGACGACGACGCCCTCCGGGGCACCGGCGATCGAGCCCGCCGGCAGGTGCACCACCGCGAAGTCGGCGGTGCGGTCGGCGACCTCGACCCGGTAGAAGAACTTCATCGACTCCAGGTACGCCAGCAGCGCCTCCTGTGTGCCGGGCTCCACGTGCGCCCAGACCGTCTCGCCGTCGTCCACCAGGTACAGCGCGTGCTCGATATGGCCGTGCGCGGACAGCACGAGCGCCTCGGTGGCCTGACCCACGGGGAGTTCGCTGACGTGCTGGGTGAGCAGCAGGTGCAGCCACGTCAGCCGGTCCTCGCCGGAGACGGCGATGACGCCGCGGTGCGAGAGGTCGACGAATCCGGTGCCGTCGGCGAGGGCGCGCTGTTCACGGAACAGATCGCCGTAGTGGGCGGCGACGCCTTCGTCCACGCCCTCGGCGGGGACGGCGCCGGGCAGGGACAGCAGGGGGCTCTTCATACACACAGCCTACGACGTGGTACTTGAACTCTTGAGGGTGCAGTCCGCGCAGCGGCCGAAGATCGCGAAGTGCTTCATGTCCGTGTCGAACCCGAAGGTCTCGCGCAGCTTGGCCGTGAACTCGGCCGCCACCGAGACGTCCGCCTCGATGACGTTCTCGCAGTCCCGGCAGACGAGGTGGATGTGGTGGTGCCGGTCCGCGAGATGGTACGTCGGCGCGCCGTGCCCGAGGTGGGCGTGGCTGACCAGCCCGAGCTCCTCCAGGAGCTCCAGGGTCCGGTAGACGGTGGAAATGTTGACCCCCGACGCGGTCTTCCGCACTTCGCAGAGGATGTCGTCGGGGGTCGCGTGCTCCAGGGTGTCCACGGCTTCGAGCACGAGTTGCCGCTGCGGCGTCAGCCGGTAGCCGCGCTGCCGCAGATCGCTCTTCCAGTCGGTGCTCACCACACTGAAAGTCTAGGACCACGGCCGCGTCGGGCCGCCTGGTCGAACAGCGCCTACTTGAAGAAGGCGATGCCGTCGTCCGGCATGTCGTCGGGCAGGGCCTTGGCCCAGCGCTCGACGTCCTCCGGGGTGACGACCTTCTTCAGGTGGGCGGACATGTAGGGGCGCAGCTCGACCTCGGGGGTCTGCTTCTCGCCGACCCACATGAGGTCGCTCTTGACGTAGCCGTACAGGCGCTTGCCGCCGCTGTACGGCACGGCGGTGGCCGTGCGCGCCACCGCGTCGGTGACCAGGTCGATCTGCGGCTTCTTGTCGGCGAGCTCGCCGTACCAGATCTCGACGACACCGTCGTCGCGGGTCATCGTGACCTCGACCTTGCGGTCGGCGTCGATCCGCCAGAAGCCGGCTTCGGACTCCAGGGGCCGGACCTTGTTGCCGTCGTTGTCCAGCACCCAGGTGCGGGACCGGTACTCCAGGAAGTCCCGCCCGTCATGGGTGAAGGAGGCCTCCTGGCCGAAGTTGCACTTCTCGGTGCCGGGGAAGTCGTACACGCCCGCGCCGGCCCAGTTGCCGAGCAGGAAGGCGAGCGGGACCAGGTCCTTGTGAAGGTCTGACGGGATCTCGATCATGAGCGGCCGTTCCTAGCGGGTTCCTGTACGGGGGTCAGCGCTGGCCCTGGTACAGCTTCATCACGGTCAGCCCGGCGAAGGCGAGAACGCCGACGCAGACAAGGGCCAGCAGGATTTCGAAGAAGGTCTCCACGAATGCTCCTCGGATGAGCGTGGTGCAGGTATGTACACAGGGCCGGGCCCCAGCTTACGCGGCCTGGGCGCGGCCCTCCTGGTGAGGTGCGCCCTAGCGGCGACCGGCCGCTCGATCCCGGGGTGCGTACAGGAGTTGATTACGATTCGGTCATGGCGAAGAAGCTCGTGATCAAGGTGACGGCGGGGGCCGACTCCCCCGAGCGCTGCTCGCAGGCGTTCACGGTCGCGGCGGTGGCCGTGGCCAGCGGCGTGGACGTCTCCCTGTGGCTGACCGGGGAGTCCTCGTGGTTCGCGCTGCCGGGACGGGCGGCCGAGTTCGAGCTGCCGCACGCCGCCCCGCTGCCCGACCTGCTGGACTCGCTCCTGGCGGGCGGCCGCGTCACCCTGTGCACCCAGTGCGCGGCCCGCCGCGACATCACGGAGAAGGACGTCGTCGAGGGCGTACGGATCGCCGGGGCGCAGGTCTTCGTGCAGGAGGTCATGGCGGACGAGACGCAGGCGCTCGTCTACTGAGGCGCCGGGGCGGCGGCTCGAAACGCAGGCCCTAGTGGCGTTTCTTGCCGTCCAGTTCGTCCCACCACTCGTCGGACTGCGGGTCGCCCGACGGGTCGTCCCACCAGCGGTCGTCGGGGCCGCGGCGGTTGGCGATGATCGCGGCGACCGGCGGGATGACCATGGCCACCACGCACATGCCGACGGCCGCGGGCACCGACCAGAGGCGCACGACGCCCCAGGCCAGGACGAAGAGCCCGATGCAGATCCCCATCATGACGAAGTACACGTGCCGGCGCCGTGCGTACATACCACCAGCGTAGGTCCGCGCCGGACGTTCGGCCCAGGTCCGCGCAGGGGTTCGCGCAGGGGTCCGGGTGTGCCGAAGGGCCGCGTCTCAGGTGTCCAACCCGGGAGACGCGGCCCTTCGGTCGTTCCTGCTCAGACCGCGATCGCGACCTCCGCGAGGCCGCCCTGCTGGGCGACGACCGTGCGGTCGGCGCTGGCGCCGGGCACGAGGGCGCGGACGGTCCAGGTGCCCTCGGCCGCGTAGAAGCGGAACTGGCCCGTCGCGGAGGTGGGGACCTCCGCGGTGAACTCACCGGTCGAGTCCAGCAGGCGGACGTAGCCCGTCACGGGCTCGCCGTCGCGGGTCACGTGACCCTGGATCGTGGTCTCACCGGGCTTGATCGTCGAGGCGTCCGGGCCGCCGGCCTTCGCTCCACACATGCTGTTTCTCCAGAGGTCTTGAAAGGTCGGGTCCTACGGGCTTGCGTGCCCTTACTTGCCGGCGCCGAGCTCGATCGGCACGCCCACCAGGGAGCCGTACTCGGTCCAGGAGCCGTCGTAGTTCTTGACGTTCGGGACGCCGAGCAGCTCGTGCAGCACGAACCAGGTCAGCGCGGAGCGCTCACCGATGCGGCAGTAGGCGATGGTGTCCTTGGCCAGGTCGACGTTCTCCTCGGCGTAGAGCTCCTTGAGCTCCTCGTCCGACTTGAAGGTGCCGTCGTCGTTGGCGTTCTTCGACCACGGGATGTTGCGGGCGCTCGGGACGTGGCCCGGGCGCTGCGACTGCTCCTGCGGGAGATGGGCGGGGGCGAGCAGCTTGCCGCTGAACTCGTCGGGCGAGCGGACGTCGACCAGGTTCTGCGCGCCGATCGCGGCGACGACCTCGTCGCGGAAGGCGCGGATGGACGCGTCCTGCGGCTTGGCCTTGTAGTCGGTCGCCGCGCGCTCGGGCACCTCGGTGCCGTCGACCAGCTCGCGGGCGTCCAGCTCCCACTTCTTGCGGCCACCGTCGAGGAGCTTGACGTTGTCGTGGCCGTACAGCTTGAAGTACCAGTAGGCGTACGAGGCGAACCAGTTGTTGTTGCCGCCGTACAGGATCACCAGGGTGTCGTTGCCGATGCCCTTCGCCGACAGGAGCTTCTCGAACGCCTCCTGGTCGATGAAGTCACGGCGGACCGGGTCCTGGAGGTCCTTGGTCCAGTCGATACGGATGGCGTTCTTGATGTGGTTCTTCTCGTAGGCGGACGTGTCCTCGTCGACCTCGACGATGGCGATCGTCGGGTCGTCCAGGTGGTCCTGCAGCCAGTCGGCGTCGACCAGGACGTCGCTGCGGCTCATGCTCTTTCTCCTCCGGGGCAGTTACGGCGAGGCGTACGACTGAGACGGTGCGCGCCGGCAGTGGTGCGGGCAGCGCACGGGTGCCCTTCCAGCAGGGCGGCCGGGGCATGCGGAAACGCGGAAGGTTCCGCTCAGAAGGGGCGACAGAGCATGGCGGCAACGCGGCACAGGTCCACTGCCCGCCGCTTCGTGAGATCCGCCTGTCGCTTCATGGGCTCGATCGTAGGGACGTCCGGGCGGCCATGTCACCGGCGTTTCGGATGATGAGACTCGATCGTCCGCATAGCGGGAGTCGGCACACGCCCGAGGCTCACGTCGGGGCCTTCGGATGCCTGTGCGGGGCGCTGCTTCTGCGGTGCGGACGAGCCGTCTCGCCAGTCGGACAACCGCGGTTCCGCGGGGCCCCGCGACGTTGCTCGATGCTGTCCGCCTACCCGGCCAGCCTGACGTCCGAACCCTTCACCGCGATCTCGACGCCGTCCTTCGCCGCCTGCACCTTGTCCAGCTTGATGCCGCCGGGCAGCCGGTTGATCGCCTGCCGGAAGTCGGTGATCTCCCGGATGTCGCTCTCGCCGACGTCGACGTTGCCGATCCTGGGCAGCGAGTCGGCCCGCACCTTCACGCTGTCGCCCCGGACGGTGACGCTGCCGAGCACCGGGACCGGCTCGGGCAGCTTGGTGCCGAGGACCGTCGCCTCGACCTTGACCTTGATCTTTCCGTTGCCGCCGTCGGAGAGGCCGACGACGCGGGCGGTGACGCCGGGCGCGACCTGGGCGGGCTCGGACTTGGCGGTCCTCAGCAGCTCGGCGTAGGAGACGGTCGCGGTGCCGGTGGCGGTCGCCGCGGTGGCGGAGCTGTGATCGCCGGAGAACGTGACGCCCTTCAGGTCGGCCGTCAGGTCGTCGATGCGGACCTTCTTGGTGCCGTCGTCGCTGGCCGCCTCGTAGTTCTTGATGCGGACCTCGACGTCGTCCAGCGTGCCGCTTGCGAGCTGGGTGAGGAAGGGGAAGCCGTTGATGGACACGTCCGGGGTGGCGGCCAGGTTCTCGCTGATCCTCAGCCGGTCCGCGGCCTGGCGTTCGGCGAAACGGACGGCCACCCGGTCCGCGATCACGAAGAGGCCGCCCACGATCACGACGACGATCAGGAGGGCGCGCAGCGCTCGCATGGTGGTGTTCCTCCCCTGATCGGGCCCGGCCGGGCGGTCGTCGGCGACGATCGCCACGGTAACCCCGCGGGACTCCGCCCGCGGGGGGAACACCGATCACGTGTGACGGGGGGGAACCCGTCAGCCCAGCGCCCGGCCCAGCACCCACACCACCGGCGCCGCGGCCGACAGGGGCAGCGCGACGCCCGCCGTGAAGTGGACGAAGCGGGACGGGTAGTCGTAGCTGGCGACCCGGTGGCCGATCAGGGCGCAGACCGCCGCCGCCGCGCCCAGCAGGGCGCCCTTCGTGCCGAGGTCCGTCCATCCGCCCACCGCGATGCCCGCGCCCGCGGCGGCGAGCAGGGAGACGATCACGGAGAGCGGGGTCGGCATCGGCAGTGCGCGGGCCAGCAGGGCCACGGCCACCGCGGCCGCGCCCACCGTCACCGCGGCCGGGTCGGCACCCAGGTAGCCGGTCGCGATGACCGCCAGCGCGGTGGAGGCGACGGTGGCCATCAGGCCCTGCATCCGCTCGTCCGGGTCGGCGTGCGAGCGCAACTGGAGGACCAGGGCGAGCAGCACCCAGACCCCGAGAGGGCCGAGGATCGCCGCGGGCGCGTGCTCGCGGCCCGCCACCAGCACGGCCGCGTCCGCCGTGAGCGCCCCCGCGAAGGCGAGGGCGATGCCCTGCCGGGCGGGCCACATGCCGTTCAGCCGGAACCAGCCCGCCGCCGTGACGGCCTGGAGCAGCACCAGCGGGACGACCAGGGCGTACGAACCGATCGCCGCCGCACCGGAGAGCAGCAGCCCCAGCAGCGCCGTCAGCAGCGCGGGCTGCATCCCGGGCTCGATGATCGGGGAGCGGCCCTCCAGGCGGGCGCGCTGGGCGTCGGTGATGCGGGCGTTCCCGGCGAGCGTCGCCGGGCCGTAGTCCGGCTCGGACCCGGGGGTGTGCCCCGGCTGCTCGGCTGCCGGGGGTGTGTAGGGCGCCGCCGCGGCGGCGGGGTCGTACGTCTGCGGCGGCAGGTACGCCGTCTCAGAAGGCGACACCGGGGTGTGCGTCCGGGTCTCCCAGGTCTGCCCCTGCCACTGCTGCGTGGGCGGCTGCGCGTGGTACGCGGGGTGGTCGTAGCCGGACCGGTCGTGTCCCGCCTGCCCGGGCCACGCCTGCTGCGGCGGCTGCTGATACGGCTGCGGCTGCTGCTGTCTGTGCGGGTCGTACGCCTCGTACGGTCCGCCCTCATACGGCTGATCGGTCATCGCTCACCCTCCTGCGAACGGCGGGAGCACCTCGACCGTGCCGCCCTCGGCCAGCCGTACCGTCTCATGCCCGCGGGTTCCCACGGGGTCACCGTCGACGAGGAACGAGCAGCGCAGCAGTACGCGCGTCAGTTCACCGGGATGCCGCTCCCGTACCGCGTCCAGCGCCTCGGCGAGGGTCGCCGCGTCGTACGACTCCTCGGCGATCCCGGCCGCGGCCTTGGCGGCGGCCCAATAGCGCACCGTGACCTTTGCCATCTCGTCCCTCTGGTCCCTCGGCGGATCCGGCCCCTCGGTGGGCCGGCATCCGCACATCAACACCGTCAGGCTAGCCCGCCCGCGAGGCCGCCCACGCCCCGATCCGGCCCAGCAGGGCGTCGGCCGCCGCGTGCTCGGCGTGCCCCATGCCGGGCTCCAGCCAGAGTTCGCCGTGGTCACCGGCCGCCGCGGCCAGCATGCGCGGGTGGTCGAGGGGGAAGTAGGCGTCCCGGTCGCCGTGGACTATCAGCAGCGGCCTCGGCGCGATCCTCGAGGCGGCCTCGACCGGGGACAGCGGGACCGGGTCCCAGTCGCGGTGGTGGATGCGGGTCCGCAGGCCGAGGCGGCCCAGCAGCCGGCCCTCGGGGCGGGTCACCAGCCAGTGCAGTCGGCGCATGGGGGCGGTGCCCCGGTAGTACCAGCGGGCCGGCGCGCTCACGGAGACCACCGCGTCGGCTCCCTCGGACCCGTCGCACAGGGCCGCGTGCCGCAGCACCACCGAGCCGCCCATGGAGAAACCGACGGTGACCACGCGCGCGTGGCCGAGGTCCCGCGCCCACGCCACCGCGGCCGCCAGATCCAGCACCTCCCGGTCGCCCACGGTGGAGCGCCCTCCGGAGGCGCCGTGCCCCCGGAAGGAGAAGGTGACGACGGCCCCGTACCGCGCGAACACCCGCGCCGCCCGCCGCACGTGCGGCCGGTCCGCGTCGCCCGTGAAACCGTGCGCGATCACGAACACCGGAGGGGCGGACGGCACGGCAGGCCCGTCGTATACGACCGCACCCGGGTCGTATACGGAATCGATCGCCACCCCGTCCCGGGTGCGTAGAAACGTCCGTGTAGGGGTGTCTCTGCTCGTCTCAGAATCCGGACGAACGGTGGATCGCGCCACATGACCTGCCGAACCCGTGCTCATGTCGGCTATTCTGCTGGGCAGAGGACTCGGGCAGCGTAGCCCCCGGGTCCTTTTGTGCTTTCGGAAGCGTTGTATACGACGCGGAGGAACCAGACGCTATGGGCCAGCGAACCGTGCACGGACCGATGAAGACGACCCGGGCGGGTGAGGCACGATGAGTTCCCTGCTGCTCCTGACCAACGCCCTCCAGCCGTCGGCGGAGGTGCTCCCCGCCCTCGGCCTCCTGCTGCACAACGTGCGCGTGGCCCCGGCGGAGGGACCCGCGCTCGTGGACACCCCGGGCGCCGACGTGATCCTGATCGACGGGCGCCGCGATTTGCCCCAGGTGCGCAGCCTGTGCCAGCTGCTGCGCTCCACCGGCCCCGGCTGCCCCCTCGTCCTGGTCGTCACCGAGGGCGGCCTCGCCGCCGTCACCGCCGACTGGGGCATCGACGACGTCCTGCTCGACACCGCCGGCCCCGCGGAGGTCGAGGCGCGGCTGCGGCTGGCCATGGGCCGGCTGCAGATCGCGGGCGACGACTCCCCGATGGAGATCCGCAGCGGCGATCTGTCCGTCGACGAGGCGACCTACTCCGCCAAGCTCAAGGGCCGGGTCCTCGACCTCACCTTCAAGGAGTTCGAGCTCCTGAAGTACCTCGCGCAGCACCCGGGCCGGGTGTTCACCCGCGCACAGCTGCTGCAGGAGGTGTGGGGGTACGACTACTTCGGCGGCACCCGGACCGTCGACGTGCACGTACGGCGGCTGCGCGCCAAGCTCGGCCCCGAGCACGAGTCGCTGATCGGAACCGTCCGGAACGTCGGTTATCGATTCGTGACGCCCGAGAAGCCCGAGAAGCGCGACCGTGCGGCGGGCGAGGCGAAGGCCAGGAGCACCCGGCAAAAGCCGACGGACGGGGAGGTATCGGCCGCCCTGGACGCGGCGGACCTCCGGGCCGACGCGTAGCGGACGCGGCGGGCGCCCGGACGCGGCTTCGCTTCCGCACAGGGAAGCTCGGACACGCCCTGCCCGGAGCGGATCTCTCCGCGTAGACTCCGCGCGTGGCCAAGGTGACTCGGGATGACGTGGCGCGGCTGGCGGGGACCTCCACCGCCGTCGTCAGCTATGTGATCAACAACGGACCCCGGCCGGTCGCCCCGGCCACGCGCGAGCGCGTCCTCGCCGCGATCAAGGAGCTGGGCTACCGGCCCGACCGGGTCGCCCAGGCCATGGCCTCGCGGCGCACCGACCTCATAGGCCTGATCGTGCCGGACGCCCGCCAGCCCTTCTTCGGGGAGATGGCGCACGCGGTCGAGCAGGCAGCGTCCGAGCGCGGAAAAATGGTGCTCGTCGGCAACACCGACTACGTCGCCGAGCGCGAGGTCCACTATCTGCGGGCGTTCCTCGGTATGCGCGTCTCGGGTCTGATCCTCGTCTCCCACGCGCTCAACGACCAGGCCGCCGCCGAGATCGAGGCCTGGGACGCCCGGGTGGTGCTGCTGCACGAGCGCCCCGAGGCCTTCGACGACGTCGCCGTCGTCACGGACGACATAGGCGGCGCCCAGCTCGCCGTCCGCCATCTGCTGGAGCACGGCTACGAGTACGTGGCCTGTCTGGGCGGTACGGCCGAGACCCCCGCCGTCGGCGACCCGGTCTCCGACCACGTCGAGGGCTGGCGGCGCGCGATGACCGAGGCCGGCATCCCGACCGAGGGCCGGCTCTTCGAGGCCCCGTACAACCGCTACGACGCCTACCGGGTCGCCCTCGACCTGCTCTCCGGCCCCGACCGGCCGCCCGCGATCTTCTGCTCCACCGACGACCAGGCGATCGGCCTGCTGCGGGCGGCGCGCGAGCTGCGCATCGACGTGCCGGGTGAGCTGGCGGTCGCCGGCTTCGACGACATCAAGGAGGCGGGCCTGGCCGACCCGCCGCTGACGACGGTCGCCTCGGACCGGCCTGCGATGGCCCGCGCGGCCGTGGACCTCGTCCTCGACGACGGCCTGCGGGCGACGGGATCGCGGCGCGAGCGGCTGAAGACGTTCCCCTCACGGCTGGTGGTCCGCGCCTCCTGCGGCTGCGGACGATGACCGCCACCAGGACTTCTCCGGCGTACATGAAGACTCGCTGAGAGGCATGAAGGCCTGCTGAGGGCCGTGGCCGGGCGCTTCTGTCGGGCTTCTCAGGGAGCCCTCACGGAGCTTTCATGGTCACGGGAAATGCTCTTTCCATGACCGAGCCGAAGAAGCAGCACCCGCGGGGCACCCTCGCCCTGCTGGGCGCCGTGGCCCTCGCCGCGGCGGCCGTGGGCGGCGGCACGGCGTACGTCTTCCAGGAACTGGCCGGAGGCGACGCCGTCTCCACCGCAAGCACCGGCGCGCACGTCGTGCCCGCCGCCAAGAAGGGCGATGTCCGCGCGATCGCCGCCGCGGTCGCCCCCAGCGTGGTCGAGATCGACGCCACACTCGGCAACGGCTCGTCCACCGGCTCCGGCGTGATCGTCGGCGACGGGGGCGAGGTCGTCACCAACAACCACGTCGTCGCCGGCGCCTCGTCGATCAAGGTGGGGACGAGCGGCGGCAAGCAGTACGAGGCCGAGGTCGTCGGCACCGACAGCGCCAAGGACCTCGCCCTGATCAGGCTTCGGGGCGCCTCGGGCCTGCATGCCGCGCAGTTCGGCGACTCCGACGGGGTGCGGGTCGGTGACGCGGTCGTGGCGATCGGCTCCCCCGAGGGGCTGACCGGCACCGTCACCAGCGGCATCGTCTCCGCGCTGCACCGCGACGTGACCGTCCCGACCGACCAGGGCCAAGGCCAGGGTCAGGGCCAGGGCAGCGACGGGCGGTGGCCGTTCCGGTTCGACGGGCGGCAGTTCAACGGGGACCCGGGCTCGTCGACCACGACCTACCAGGCGATCCAGACCGATGCCGCGCTCAACCCCGGCAACTCCGGGGGCGCGCTGATCGACGCCAACGGCGCCGTCATCGGCATCAACTCCGCGATGTACTCGACCCGCTCCCGCTCCCCGTCGGCCTCCTCGGCGGGCAGCATCGGGCTCGGCTTCGCGATCCCCAGCAACACCGTCACCTCCGACCTGGCCCGGCTGCGGTCGGGCTCCACCGACTGACACCGGAAAGTGCAGAACGTACGAAAGATCCAAGGCGGTGCGCAACGCACCGAAAGCAAGGGAGTACGCCGTGATCAAGAAGGTGTCGCACATCGTGCCCGACCGTCACCCGGCCGGTTTCACCCTGGCCCTGGAGGTGGCGTACGAACTCAACGCCCCGGCCCCGCCGTCACGGCCCGTCGAGGTGGCCGCGCCCCAGCTGATGGGACTGCGGATGCCGGCCGCTCGCCCGCACCGCCACAAGGTGCCCCTCCGGCGCCTGACCGCGGTGAGCTGCTGACCCCGGACTCCCGCGGTCCAGTGATCGACCGCGCGCCCCGGGATCGGACGAAAGCCCGTAACCGCCGGAAACGTGCGAGGCTGATTGACGGCCCACCCCCGTCCACACCGAGGAACCGCGAGTGATGAGTCCCGCCGATGGCGACCGTGACCCCCGGCGCATCCTGATCGTCGACGACGAGCCGGCCGTGCGCGAAGCACTCCAGCGCAGCCTGGCCTTCGAGGGGTACGACACCGAGGTGGCGGTCGACGGAGCGGACGCCCTGGAGAAGGCGACCGTGTACCGGCCCGACCTGGTCGTCCTGGACATCCAGATGCCCCGTATGGACGGCATGACGGCCGCCCGCCGCATCCGCGGCGGGGGTGACACGACGCCGATACTGATGCTGACGGCCCGCGACACGGTCGGCGACCGCGTGACCGGGCTGGACGCAGGGGCCGACGACTACCTGGTCAAGCCGTTCGAGCTGGACGAGCTGTTCGCCCGTATCCGCGCACTGCTGCGGCGCAACGCGTACGTGGCCGCGGGCGTCGGCGGGACCACCGCGGAGAACGACGCCCTCATCTTCGCCGACCTGCGCATGGACCTCGCGACACGGGAGGTCACACGCGGCGACCGGCGGGTGGAGCTGACCCGCACCGAGTTCACGCTGCTGGAGATGTTCCTGACCCATCCGCGCCAGGTGCTCACCCGCGAGCAGATCCTGAAGTCGGTGTGGGGCTTCGACTTCGAGCCGTCGTCCAACTCGCTGGACGTCTACGTCATGTACCTGCGCCGCAAGACGGAGGCCGACGGCGAGCCGCGGCTCGTGCACACCGTCCGCGGCGTCGGCTACGTGCTGCGGCCGGGCGGGGCGGAGTGAGCCGGTGAGGAAGGTCGTACGCCGGTTCCGGTCACTGCCGATCCGGTCGCGGCTGTCGCTGCTGGTGGCGGCGGCGGTGGCGTTCGCGGTGGCGGCGGTCTCCGTGACCTGCTGGTTCATCGTGCGCGGCAAGCTCTACGCCGAGGTCGACAGCCGGCTGGCCAGCTTCGGCAGGGTCACCGCGGCCGACGCGACCGAGCTCGCCGCGCGCTGCACGCAGACGCCGGACGACGCCACGAACGACATGCAGCGCTCGTTCTTCTACGTGCAGCTGGTCACCGCGCAGGGCCAGTCCTGTGTGGCCCCCCGCTCCGAGGGCGCGCTGAAGGTCACGGGCACCGACAGGAGCGTCGCCGACCACCCCAACCTGGGGCTGCGCACCTTCCACTACACCACCGACGCCGAGGGCAACGACGTCCGGGTGATGACGGTCTCCGTCCCGGTGGCCCCCGGCCCGGACGCCCAGCCCTATCCGGACGTGGCCTTCATGATCGGCCTGTCCCTCCGCGACACCGAGAACACCCTCGACGACCTGGCCCTCATCCTCCTGCTCGTCTCGGGGATAGGGGTCTTCGGCGCCGGAGCCGCGGGCCTGGCGGTCGCGCGCGCCGGTCTGCGGCCCGTGGACAAGCTCACGGAGGCGGTGGAACACGTCGCGCGCACGGAGGACCTGGGCATCCGCATCCCGGTCGAGGACGACAGCGAGGACGAGGTCGCCCGTCTGTCCCGCTCCTTCAACTCCATGACCTCGGCCCTGGCCAGCTCCCGCGAACTGCAACAGCAGCTCATCGCGGACGCGGGGCACGAGCTCCGTACGCCCCTCACATCGCTGCGGACCAACATCGAACTCCTCACCCGCAGCGAGGAGACGGGCCGCCCGATCCCGGCCGCGGACCGCAGGGCGCTGCTGGCCTCGGTGACGGCGCAGATGACGGAACTGTCCTCGCTGATCGGCGACTTGCAGGAGCTGTCGCGCTCGGCGGGTCAGCGCGGCGAGCGTGTCCAGGTGGTCCCCTTGCAGGACACCGTCGAGGCCGCCCTGCGCCGCGCCCGCCTGCGCGGACCGGAGCTGACGATCACGGCGGACCTGGAGCCGTGGTACGTCCGGGCGGAGCCACAGGCGCTGGAGCGGGCGGTCGTCAACATCCTCGACAACGCGGTCAAGTTCAGCCCCGAGGGCGGCACGATCGACGTGGCCCTGAAGAAGGGCGTCCTCACGGTCCGCGACCACGGCCCCGGCATCCCGCCGGAGGAACTCCCGCACGTCTTCGACCGCTTCTGGCGCTCCCCGTCGGCCCGGGCGCTGGCCGGCTCGGGCCTGGGCCTGTCGATCGTGGCCCGCACGGTGGAGCAGGCGGGCGGCGAGGTGACGCTGACCCCCGCGCTGGGCGGCGGCACGAGCGCGGCGGTCCGCCTGCCCGGGGCCCCGACGGTCCCGCCCGAGACACCGTGAGACCGAAAGACCGAAGGGCGGCCGGACATCCGGCCGCCCTCCCTGCTGCACGACGGATGACCTCTACTGCACGACCGTGATCCGGTCCGCCGCGGGCGGGGCGAGCGGGCTGCCGGCCGAGGAGTTGGCCGTCAGGTACTGCGCCAGTGCGGCCAGGTCGTCCGTGCCGACCAGATCGCCCGTGCCCTGGCCCAGCGTGGGGAAGCCGTCCCCGCCGCCCGCGAGGAAGCTGTTCGTGGCGACCCGGTAGGTGGCGGCCGGGTCGATCGGGGCGCCGTTCAGCCGGATCGAGTCGGTCACCACCCGGTCCGCCCCGGCCTTGGTCAGGTCCAGGGTGTACGTCAGTCCGGCCGACGGCTGAAGGATCTTCGGCGCGGCCGCGTTCGCCCCGCTCACCTGCTCCTTCAGCACCTGGATCAGCTGGACCCCCGTGAAGTCCTGCAGGTTCACGGTGTTGGCGAAGGGCTGCACGGTGAAGCCCTCGGCGTAGGTCACGACGCCGTCGCCCTCGCCGCCCTTCGCCGCGTAGGTCAGCCCGGCGCGCACACCGCCCGGGTTCATCAGCGCGAGGTCGGTCCCCGGGTCGAGCTCCTTGCCGTACGCCAGCTGCGCGTCGGCGATCAGGTCGCCCATCGGGGACTCGTTGCCCGTGTTGCCGATGTCGGCGGAGATGTAGCCGATGGGACGGTTGCCGATCGGCGCGGCGAGCGTGTTCCAGCGGTCGATCAGCTGCGTCATGTCGGGCGCCTTGGGGACGTCCCGGGTGACGACGTGGTTCGCGGACCGCACCGCCGTACGCGCGATGTCGCCGGTCCGGCGGTCGTACGTGAGCGTCGTGTCCGTGTAGAGGCGGCCGAAGGACGCGGCCGAGGTGACCATGCGGGGCCGGCCGGCGGGGTCGTCGACCGTGCAGACGTACGCGGTGTGCGTGTGGCCCGTCACCAGGGCGTCCACCGCCGGCGTCACGTGCTCGGCGATGTCGACGATCGGGCCGGAGATGCCGCTGCCCGCGCCCGGGGAGTCGCAGTCGTAGTTGTACGACGAGGAGGCCGGGAAGCCGCCCTCGTGGATCAGCGCCACGATCGACTGCACGCCCTGGCGCTGGAGCACCTTGGCGTACTTGTCGATCGTCTCGACCTCGTCCTTGAACTTGAGCCCCTTCACACCGTCCGCGGAGACGATGTCGGGGGTGCCCTCCAGGGTGACGCCGATGAAGCCGATCTTGACGTCCTTCTTCTTCCAGACCCAGTACGGCTTCAGGATCGGCGTGCCGGTCTTCTCGTCCAGGACGTTCGCCGCGAGGTAGGGGAAGTCCGCCCCCGCGAAGCCCTCGTCGGTGTAGCAGCCGTCGGTGGGGTGGCAGCCGCCGTTCTGCAGCCGCGCCAGTTCCTTAGCGCCCTCGTCGAACTCGTGGTTGCCGACGGAGGTGACGTCCAGGTGCAGCTTGTTCAGCGCCTCGATGGTCGGCTCGTCATGGAACAGGCCCGAGATCAGCGGCGAGGCGCCGACCATGTCGCCGCCGGCCGCGGTGATGGAGTACGGGTGGCCCGCGCGGGCCTGGCGCAGATGCGTGGCCAGGTACTCCACACCGCCCGCGTCGACCGACTTCGTCGTGCCGTCCGGCTGGAGTTCGGTGACCCGGCCGGAGGAGCCGGACGGGGGTTCGAGATTGCCGTGCAGGTCGTTGAAGGACAGGAGCTGGACGTCCTGGTAGCGGCTGGAGCGCCCGTCTGAGCTCTGCTCGGCGTGCGCCTGCGCGGGCAGGGCGGCGGCCAGGGCGCCGGCGGTGGCGAGCCCGGCGATCGCCGAGACGAGCGCGTACGTACGGCGTCTGGTGCGGTGGCGCGGATGAGCTGCGGTCGGCATGTGCCCCCCTGTGGGTCGACTGTGGCGAGTAGGCCCGGTGCGGTGCGCAGCCTATGGTCAACGCGCGTAGCGCGACAGGGGGTTCGGGGGCACGTCCTGGTTTCCCTCCGCCGCCCCCGTACCCTCATACGCATGACCAGCGACGACACCGGACGGTCCTTCTCCTCCCGATCCATCGAGACCTACTCCGCGCTCTCCCCGGACCAGGCCGACGCCGTGCTCGAACTGCTCACGGACGCCGCCCGGACCGACGGGCAGCAGCCGGTGTCCGAGCAGGGGCGCCTGCAGTTGCGCGGGAGCGCGCGGGAGGGCGTCTCGCATCTGCTGCTGACCGTGGGCGACGAACTCGTCGGCTACGCCCAGCTCGAGGACACCGACCCGGTGGAGGCGCCGGCCGCCGAGCTGGTCATCCACCCCGCGCACCGCGGGCACGGGCACGGCCGGGCGCTGGGCGCGTCCCTGCTCGCCGCGTCCGGCAAGCGACTGCGGGTGTGGGCGCACGGCGGGCACCCCGCCGCCCGGCATCTCGCCCAGGTCCTGGGGCTGACCATGTTCCGTGAACTGCGCCAGATGCGGCGGCCGTTGACCGACCCGGAGCTGCCCGACCCGGTGCTGCCCCAGGGCGTCACCGTGCGCGCCTTCGTACCGGGGCAGGACGACGCGGCCTGGCTCGCCGTGAACGCCGCCTCCTTCGCCCACCACCCCGAGCAGGGCTCCCTCACCCAGCGCGACCTCGACGACCGCAAGGCCGAGGCGTGGTTCGACCCGGCGGGCTTCTTCCTCGCCGAGCGGGAGGGGCAACTCCTCGGCTTCCACTGGACCAAGGTGCACGCCGAGGAGGGCCTCGGCGAGGTGTACGTCCTCGGCGTCGCCCCGGGCGCGCAGGGCAGCGGACTCGGCCGGGCGCTGACGCTGATCGGCCTGCGCCACCTCGCCGCACAGGGCGTGCCGACGGCGATGCTGTACGTCGACGCCGACAACAAGGCGGCCGTGTCGGTCTACGAGCGGCTGGGATTCCAGACCCACGAGACGGACCTGATGTACCGCGCGGAGACCTGATCCCCCTCCGTGCCTCCAGCGGCCGCGGCGGCCGGACCGTACGAGATCGTCACGTTCTCCATACGTTCCCACCAGCGCCGATGCCCGGGAGCCGCCCCTCGCTATCCCGCACGTCATGTCTCCGTAACCGTTGATTCAGACGACCTTGCGACGCTCGGGCAATGAAGCCCGCCGCGTCAGAGCCTTCAGCGCTGCCCGAGGGGCCCGCGGGAAACGGGGCCGTCACGCTGCCACCGGCACGTTCCGACGCGCCCGTGTGGCAGATGGCGCGGAACAATGGACTCATGAGCCAGCCAGACACCCAGGCCGAGGTCCAGCAGCAGCAGCCCTCCGTGGGCTCCATAGCCGCGCACCGCCCGCGCACGGTGGCCGCCACCGTGTCCGACCTCGAGCCCGACATCGACGCCGACCTGGACGCGTACGAAGAGGCGCAGGCCGAGGGGGGCCGGCTGCCGCAGGGTCGATTCCTCGACCGGGAGCGCAGCTGGCTCGCGTTCAACGAGCGGGTCCTCGAACTCGCCGAGGACCCGAACACCCCCCTCCTCGAGCGAGCCAACTTCCTGGCGATCTTCGCCAGCAACCTGGACGAGTTCTTCATGGTCCGGGTGGCCGGTCTGAAACGCCGTATCGCGACCGGCGTCGCAACCCGGTCGGCCTCCGGTCTCCAGCCCCGCGAGGTGCTGGAGATGATCTGGGCCCGCTCCCGCGAGCTCATGGCCCGGCACGCCGCCTGCTTCCAGGAGGACGTCGCCCCCGCCCTCGCGGAGGAGGGCATCAACCTGGTCCGCTGGAACGAGCTGACCGAGAAGGAGCAGGCACGCCTGTTCACGCTGTTCCGGCAGCAGATCTTCCCGGTGCTCACCCCGCTGGCCGTGGACCCCGCGCACCCCTTCCCGTACATCTCCGGCCTGTCCCTGAACCTGGCCGTCGTCGTACGCAACCCGGTCAGCGGCCACAAGCACTTCGCCCGCGTGAAGGTGCCGCCGCTGCTGTCCCGCTTCCTGGAGGCCGCGCCCGGCCGGTACGTCCCGCTGGAGGACGTCATCGCCGCGCACCTGGAGGAGCTGTTCCCGGGCATGGAGGTGCTGGAGCACCACGCCTTCCGGCTGACCAGGAACGAGGACCTGGAGGTCGAGGAGGACGACGCCGAGAACCTGCTCCAGGCCCTGGAGAAGGAGCTCATGCGGCGCCGCTTCGGGCCCCCGGTGCGCCTGGAGGTCGAGGAGTCCATCGACCGCGAGGTCCTCGACCTGCTGGTGCGCGAGCTGAAGATCAGCGAGGCCGAGGTGTACCCGCTGCCGGGCCCCCTGGACCTCACCGGCCTCTTCCGCATCGCCTCCATCGACCGGCCCGAGCTGAAGTACCCGAAGTTCGTCGCCGGCACCAACCGCGACCTCGCCGAGGTCGAGTCGGCATCGGCGCCGGACATCTTCGCGGCCCTGCGCACCCGGGACGTGCTGCTGCACCACCCGTACGACTCCTTCTCCACGTCCGTGCAGGCGTTCCTGGAGCAGGCGGCCGCCGACCCGGACGTGCTGGCGATCAAGCAGACCCTGTACCGGACCTCGGAGACCTCGCCGATAGTCGACGCGCTCATCGAGGCCGCCGAGTCCGGCAAGCAGGTCCTCGTCCTGGTCGAGATCAAGGCCCGCTTCGACGAGCACGCCAACATCAAGTGGGCGCGCAAGCTGGAGGAGGCCGGCTGCCATGTCGTCTACGGCCTCGTCGGTCTGAAGACCCACTGCAAGCTGTCCCTGGTGGTGCGTCAGGAGGGCGACACGCTCCGCCGCTACAGCCACGTCGGCACCGGCAACTACCACCCGAAGACGGCCCGCCTCTACGAGGACCTCGGCCTGCTGACCGCGGACCCGCAGGTCGGCGCGGACCTCTCCGACCTGTTCAACCGGCTCTCCGGCTACTCGCGCCGCGAGACCTACCGCCGGCTGCTGGTCGCCCCCAAGTCCCTGCGCGACGGCCTGATCTCACGGATCGACAAGGAGGTCCAGCACCACCGCGCGGGCCGTCCGGCCTTCATCCGCATCAAGGTCAACTCGATGGTGGACGAGGCGGTCATCGACGCGTGCTACCGCGCGTCCCAGGCGGGCGTCCCGGTCGACATCTGGGTGCGCGGCATCTGCGCGGTGCGGCCGGGCGTCGCGGGCCTCTCGGAGAACATCCGCGTCCGCTCCATCCTCGGCCGCTTCCTCGAACACTCCCGGGTCTTCGCCTTCGGCAACGGCGGCGAGCCCGAGGTGTGGATCGGCAGCGCCGACATGATGCACCGCAACCTCGACCGCCGTATCGAGGCCCTGGTGCGGGTCACCGACCCGGCCCACCGGGCGACCCTGAACCGGCTGCTCGAGACCGGCATGTCCGACTCCACCTCCTCCTGGCACCTGGGCCCGGACGGCGAGTGGACCCGGCATGCCGCCGACGCGGACGGACAGCCCCTGCGCAACATCCAGGAGACGCTCATAGACGCCCGGAGGCGCCGGCGTGGCACAGCAACACCTTGACCCTGCGGACGACCCCGCGGCCGGGGCGCCCCGCGAGCTCACGGCTTCGCCCGGACCGGGCCCGAAGCCGGGACGCGAGCAGCACGGCGCCCCCCTCGGGGAAGCCCTCGGGGAGGCCTTGGCGAGTTATCTGCGCGCCCAGGCCACGGAGTTCCTCCGCGCGCTGCGCCTGCACCGGGAGACCGGCGGCGGCTCCCCCGCCCGCGCTGACACGCGCGGGGGAGCGGCGAGCGGCGCGGAGGGGGCCGTCGACGCGGTGCGCGCCCTGCGCCGCTCAGCCCGCCGCATCAGCGGCAGCCTGCACACCTTCCGCCCGCTCCTCGACCCGGCCTGGTCGGAGGAGATGCGTCCCGAACTGGCCTGGCTCTCGGGCACGTTGGGCCTGGAGCACGCGTGCGAGGCCCGGCTGCGGCGCCTGCTGCTGGCCCTGCAGCGGCTGTCGGGTTCGGGATCGACGGTGTTTCCGGCGCCGTCGGTGAACTCCACCGCCGTCGCCGGTGCGGCGCGCTCCGCCGACTCCGGCCCCCCGGTCCAGGCCGGCCCGGAGCGCGGCAACCTCACCGTGGGCGCGGCGAAGGCGGGCGCCCTGCTCGAACGCCAGCTGACCCTCGCCCGGACCCGGGCCCACTCCACCGCCCTGCAGGCGCTCGGCTCGGCCCGCTTCCACGCCGTCGCCGACCGGGTCGCCGTCCTGGCCAGCGAGGTGCCGCTCACCCCCGCCGCCGCCACCACCGACCTGCGCCCCCTGGCCG
This sequence comes from Streptomyces sp. NPDC046805, assembly GCF_040645355.1. NCBI lineage: Bacteria > Bacillati > Actinomycetota > Actinomycetes > Kitasatosporales > Streptomycetaceae > Streptomyces > Streptomyces sp. NPDC046805. Next base: position 27,143 of record NZ_JBEYYC010000032.1, on the reverse strand, counting down.
CGGCCGCCGAGGAACGGCTCACGAACGCCATCGCCACGCTGCCCCTGCTCACCGCCGGCCACCCCTACAACGCGGAGGCCCTGATCCACGGCCTGTCCCCGGACCCGTCCCCGCACCCGCAGGACGGCCCCTGGCACCAGGTCCGCCTTCTCCTGCGCCTGCACCGGTACGCCCGCGAGGTCCTCCACGGCGACGCCGACCGCGTCGACGTACGTCTGCTGGCGGCCGGCCAGGCGCTGAACCGGCACCGCGACGCCTCGGAGGCGGCGGCGGCCGCGGCGCAGGCGGCCCGCACCCCGCGGATCGCCCCGGCGACGGCATACGCGCTCGGCGTGCTCCACGCCGACCAGCGGCTCGAAGTGGAGGCGGCGCGGTTCGCCTTCCAGCAGTCATGGCTGAAGCAGCCGGTCAGCGCGCCCTGACCGGCCGACCGACGGAGGGTGAAACGGGTTGACCGGCACGAATGACACCACCGTCCAGGCGGCCGGCTGCGTCCTGTGGCGCCGCTCCCCGGTCGACGGCGAACTGGAGCTCTGCCTCGTCCACCGGCCGAAGTACGACGACTGGTCCCACCCCAAGGGCAAGCTGAAGCGCGACGAGGCCCCGCTGGCCGGCGCCCTGCGCGAAGTGGCCGAGGAGACCGGCTACGCCGCCGCCCCCGGCCCCGAGCTGCCCACGCTCCACTACGTGGCCAACGACCGCCCCAAACAGGTGCGTTACTGGGCGGCCGAGGCCGTCTCGGGCCGCTTCGCCCCGAACAGTGAAGTGGACCGCATCCTGTGGCTCTCCCCCGCCGCGGCCCGCACCCGCCTGACCCAGCCGCGCGACCGGGACCTCGTCGACGACCTGGTGCACAGGCTCGAACACGCGTAGCGGCGGGAGGCCCTCCTCAGGCCGCCGTCGCGTGGACCTCCGCGTCCGTACGAGCCTGGCTGCGGGCCCGGCGGGCCGGTCCGCGCCAGCCGCAGGTGCAGCGGGCCACACAGAAGCGGCCCTGCTCATGAGTCGTCGTGTGGTGTTCCTGCCCCTGCCGGGCCTCTTCCGACCCGTCCTGCTGCGTCACGGGGACAACGGTACCGAGCCCGTGAGCCGTGCGGTCGTACGGCCTTCACCGGACCGTGGAAGCGCGTGACGGTGCGCCCCTACCCGTCGTTAACCGGAACGACGACACGGGGGCCCGTGACGGGCCGGACCGGCTGGGGGTAGGAAGGCGATGGATCGGCGGCAGCACAGGCGCGCGGGTGCGACGGTCGTCGCGGTGGGCATGACGGTGGGACTGGGTGTGTGTGCCACGGGGTGCGTCGGCAGCGGCGCCGCCGCCGAGGACGCGCGCGGCCAGGCCGACCCGGTCGGCGTCCTGCACCGCGCCGCCGACGTGCTGCGCGACGCGGGCAGTTCCCGGGCCGGTACGTCGATGGAGATGGCCACCGGCGGCACCCGGGTCACCATCCGCGGCAAGGGCGTCTACGACTACCGCCGGCAGCTCGGGCAGCTCACGGTGGTCCTGCCCGAGGACCCGGCCGGGACGACGGAGCACCGCCCGATCACCGAGCTGCTCGCCCCCGGCGCCCTGTTCATGAAGAACCGTGGCGCGGGCGTGCCCGCCGACAAATGGGTCCGGGTGGAGACCGCGACCCTCACCGACGGCAACCTGGTGACGGGCGGTGCGACGGACCCGTACGCCGCGGCCGAACTGCTGCGCGGCGCGCGCACGGCGACGTACGTGGGGCGGACCGAGGTCGGTGGCACCGCGGTGCGGCACTATCGCGGCACCGCCGATCTGGCGGCGGCGGCCAGAAGCGCGTCCATCGGCAACCGGGCGGCGCTGAAGTCGGCGGCGAAGGGGTTCGCCACGGCCCGGGTGCCGTTCGACGCCTACCTCGACGACCAGGGGCGCATCCGCAAGCTCCGGCAGCGGTTCAGCTTCGTCAACGGCACGCGCAAGGCCACGGTGGACGTCGCCTCGACGACGCTGCTGTACGGCTTCGGCGCCCCCGTGCACGTGACGCTTCCGCGCCCGGAGGACATCTACGCGGGCCGGATCGCGGAGAACGAGCCGGACAGCTGAGCAGGCGCGCCGAGTCGGACAACCAGGGCAGACCCGGACCCGCCCGGCCGGTCATCGCCCGGCGAACTAGCCCGCTAACCTTCTGGCGAACTAGCCCGTCCGTGCCATGCGCGGCGCGTAGAGCGCTGCCTACTCTAGGAAGTCGCTGACGGCAGAGAAGAGGTGATGCACGTGGCTCCGGTCGGCGGTACGGCAGTACAGGACCACGTGGCCCTCGCCGAGATCGAGCTGTGCGGGGAGCTGATCATCGCGGCCTCCGCCGCCCGCGGGGAACGGCTCAGCCTGGAGAGCATCGACGAGGTGCTGAGGGTGACCGAGGAGCGGGACGCCTCCCGCTGACGCTCAGGTGCGCAGCAACCGCCCGATCGCCTTCGTGGCCTCCTCGACCTTCGCGTCGATCTCGCCGCCCCCCTTGACGGCTGCGTCCGCGACGCAGTGCCGCAGGTGCTCCTCCAGGAGCTGCAGCGCGAAGGACTGCAGGGCCTTCGTGGAGGCGGACACCTGCGTGAGTATGTCGATGCAGTAGACGTCCTCGTCGACCATGCGCTGCAGGCCGCGGATCTGCCCCTCGATCCGGCGCAGCCGCTTGAGGTGCTCGTCCTTCTGCTTGTGGTAGCCGTGCGTGGTGCCCTCGTGGGCCGTCTTGTCGGCGCTCTCGTGGTCCGCGCGCTCGGAGGGCGCCGTGGCGCCGGCCTCGGTGGTCGTCATCGCGTCCTCCAGACATATACCCCTGCCGGGTATATCGTAACGAACTTCGCTGGGTAGGGAGTCCTTGGAACGCCCCCGTGCTGATCACTGTCCCCGATGGGCGACACTGGATGGCGGCCCATTAGCCGTGGCCGGATGATGCGCCTAGCATCGGCCTGACCGAAACCGAAGCACCCCGAGGACCCCACGTGCGCTTTCGTCTGACCCCCAGGGAGACGAGCTTCTACGACATGTTCGCCGCATCCGCGGACAACATCGTCACGGGCTCGAAGCTCCTGATGGAACTGCTCGGGGCGGACGCCTCCGCCCGGGCCGAGATCGCAGAGCGCATGCGGGCCGCGGAACACGCAGGTGACGACGCCACGCACGCGATCTTCCACCAGCTGAACTCCTCGTTCATCACCCCGTTCGACCGCGAGGACATCTACTCCCTCGCGTCGTCCCTCGACGACATCATGGACTTCATGGAGGAGGCCGTCGACCTGGTCGTCCTCTACAACGTCGAGGAGCTGCCGAAGGGCGTCGAGCAGCAGATCGAGGTCCTGGCGCGGGCGGCCGAGCTGACGGCCGAGGCCATGCCGCACCTGCGGACCATGGACAACCTCACCGAGTACTGGATCGAGGTGAACCGTCTGGAGAACCAGGCGGACCAGATCCACCGCAAGCTGCTGGCGCACCTCTTCAACGGCAAGTACGACGCCATCGAGGTCCTCAAGCTCAAGCAGATCGTGGATGTCCTCGAGGAGGCGGCGGACGCCTTCGAGCACGTGGCGAACACGGTGGAGACCATCGCCGTCAAGGAGTCCTGAGGCGTCCATGGACACCTTCGCTCTCGTCGTGACCATCCTGGTCGCGCTCTTCTTCACGTATACGAACGGCTTCCACGACTCGGCGAACGCCATCGCGACGTCGGTGTCCACGCGGGCGCTGACGCCCCGGGCGGCGCTGGCGATGGCCGCGGTCATGAACCTCGCCGGCGCCTTCCTCGGCTCGGGCGTCGCCAAGACCGTCAGCGAGGGCCTGATCGAGACGCCCGAGGGGGCGCGGGGGATGGGCATCCTCTTCGCCGCCCTGGTCGGCGCGATCGCCTGGAACCTGGTCACCTGGTACTTCGGCCTCCCGTCCTCCTCCTCCCACGCGCTGTTCGGCGGCATGGTGGGAGCGGCGCTCGCGGGCGGTACGACGGTGATCTGGAGCGGCGTCGTCGACAAGATCATCATCCCGATGTTCCTGTCGCCGGTGGTCGGTCTGATCGGCGGCTACCTGGTGATGACGGCGATCCTGTGGCTGTTCCGGCGGGCCAACCCGCACAAGGCCAAGCGCGGCTTCCGGATAGCGCAGACGGTGTCGGCTGCCGCGATGGCACTCGGGCACGGTCTGCAGGACGCCCAGAAGACCATGGGTGTCGTGGTGATGGCCCTGGTCATCTCCGGCACGGAGAGCTACGGCGACCCGATCCCGGTCTGGGTGAAGATCGTCTGCGCGCTGATGCTGTCCCTGGGCACGTACGCGGGCGGCTGGCGCATCATGCGCACGCTGGGCCGCAAGATCATCGAGCTGGACCCGCCGCAGGGCTTCGCGGCGGAGACGACCGGCGCGGCGATCATGTTCACGACGGCGTTCCTCTTCAAGGCGCCGATCTCCACGACCCACGTGATCACCTCGGCCATCATGGGCGTCGGCGCGACGAAGCGCGTGAACGCGGTGCGGTGGGGTGTCGCCAAGAACATCGTCCTCGGCTGGTTCATCACGATGCCGGCGGCCGCGCTGGTAGCGGCGGGCGTCTTCTGGGTCGTCAGCCTGGCGTTCCTGTAACACCAGGCCGAGAGGGCTCTGCCCCCGGGCCTATGCCCACCCACCACCCGACTCGGCAGGCTGAAACCCGACAGCGCCACCCGGCAGTCGACGCGCACATTTCAGCCACCTGAGCTGTCCCCGCCGGGGCTGCCGGGAGGGAGAGAAGAAGAAGCCCCCGCGCCCGGGGGCAGGGGGCGGAACCCCGAGGCAGGAGTGGAGGGGACGAAGTCCTCACCAGGGCCGACGGCAGAACCTCAAGGCAGGGGTGCAGGGACGCAGTCCCCGCCGGGGACCGGGGCGGAGCCCCGGGAATGGGGCACAGCAGTCAAGTCCCCACCCGAAGCCCGACGGCCCCGAGCCAGCAGCCCGGGGCCCGAAGCCCCCACCAGGACCCGACGGCAGAACCCCAGGCAGGGGTGCAGGGGACGCAGTCCCCGCCCCGGGGCTGGGCACAGGAGACCAAGTCCCCACCCGGAGCCCAAGGGCAGGAGCCCAGGGCCCGAAGCCCACCAGGACCCGACGGCAGAACCCCAGGCAGGGGTGCAGGGGACGCAGTCCCCGCCGGGGACCGGGGCGGAGCCCCGGGGCTGGGGGACCTTCTGTCCTACCGAGACGGGCGGGCGGGTGGGCGAGGACCCCGCCCCCGGCGGAGCCGAACCGCACGACACACAGGCCCGCCCCTGGCATCCAGGGGCGGGCCTTCTTGCGTCCTCACGGTGGCACCGCCATGCAGCACCGCGAGGGGTATGGAGGTGTCGGCTCAGCCGAAGCGCCCGGAGATGTAGTCCTCCGTGGCCTGTACGGACGGGTTGGAGAAGATCCGCTCCGTCTCGTCGATCTCGACGAGCTTGCCGGGCTGGCCGACCCCGGCCAGGTTGAAGAACGCCGTACGGTCGGAGACGCGCGCCGCCTGCTGCATGTTGTGCGTCACGATGACGATCGTGAAGCGCTCCTTCAGCTCGCCGATCAGGTCCTCGATGGCGAGGGTGGAGATCGGGTCGAGGGCGGAGCAGGGCTCGTCCATCAGCAGCACGTTCGGCTCGACCGCGATCGCACGGGCGATGCACAGACGCTGCTGCTGACCACCGGACAGACCCGCGCCGGGCTTGTTCAGGCGGTCCTTCACCTCGTTCCAGAGGTTCGCGCCCTTGAGCGACCGCTCGACGATGTCCTTGAGCTCGCTCTTCTTGTAGTTGCCGTTCAGGCGCAGACCCGCCGCCACGTTGTCGAAGATCGACATCGTCGGGAAGGGGTTCGGCCGCTGGAACACCATGCCGACCTCGCGCCGCACCGCCACCGGGTCGATCCCGGAGCCGTACAGGTCCTCGTCGTCGAGCATCACCTTGCCCTCGACGCGACCGCCGGGCGTGACCTCGTGCATGCGGTTCAGCGTGCGCAGGAACGTCGACTTGCCGCAGCCGGAGGGCCCGATGAACGCCGTCACCGAGCGCGGCTCGACCGTCATCGAGATGTCGTCGATCGCCTTGTGGGAGCCGTAGTAGGCGGAGAGTCCGCTTACGTCGATTCGCTTGGCCATGTCTCTACTTCACTTCCAGAAATTCAAGCTCGGTCGCTGTGTGGCCGCGTCAGCGACCGGTCTTCGGGGCCTTCCAGCGGGCGATGCCGCGAGCCACCAGGTTGAGGATCATCACGAAGGCGATCAGCGTGAGCGACGCCGCCCACGCGCGGTCGTACGCCGCGTTGGCACCCGCGCTCTGCGCGTACTGCTGGTAGATGTACAGCGGCAGCGACGACTGCGCCCCGTCGAACGGGTTGGCGTTGATGAACGAGTTGCCGAACACCAGCAGCAGCACCGGCGCGGTCTCGCCCGCGATACGGGCGATGGCCAGCATGATGCCGGTGGTGATGCCGCCGATGGAGGTCGGCAGGACCACCTTCAGGATCGTCCGCCACTTGGGCACACCCAGCGCCAGCGACGCCTCGCGCAGCTCGTTCGGAACGAGCTTGAGCATCTCCTCCGTGGAGCGCACGACCACCGGCATCATCAGGATGGCCAGGGCCAGCGAGCCGGCGAAGCCGAACGGCTGCAGCTTGAGGATCAGCATCAGGCTGAGGATGAACAGACCCGCGACGATCGACGGGATACCGGTCATCACGTCCACGAAGAACGTGACGGCCTTGGCGAGCTTGCCCCGGCCGTACTCCACCAGGTAGATCGCGGTGAGGATGCCGATCGGCGCCCCGATCACGGTGGCGAGGCCGACCTGCTCCAGGCTGCCGAGGATGGCGTGGTAGATGCCGCCGCCCGGCTCGGAGTCGGCGACGACTCCCATGGAGTGGGTCAGGAAGTAGGGGTCGAGGACCTTCACGCCGCGCGCGACGGTCACCCAGATCAGGGAGACCAGCGGGATCACGGCGAGCAGGAAGGCCACCCAGACGAGGGAGGTGACGACGCGGTCCTTGGCCTGACGGCGGCCCTCGACGACGGCACCGATGCCGTACGTGAAGAGGACGAAGAGGAGCGCGGCGATCAGGCCCCACTGGACCTTGCTGTCGAGGTGGACTCCCTTGCCGATGCCGACCGCGGCGGCGATCGCACCGGCGGCGATGAACCAGGAGGAGAACTTCGGCAGGCGGGCGCCGCGCAGCGTGCCGGCGCGCTTGTCGGTGACGGCTGCGGTGCTCATGCGTTGGCCCCCGAGTACTCCTTGCGGCGGGCGATGATCGCGCGGGCCGCGCCGTTGACCAGCAGGGTGATGACGAAGAGGACCAGACCGGAGGCGATCAGTGCGTCGCGGCCCTGGTCGGTGGCCTCACCGAACTTGCTGGCGATGTTCTGGGCGAAGGTGCCGCCGCCCGGGTTGAGCAGGCTGGCCTGGATGTCGTAGCTCGGGGAGAGCACGGTGGCGACGGCCATCGTCTCGCCGAGCGCACGGCCGAGGCCGAGCATCGACGCGGAGATCACGCCGGAGCGGCCGAAGGGCAGCACCGACATGCGGACGACCTCCCAGCGGGTGGCGCCGAGGGCCAGCGCGGCCTCCTCGTGCATCCGCGGGACCTGGCGGAAGACCTCACGGCTCACGTTGGTGATGATCGGCAGGATCATGATCGCGAGCAGGATGCCGACGGTCAGCATGGCGCGCGGGGCGCCGCCGTCCCAGGAGAAGACGCCGGTCCAGCCGAGGTAGGTGTTCAGCCAGCCGTAGAGGCCCTGCATGTGCGGGACGAGGATCAGGGCGCCCCACAGGCCGTACACGATGGACGGCACGGCGGCGAGCAGGTCGATCACGTAGGCGACCGGACCGCTCAGCTTGCGCGGGGCGTAGTGCGTGAGGAACAGCGCGATCGCGACGGCGACCGGGACCGCGAGGGCCATGGCGATGATCGAGGAGACGACCGTGCCGAAGGCCAGCACCGCGATACCGAAGACCGGCGGCGTGAGGTTGGTGTTCCACTCGAAGGTGGTCAGGAAGTTGCCGTGGTCCTGCTGGATCGCGAGGGAGGCGCGGTAGGCGAGGAAGACCGCGATCGCGGCCATGATCACCAGCAGCAGGATGCCCGAGCCGCGGGACAGCCCCAGGAAGATGCGGTCACCGGGGCGGGTCGCGCCACGGGCCGCGCGCTTCTGCTCGGTCGGCTGGGGGGTGGGGGGTGGTGCGTCGGTTGTCTGCGTCTTCATGTCCATCGGGTTCTCCGGTCTGCTGAGCCACGGGGTGGGCGGCTCGGTGGAGTCCTACGCCCGTCAGGGGGCGTACGGCTCCGGGCGGCGGTGCACCGGACGATGCGGCCCGGCCCGTGGCCGGGACCGGGCCGCACTCGGATCAGGTCAGCTCAGGCCGGCGATGTTGGTGCGGACCTTGGCGATGATCTCGGCCGGGATCGGCGCGTAGTCGTTCTCCGACAGGACCTTCTGGCCGTCCTCGCTCGCGATGTAGTTGAGGAAGGCCTTGGTGGCCGGCAGGGTGTCCGGCTTGTTGCCCTTGTCGCAGGCGATCTCGTACGTGACCAGGGTGATCGGGTAGGCGCCCTCGGCCTTGGTCTTGTAGTCGAGGTCCAGCGACAGGTCCTTGCCGGTGCCGACGACCTTCGCGGCGGCGATGTCGGCGGTGGCGCTCTCGACGGACGGCTTGACCGGGGTCTTGGCGCCCGTGTTGATGGCGACGGTGCTCATGTCCTTGGCGTAGGACAGCTCGAAGTAGCCGATGGCGCCCTTGTTCTGCTTGACGCCCTGGGCCACACCGGCGGAGCCGGAGGCCGCCTGGCCGCCCTTGGCCTGCCAGGCCTTGCCGCCGGAGTACTTCCAGTCGGCCGTGGCCTTCAGGTACTTGGTGAAGTTGTCCGTGGTGCCGGAGTCCTCGGAGCGGTGGAACGCCTGGATCTTGAGGTTGGGCAGCTTCGCCGACGGGTTCAGCTTCTTGATCGCCGGGTCGTTCCAGTTGGTGATCTTGCTGTCGAAGATCTTGGCGAGGGTCGGCGCGTCCAGGACCAGGTTGTCGACACCCGGGACGTTGTAGCCGACGGCGATCGGGCCGCCGACCATGGGCAGGTCGATGCCCTGGCCGCCCTTGCAGATCTTCTTGGAGGCGGCGACCTCTTCCGGCTTCAGCGCGGAGTCGGAGCCGGCGAAGGCGACCTGGCCCTGGTTGAACGCGGTCACGCCCGCACCCGAGCCGCCGCCCTTGTAGTTGATCTGCACGCCACAGGCCTGCGAGAACTGCTTCACCCAGGCGTCGATGGCGTTCTTCTGCGCGGACGAGCCGTCGGCGAGCAGCTGGCCCTTGGCGTTGTCGCACTTGACCGAGCTGGCCTTGGCGGCCGTCGAGCCGCCGGCCGACTTGCCCGTGTCATCCGTGCCGCACGCCGTCAGGGCCAGGGCGCCGGAGACGGCGACAGCACCGAGGGAAAGGGCGCGCAGCCGGTTCTTGCGCTGAAGCATCACTTTCGGAGTTCCTTCCAGGAGCCGCCACCTTCGGCGGCGTGCGGAGTCGTCTTGGTGCACGTATGCGTTTGGGGCCGCACACCGCACCGGGTAAGGCCGAAATTAGGCAGATGAGGTGAAGCCGCCGAAGGCCGTAAATGAACGGGGAGTGAACCCCTGCCATCGGCCCGGTGAGGTCACGGAATGCTCACGGTGAGAGCACGCGGAGGTTCCGACGACGGGCGTGTCCGTACACGCAACCGCCCCTGTCCGTACATGCATGCGACGCCCGTGGAACCCGCAGGTGTGCGACGGCCGTGGAACCCCGACCCCCAGGGCGTCGTCTCGTTCCACGAGGCCGACGAAAGCACGACGGGCGACGAAAGGCACGCACATGGAACGGCGTTCGTTCATCTCGGGCGGCGCGGCCGCCCTGACGGCAACCGTGCTGACGGCCTGCGAGGCAGGCCCGGACAAGAGGCCGGCCGCCCGCTCAGGGGCAAGCCTGTCCGGCAGCACACCGCACACGGCCGCGCACTCCCGCACCCCGCTGAAGACGACCGCCGCCACGGCGGCCGCCAACTGGTCAGCCCTGGCACGGGACTTGGACGGCACACTGGTCCGCCCCGGCGACGCGGCCTGGAAGACGGCCCGCCTCCTCTACAACACCCGCTTCGACGGACTGAAGCCCGCAGCGGTGGCCTATGTCTCCCACGCGGACGACATCCGTACGACGCTGGCGTACGCCCACGCCCACGGCATCCGCGTGGCGATACGCAACGGCGGCCATTCGTACGCGGGTTGGTCCTCCGGGGACGGCCGCCTCATCGTCGACGTCTCCAAGCTGAACCGGATCAGGGTCCGCGGCGGCCAGGCGGTGGTCGGCGCGGGCGCCAAGCTGATCGACGTCTACCGGGCGCTGGCCGCGAAGGGCGCGACGATACCGGCCGGCTCCTGCCCCACCGTCGGCATCTCCGGCCTGGTCCTCGGCGGCGGCCACGGAGTGGTCTCCCGCGCCTACGGCCTGACCTGCGACAGCCTCACCCAGGCCACCCTGGTCACGGCGGACGGCACCTCCCTGACCGCGAACGCGACGACCCACCAGGACCTCTTCTGGGCGCTGCGCGGCGCGGGCAACGGCAACTTCGGCGTCGTCACGGAACTCCACTTCCGCACCCACCCCGCGCCCCAGGCCGTGACCGCCTACCTCACCTGGCCGTGGGCGAAGGCCGCCGCGGTGGTGAAGGCCTGGCAGGAGTGGGGGCCCGCGCAGCCGGACGAGATCTGGTCGTCCCTGCACCTGGCGAACGCGGCGGGCGGCACACCCACGGTTTCGGTCTCCGCGTTCTCCCTGGGCACGTACGGCGAACTCCAGAACGCGGTGGACCACTTGGCGCACATGATCGGCGCGAACGCGGCGAGCGTGTCACTGCACCGCCGGGGCTACGAGGAGGCGATGGAGATATACGCCGGCTGCTCGTCCTTCTCGACGTCCGCCCAGTGCCACCTCCCCGGCGCCACACCCGGCCGCTCCACCCGGGGCGCCCTGGGCCGCGAGACGTACACGGCCCGCTCGGACTTCTTCGACCACTCCCTCTCGGCCGCCGGCATCCAGACACTGCTGCGGCAGATCAGCTCCGTCCAGGGCGGCGCGGGCAGCATCGCCCTCACGGCCCTGGGCGGCGCGATCAACCGCGTCTCCCCCACGGCGACGGCCTTCGTCCACCGCCGCTCGCGCATGCTGGCGCAGTACCTGGCGTCCTGGCGGGCAGGCATGTCGGGCTCGGCGGCCCAGTCCTGGCTGACGCGTTCCCACACCGCGATGAAGCCGTACGCCTCCGGTGCGGCGTACCAGAACTACACGGACCCGACGCTGACCGACTGGCGCTCGGCGTACTTCGGAGAGGCGGCGACGCGCCTGAAGCAGGTGAAGACGCAGTACGACCCGGAACGCTTCTTCACGTACCCGCAGGGGTTATAGCCCGCCGCCGCGCGGCTGCGGGCACCAGGCCTCGACAGACCTACGCGGCAAGATCCCGCTCCTCGGCCGCCGCAGGCGTCCGCGCCCCCGGAACCAGCGCCTCCCCCGCCGACGACCTCCGCCGGATCAGCCACGCGCCCCACGACGACCGCCCCACCGCCTTCGTCACCGGCGTCAGCAGCGCCATGGCGCCCGGAGCCAGCAGCAGCACCACGGCCGTACCGAGCGCGAACCCACCGACGACGTCCGTCGGATAGTGCACGCCCATGTACACGCGGCAGAACCCTTCGAGCAGCGCCAGCCCGATCCCGGCGATCCCGAACTTCCGGTTGGCGATGAACAACCCGACCCCCAGGGCCATGGTGATCGTCGCGTGATCGCTCACAAACGAGTAGTCGGTCTTGCCGGAGACAAGAACGTCGAGCCCCTGGTGGTCACGAAAGGGCCGCGGCCGCTCGACGAAACCCCGTATGGGCACGTTGACGAGTACGGCGACGGCGGCGGCCAGCGGCGCCCACACGAGCGCGGCGACGGACGACGCGGCCTGGTCCCCGCTGTCGGAGCCGCTGCCGGCGCTCCGCCGCACGGACCACCAGCACCACAGCACCAGCAGCACGAGGGCGAGCACGAGCCCGTACTCACCGACGAACTCCATGATCCGGTCGAACCAGTGCGGCGCTTCCTTGGCGAGTCCATTGATGTCGTAGAGCAGTTCGACGTCGGGGTTCGATCCGGATTCGGCGAGTACAGCCATCGTGCTGCGGCCCCTTCGTCGTTGTTCCGGACGCACCTCACGTGCGTCACTGCTGCTTACCCCCGTGGCGTAGATCCGCTTCGACCGAGTGGTCGTCAGCTCGCCTACGTCAACAGGAACGCACGCTCCCCATCAATACGTTCCACACTCAACCGAACGATCACGCAGACGTTATCGAAGAGAGACCCATCGCCCCAGCTCAGGGCCGGGTTCACCGGCGATTCAGACCGATGTGGGCAGCGCTTTCGCGCCATCTTCGGTGACCCGGGTGGCCCCGAAGTAGTCGGGGGTGTCGATCGGGTCGAACCGGATCACGGCACCCGTCCTGGGCGCGTCGATCATGTACCCGCCGCCCACGTAGATCCCCACGTGCCGGATGGCACGGGAGTCGGTGAGGTCGTCCGAGAAGAACACGAGGTCGCCGGGCAGCAGCTCGCTGCGCGACGGGTGCGGCCCGGCGTTGTACTGGTCGTTGGCGACCCGGGGAAGCGTGACCCCCACATTCCGGTACGCGGCCTGCGTCAGCCCCGAGCAGTCGAAGCGTCCGCCCTGGTCAGCCGTGCCGGTACCGCCCCACAGGTAGGGCGTGCCGAGCTTGTGCTGGGCGTACGAGATGGCGGCGGCCGCCTGCCGGCTGGGGTCGACCCGGGTGACGGGAGCGGCGAAGCTCTTCGCCAGGGTGCGGATCGTCTTGACGTAGTTCCGGGTCTCGCTGATGGACGGAACCCCGCCCGCCCTTATGACGCGGTACGCGCCCGCGTTGTAGGCGGCAAGCATGTTGTCGGAGGTGTCGCCGGGCACGTCCTTGACGTACTTCGCGAGCTCACAGTCGTACGAAGCGGCCGATGGAATCGCGTCATTCGGATCCCAGATGTCGCGCCGGCCGTCGCCGTTGCCGTCGATACCGTGCGTCGCCCAGGTGCCGGGGATGAACTGGGCGATGCCGCGCGCGTCGGCCGGGCTGACGACCGTCGGGTCCCAGCCGCTCTCCTGGTACAACTGGGCGGCGAGCAGCGCGGGGTTGAGGGCGGAGCACAGGTTGCCCCACCTCTGCACGAGCGTCTTGTACGCCGCGGGCACGGCGCCCTTGGCCAGCCCGACCGTGCCGCCGCCGAGGCCGCCCGCCAGATTCCCGGCGACGAGGTACACCCCGACGACGAGCAGCATGACAAAGCTCAGCCCGAGCCCGACCGCGGCTCCGCCGACCACCCAAACTTTCCGCACGGCTCAACTCTCCCCCATGTCGGCCCTGTTCAAGGCCATTTCGACGGAGAGTGGCGCCATTTCACTGGACAATCACCCCATGATCGCCTGACACGGCATCAAACAAGTCGGACCCCCGCATACAACCAGAAGCGCCCGTCGGCGGTCTCACCTTGTGGCGCCAGCAACTCCGTCCCAGAGCCGATCGACACATGGATCGAGGATGCACATGAAGCGTGCCGCACTGAGAACCCTGACAGCCACAGTCGTCACCGTCGCCACGGCGGGAGCCGGCCTGATGGCGTCGGCCCCCACCGCCTCGGCAGCCACGTACAACGGAGTCTGCGGCTCCGGCTACGTCGTGGTGAACTCGGCACCGATCGCGAACGTGGGCACGGTCTACCTGACCTACAACTCCAGCACGGGCAAGAACTGCGTCGTGACGAAGCGCAACACCACCGGCAGCCCCATCTACATGGCCGCCTACCTCAACAAGGTCGGCGACCCGGAGTCGAGCGCAGCGATCGACGAAGGCAACTACACGTCCTACGCGGGCCCGGTCTACAAATACGCGCGCGGCGTCTGCGTCGAGTGGGGCGGCGTCATCGGCAACTGGCAGACCTTCAACGCGGGGTCGAACTGCGGCTCCCTGGCCGCGAAGACGACGTACGCCAAGACGGGCAAGGGCCTCAAGTTCCGCGACGTCCATCGGGGTTGACGACCCTCAGCGCGCATCGAGCACACCGCACACAGGAAGCCCTCGCCTCGACGGCGGGGGCTTCCCCTTTCCCTGGTCTCAGACGGAGGGCGTGGACGCCGTCGGCGTGGAGATGGGCGTCGGCTAGCAACTCCGCGGTGAGGGTGGAGGGCGGCGAGGCGCCCGTCTACCTCCGCGAGACCAGCGACCCGGACAACGTGGTCACGACCAACCGCCGTAAGTGGGACGCCTTCGTACTCGGCGTACAGGCAGGCGAGTTCGACCACTTCGTGCAGGGCGCCGGCGAATGAGCCGCTTGATTCCCCACCGTTTCGACGTGCTCGCCTACAACGGCGACCAGCAGGCCGCAGTCGTCCTGCACTGGGGCGGAGAGAACTACCACTACACCGTCACCGCCGACGGTCCCTGGGGCCAGGTGACCGGCAGCGGAGACGACTGCTTCGAAGCGCTCACCCGGGTCCGTGAGCAGATCGAACCGGGCGGCTGGCTCCTCGGGCATCAACGGCGCCCGACCCGACACCTGGCCCTCCGGGATGTGCCGCGACACGGGCGGCTTCCTCGTCTACCGCCTCACGCCCTACGCGCGTCTCACCCACGCCGACCGCATCCAGACCTTCCACGAGGCACCCCGCGCATTGCTGGCCACCATCGCCGAGCAGATCCTCTTCGAACAGCAATGGAGGCAGACCCCGTGACGTGGCCACGCCGCCGGACCGTGAACCCGCGGCCCGGACAGGGTGAAACGCCTTCCGGTGCGGTATGACCCGAGTATGATTCCAGTATGACCACGAAGATCACCGTCTCACTCTCGGACGCATCTGCCGGTTACGTTCGCGCTCACGCCCCCGAGGGCAACGTGTCCGCGTACATAGACCGTCTCGTCCGGCGCCAGATCACACTGGACGCAGCGAAGCAGCTGGCCGCAGCCGGTTACCGGCCGGATCTGGACGGCGAGGGCGACGCGTGGTGAACAAGGGGGACATCTGGCAGGTCAAGGGCGCCCAGGGTGAACGCACCGTGTGTGTCGTCAGCCTCGACGGGCTCGACGAGGCGTTCGGGGCTTGTCTGGCCATCGTCCTGCATCCGCCCGGCGCCTATCCGGACACCATCATGTCCGTCCACCTGAACGCTCCGGTCGAGGCCGTCGCCGTGGCCCTCAATCTCGTTCAGCTCAAAACCGCGCACTTCGACGACGGAACACACCTGGGAAACATCGGGCCCGACGCGATCGCGCGCATCGACGAGGCTCTACGCGCGGTCCTCGATCTCTGAACGGACGTCGACGATGCGGTCCGGCGATCCCGTCGACCGCCAAGTCCGGACCCTGGACGGTGACATGAGCGGCCCCCCTCCGGCCGCCGGAGATCCCTGCCGTCACAGAGACGATCGGGACCATCGTCCCGGCGTCTCACCCGACCGCCCGTCAGAAACCGTTCCAGGCCGAAAAAGAGTCAACGAAGCAACCGCACGACAGGTTCCGCTCAGGCCTCGTTGCCCGGCGTGACCTGCCGTGATACACAGAGTCACCGTGCGCGCCACACGTACGAAACCCGCCAATCAATGACGCCAAGTCGACATACGACAGCGGCATTGTCGGCGAGAATGAGGCCTGGCCTCTGCACACCGCAGGGGACTGCGGAACTACCCACCAGGGGCGGTGACTTACATGCTCTTTGCAGCCGACAAGGGAGACATCAACACCATCATCGGCGGGATCGCTCCGGACTGGGGCCCCTTCGGCAGCCTGGGCAACGAGGCGAAGGTGATGATCGAGGTGGTGATGGCCGTGGCCATCCTGCTCTGCCTCGGCATCGCGGTCTGGGGCGCGGCGAAGCAACGTATCGGCGCGACGGCCCTCCGGGACACCTTCAGCGCCGAGCAGGGCAAGGGCCTCATCATCGCCGGCCTGACGGGCGTCTTCATCATCGGCTCACTCGGCACACTGTTCACCATCGTGTACGGCATGGCCGTATAAGCAGCCCCTTTTCTCTCCGGGCGCGCCCGGTCCCCTACCCACCCGCCCGTCGTGCCCACCGGCTGAGGTTGCGTTTCCTGATGTCGAGTCACCACACCACGCCCGCACGCGAACCAGCACGGCTACCGTCGTACTTCAACGCGATCCGTTACGAGGTGTTCCTGTACGACATCAAGGGGGCGTACGCGGCATGAGTCTCGGAGACGAACACGGGTCCTCCGGAGGTTACGGCGACACGACCGGGTCGACCCGCACCCGGCTGCCGGACAGCGACCCCTACGGCGGGGCCCGCCGGGGCGGCCGCTCGTCCTCCCGGAGCCTGGTCACGGTCGTCGGCGTGGTCGTCCTCCTGATCGCCGCGATCGCGTTCGCGAACCGTGGCGGCGGGGGCGATGCCTCTTCGGCCGACGGCACCGGAGACAAGCCGGCGGCCTCGGCCACGGCGCCGAGCGGCGAGCGGCCGGTGGCGTCGAAGAGTGGCGGGATTCCTACGGGGTTCGCTCATAGCCGGCAGGGGGCGGAGAGCGCGGCGGCCAATTACGCAAGTGCGCTGGGCTCTGACGGCATGTTCAACCCCTCCAGACGACACCAGATCGTGCAGACCGTCGCCGACCCCAGCACCGTCAACAGCCTCCAGTCCGGCTTCGATGCCGACTACTCGGCGGACTTCCTGAAGAAGATCGGCCTCAAAGACAACGGCAGCGCGCCCGCGGGCAACACGTTCGTCAATCGCACTCTGCCTGCCGGTACCAAGGTCACGTCCTTCAGTGACAGCACGGCCACCGTCGAGGTCTGGTGCAGCGGCCTCTTCGGGATCGCGGGGAACAACTCGACCAACCCGGTGACCAGCAGCTGGTTCACCGTGACCATGAAGCTGAAGTGGAGCGGTGGCGACTGGAAGGTCCTCGGATCCAGCCAGAAGACCGGTCCGACGCCTGTCACCGGTGACAACCCCGTGTCCGGAGCCGATGAGATCAGCAAGGCGGTAAGGGAGTTCGGAGGGTTCACTTATGCCCGTTAACCAGCACCGCGCGCTCAAGCTCACCGGTCTCGTGGCCGCTGTACAAACAACCGCCGTACTCCTGGCCACCCGCGCGTTCGCCGCCCCCAAACCGTCACCGAGCGACGACCCCTGCTCACTGATCGCCGGTCCGGCCAGGAAGTACTGCGACCAAGGAACTGGCGCCAAGGGCTCAGGCACCACCCCCACCGACCCCCTGACCCCCACCCTCGACCCCCTCTCGGCCCTGGCCAAGGGATGTGCCGAGGCTGCCTCATGGACCGTCGACAAGCTCAGTGAGGCCGTGAAGGAGACGGCGAACGTCGACTTCACCAACGGCAAGTTCCTCCAGCAGTACGCGGTCGTCTTCGCGGCGTCGACGATCCTCACCCTGCTGCTGTGGCTGCTGGCCGTGGCCAAGCGGGCCGTGCGGGGCGTTCCCCTCACCACCGCCTTCGGGGAAGCCGTCGGGTTTCTGTGGCTGACCGTGCTGGCCTCCGCCTTCACGCCGCTGATCCTGTACACCGTCGTGTCGGCCACCGACGGTGTCACCGAAGTCCTCGCGAATGTCACCGGGGATCAGACAGACGTCTTCTTCGGGACCTTCTCCGGTGCCCTGAAGAAGGGGGAGGACATCGGCGGCGGGCCGATCATGTTGATCGTCGTGTCGCTCGTCAGCGTCCTCGCCGCGGGAATCCTGTGGCTGGAGCTCGTCATCCGGGCCGCCCTGCTCTACGTCGGCGCCCTCCTCGGCACCGTCGCCTACGCGGGGCTGGTCGACAAGAACCTCTGGGGGCACGTCCGCCGCTGGGCCGGGATCATGATCGCGGTCATCCTGGTCAAGCCCGTGATCGTCATCGTGCTCGGCCTCGCGGGGGCGCTGTCCGCCGACGACGGGCCGGGTGCCTTCTCCGCCGTCGTCTCGGGCCTCGCCATCATCCTGCTGGCCATCTTCGCCAGCGCGATGATCTACCGCTTCGTGCCGGGCTTCGGCGACGAGATCGCCGGTTCCCGCAACAACCGCATCATGCAGGGCGCCGAGGGCAAGGCCGCCGCGGTCATCAGCTCGCCGGCGACCATGGTCGCGCAGGGCATCAAGACTCACAGCACCCGCGCCGACAGCAACGCAGGCGGCGGTCAGGCGGGCGGCGGCTCCAGCGCGCCCCGCCCGGCCAACCCCGCCACCGGCGGAGTCGCCGCGCACAGCACCCGCACCCCCAACGCCGGTGGCGGCGGAACTGTCCCCTCCGCCGCACCCGCACCGCGCTCACCCAGCCCGGCGAGCAGCCCGGTGAACACCCCGCATGCCAGCAACACCCGTAACAGCAGCACCAGTAAACGCTCGGGAGGTGAAGGGCGTTGACGACCCAGTCCCACCTGTCCCATCCGGTCACGCCCCGCCGTACGTATCTCATCGGCCGCGCCCGGCCGAACGCGATCATCGGCCGGAACCGTGAGTCCGGCGAGATCGCGCTCATCATCGGTGGCGCGTTCCTCGGCATGATGTGCGGGCTCCTGGTCCCCGTCCTGTCGCTGCGCATCGTGCTGCTGACGGGCTTTCCGCTGCTGGCACTGGCAGCCGTGTACGTGCCGTACAAGCGCCGTACGTTCTACAAGTGGTTCGAGATCAACCGCAGTTACAAGCGCACTCTGCGCCAGGGCACCCTCTACCGCAGCGGTGCGATGGAGGCGGGCACCCGGCTCGACGGGCGCGAGGTCGAGATCGGGCCGCCGCCCGGCATCGGGCGCATCACCTGGCTCGCCGCTCCCTTCGGGCCGGACGAGATCGCCGTACTGCTGCACGCGGACCGCAAGACCGTCACCGCGGCCATCGAGATCGAGGGGCCCGGCGTCGGGCTGCGTGACTCCGAGGACCAGGAGGCGCTGGTCGACCGGTTCGGCACGCTGCTGAAGCACGTGGCCAACGGCGACGGCTTCGTCACCCGGCTGCAGATGCTCGCGCGTACGCTGCCCGCCGACCCGGACGCCCACGCCAAGGACGTCGCGCTGCGCGGGGACGAGAAGGCGCCTCATTGGCTGTCACGGTCGTACGACCAGCTCCAGTCCATGGTGTCGACCAGCAGCGAGCAGCACCGCGCCTATCTCGTCGCCTGCATGCACTTCACGCGCGAACTGGCCGCCGAGGCACATGCCATGGCGCGGGCCGCCCGGCCCCAGGCGGGCCGGAAGGTCGACCGGGACGCCGGACTCGCCGTCGTCATGGCGCGCGAGCTGACCGACATCTGCTCGCGGCTGCAGGAGGCGGACATCCGCGTACGCCAGCCGCTCGGGCAGGGCCGGCTCGCCTCGCTCGTCCACTCCATGTACGACCCGGACCACCCGATCGACCACATCCAGGCGATGTCGAAACGTAACGCCTGGCCGGCCGAGCTCGACGCCATGGACCCCACCCACCTCAAGGCCAAGACCCGCGAGTCCAGCACCCGCGCACCCTGGTGCCACTCCACGGCCTGGGTGAAGGAGTGGCCCATGACCCCGGTGGGCGTCAACTTCCTCGCGCCGCTCCTCGTCCACACCCCGGACGTCATCCGGACCGTCGCCGTCACGATGGACCTCGAACCCACCGAGATCGCCATCGAGCGCATGCTGACCGAGAAGACCAACGACGAGGCCGAGGCCAGCCGCGCCGCCAAGATGAACCGCACCGTCGACCCGCGCGACATCGCCGCCCACAACCGCCTCGACCAGCGCGGCGAGGACCTGGCGAGCGGCGCGGCCGGCGTCAACCTCGTCGGCTACATCACCGTCTCCTCCCGCTCCCCGGAGGCCCTGGCCCGCGACAAGCGGACGATCAGAGCGTCGGCCGGAAAGTCGTATCTGAAGCTGGAGTGGTGCGACCGCGAGCACCACCGGGCCTTCGTGAACACGCTGCCGTTCGCCACCGGAATCCGCAGGTAGGGGTTGATGCGCTGATGAAGGACCCGCTGTCCGTCGTCACGGACGCCTTCACGTCCTTCCTCTTCGGGGCCGTCGAGACGACCCGGCTGCCGGTGCGCACCTCCACCGGCCAGGCCCAGGCGGTCTATCTGCCCACCGCCGCCCCCGGCCTCGGCGACTCCGGCGTCATCATCGGCCGCGAGGTCTACTCCGGCAAGGGCTACATCTACGACCCCTTCCAGCTGTACGGCCAGCAGCTGCCCGCCCCGCACTGGCTGGTCCTCGGCGAGTCCGGGAACGGCAAGTCGGCCCTGGAAAAGACGTACGTCCTACGGCAGTTGCGCTTCCGCGACCGCCAGGTCGTCGTCCTGGACGCGCAGGGCGAGGACGGCGTCGGCGAGTGGAACCTCATCGCCGAGGAGCTGGGGATAACGCCGATCCGGCTGGACCCGGCGGCCGCCCTGAACCACGGAATCCGGCTCAACCCGCTCGACCCCTCGATCACGACGACCGGCCAGCTCGCACTGCTCCGGACCATCATCGAGGTGGCGTTGGGGCACGGCCTCGACGAGCGCTCCGGCTTCGCGCTGAAGGTGGCGCACGCGTACGTCAACGAGACGATCGTCGAGCGCCAGCCGGTCCTCACCGACATCGTCGAGCAGCTACGGCACCCCGAGCCGGAGTCGGCCGAGGCGATGAACGTCGCCATAGACGACGTACGGGCCTGGGGACTCGACGTCGCGCTGGTCCTCGACCGGCTGGTCGACGGTGACCTGCGGGGCATGTTCGACGGGCCGACGACCGTCGGCATCGACCTGGACGCCCCGCTGATCGTCTTCGACCTCAGCCACATCGACCGCAACTCCATCGCCATGCCGATCCTCATGGCGATCGTCGGCGTGTGGCTGGAGCACACCTGGATCCGCCCCGACCGGAAGAAGCGCATCTTCCTGGTCGAGGAGGCCTGGCACATCATCAACAGCCCTTTCGTGGCACAGCTGTTCCAGCGGCTGCTGAAGTTCGGGCGGCGGCTCGGTCTGTCGTTCGTCGCGGTCGTTCACCACCTGTCCGACGTCGTGGACGGCGCGGCCGCGAAGGAGGCGGCGGCGATCCTCAAGATGGCCTCCACCCGGACCATCTACGCCCAGAAGGCCGACGAGGCGCGCGCCACCGGCCAGGTGCTGGGCCTGCCCCGGTGGGCGGTGGAGATCATCCCGACGCTCACCCCCGGCATCGCCGTCTGGGACGTCAACGGCAACGTCCAGGTGGTCAAGCACCTGGTCACCGAGACCGAACGCCCCCTGGTCTTCACCGACCGCGCCATGACCGAGTCGTCCAGCGACCGGCTCGCCTCCGACGACGCGCTGCACGCCGCCGAGGTCGAGGCGGAGGAGCGGGCGGCGGCCTTCGTGGAGCAGCACCTCGGCGACCCGGACGGGTACGGCTACGGGTCCTCCGAGTCGACGGTGGCCTGAGATGGGCCCCGCACCCGAGGCGCGGGACCGCCGCCGGGAGGACCCGGGCGAGCGGGGCGGTCAGGGCGGCGTCCCCGACGGCCTGCTGGTCGGCCTGCTCGGCTTCCTGCTGGGCATGACCCTGCTGGTGTGGACGGCCACGGGCCTCGCGGGCTGGTTCGACCGGGGCGCCTGGCCGGCCGGCGTCACCTTCGCCCGTACGCCGCTGGCCATGCGGCACCTCATCGGCGAACCGCACGACATCGCCGGCGCCTGGCCCGACACCTCGTCGGGGCAGCTGTCGGGGTACGGACTGTTCTGGGGGCTGTTCGTCGGGCAGTTGATGGTGCTGGTCGTCCTCACCGTGTTCGTGATGGGGACCGTGGCCCGGTGGCGGGCGGGGCGGGTGCGGCGGAAGCTCGCCCATCAGCCGCGGCACGAGCAGTATGAGCCGCACGAGCAGGACACGCAGCACGGGCAGGACACGCAGCACGAGCCACGCGAGCTGTACGAGGCATACGCACAGCACGAGGCGTACGAGGTTCCGGTGCCGCGCAAGGAGCTGCAGCCCGAAACGGGGCTGGGTGCGGGGCCGGGGCCGGCGGTGGAGTCGGAGCCGGAGCCGGAGCGGGCGGACGTCGTCCGGGAAGCCACCGCTCCCGCCCCCTCGCTCGCCCACCCTTGGGAGAAGATCCTCGTCGCCCCGAGGGAGGGCCGGCAGGCGACCGCGGCCCGCGCCGTCCGGGACGCTGAAGGCCCCGTCCTGGTCGTCACGTCCAGCCCCGCCCTCTGGGCGGAGACCAAGGACGCCAGAGCCAAGCTGGGCCCCACCCTCCTCTACGACCCGGCCCACCGCTGCGACACCCCGGCCCGTATCCACTGGTCCCCCATCGCGGGCTGCGAGGACAGACGGACGGCGATGGCGAGAGCGATCGCCCTGCTGACGCCGGTCCGGCCGACCGCCCGGCTGGACCAGGCGGTGAGCGACACCGCCGAAACGCTCCTGCGGAGCTATCTGCACGCCGCCGCCATAGACGGCCGGACCATCCGCCACGTCCATCGCTGGGCCCAGGGCACCCAGGTCCAGGAGGCGGTACGCATCCTCCGTACGCACCCCAAGGCCGCCCCCGGCGCCGCGGGCGAGCTGGAGGCCGCCCTCACGTCCCATCCCGAACGCCGTGACATCTCACAGGAGTTGACCGGACGTGCGCTGTCCGCCCTGTTCACGGTCAACATCCGCGAGGCCTGCACGCCGAACCGAACTGATGCACTCGCCTTGGATTCCTTCGTCACCGAAGGGGGCACGCTCTATGTGGTCGGAGAATCCATCGAGGACCCCAGGGCGAACCCCGGCGCGATGCCCCTCCTTACGGCCCTCGTCTCAAGCGTGGTCGAGCGCGGCCGCCGCATGGCCGAACGGTCATCCGGCGGTCGGCTCGACCCACCATTCACCCTCGTCCTCGACGACATCGCCGCCGTGGCCCCGCTCCCCCAGCTCCCGGACCTGCTGTCCTCCGGAGCGGCCCGAGGCCTGCCGACCCTGGCCCTCCTCCGCTCCCGCGAACAGGCCCGGTCCCGCTGGCCGCACCACGAACTCCCGGCGTAGCGAGGGAGGTCGGGCTCAGGTACGCCGGTCGCCCCCTTCCGATCCACGCCGGTCGTCCCCTACCGGTGGACGTCGGACATCCCCTCCCGATGGACGCCGGTCACCCGCGTCCGACGACGAACTCCAGCTCCCGCTGCCCCTGGTAGGCGACGAGGTCCACGACGACCCCGCTCGGCACGAACCCCGCCTTGCGGTACGCCGCCTGGGCCCGCCCGTTGTCCTCGTGCACCAGCAGCCGTACCCGCTGCGCCCCGCGCTCCCAGGCCCACTCCAGGGCCGCCTCGCACAGCGCCTCCAGCAACCCGCGCCCGCGGTGCTCCGGACGCACGAACACCCCGACGACGTGCCCCTGCGTCACCTCCACCGGCGACCCCGCCCAGTCCGTCGTCCCGGCCTCCTCCATCACCATGGTGACGGTCGCGGCCCAGGTCCCGTCCGGCGCCTCGGTGATGAACTGCCGCACCCCGCGCGCGCCTTCGCCCGACCTCGTCGCCCGGCCCTGCCAGAAGGAGTCGGGCTCGGTCACGGCCTCCTCGTAGGACTCCATGAAGGCGATCGGCGCGGCCGGATCCCGCAGCGCGTCCAGACGCAGCCGCTTCACCTCGGGCCACTCGTCGGGGCGGATGGCACGTATGACGTAGTCGTCACGGGTTCTGAGGTCCATGCGGGCCAACGTAACGCCGGTGCCGTTGTCAGTGCCTCGGATTAATGTGGGCGGCACACGATGATCTGAGAGATCTCAGGGATCTCAGGGGGTTACTCATGACGACACTGCCCGACCGCCCGAACAGCGCGTTGCTCGTCATCGACGTCCAGAACGGCGTGGTGGAAGGCTCCCACAACCGCGACGACGTGATCGCCAACATCAACACCCTGATCGACAGGGCCCGCGCCGAGGACGTACCGGTGATCTGGATCCAGCACAGCGACGACCAGCTCAAGCGCGGGAGCGAGAGCTGGGAGTTCGTGCCGGAGCTGGAGCGCCGCGACGCCGAGCCCCTCGTCCACAAGAACTACGGGGACTCCTTCGAGGACACCGACCTGGAGTCCGTCCTGGCGGCGCGCGGGGTGGGCCGGGTCGTCGTCACGGGCGCCCAGACCGACGCGTGCGTCCGCTCCACGCTGCACGGCGCGCTCGTCCGCGGCTACGACGCGACGCTGGTCGCCGACGCCCACACCACGGAGGACCTCACCGCGTACGGCGCTCCCGCCCCGGAGCAGGTGGTCGCCCACACGAACCTCTACTGGAGATTCCAGAGCGCACCCGGCCGCCGGGGCGGGACCGTGGAGACGGCGGAGGTGACCTTCTAGCCTCCGCCGTCAGTCATCGACCTGGCCGCCGCCGTCAGTCGTCGTCGTCGAGCTTCGCGGCCTGGTCGTTGGGGATGGCACCGTAGAGGTCGTGCCGCGGCTCCGGCATCACGGACTTGGCGCCACGCACGCTCTTCCAGATCGCTTCGTTGAAGGTCCGCTCGTCGATCTGGTCCTCCTTGGTGAGGTTCTGCTTCTCCGACACACCGGCCAACGGCGCGTTGACCGAGTTCACCGCGCTGAGGTCGGTGGTCGGCTTCACGGCGTCGTACGGGGTCGTATCCGGCCGACCCGTGAAGGAGTTCACCATCGGGGTGGCGTACGCATCGAACTGCGTCATGGGCGCGAGCCCCAGCAGCAGCTCGATCGTTCGCACCATGGAGGCGGTGCTGTAGAAGGTCGAGTCGACCCTGCCGGTGCGCGAGTACGGGCTGATGACCTGGGAAATCGTCCGGTGCGCGTCGACGTGGTCCGGCCCGTTCTGCGCGTCGTCCTCGGTCACGAAGATCGCGGTCGACTTCCAGAACCTCGAGTGCGAGACGGCGTCGACGAGCTGTCCGAGCGCCCAGTCGTTGTCGGCGACGTAGGCCTGCGGGGTCGGCATGCCGGCCTTGGTCCCGGAGGTGTGGTCACTCGGCAGCCGCACCATCTCGAAGGCGGGCAGGTTGCCGTTCGCCTCGTACTGTGCGAACTCCCTCTTCCACTCCTCGATCCGCGGACCGCCACAGGCCGCGCTCCGGGGCGTGAAGCTGCCGGCCGAGTCCGGGCAACTGAGGTTGTACGGCAGGTAGTCGGGGTCGGTCCCCGCATTGAGCACGGGATCCTCGGCGACGGCCTTGCCGTTCGCGTTCGCGTTGGCATAGAACCCGTAGTTCCTGAACGTGACACCCTTGTCGTGGAGCCGCTGCCATATGTAGGCGTGTTCGGGGTCCTTGTTGGGCGCGATCGCCGGGTTGCCGTTCTCGGAGGGGTAGTTGTGGTTGCGCCCCGAGTAGTTCGCGGGCCACCCCTGCTCGCTGTACGGGTTGGAGTTGGCCGCGACCGTCCAGTTCCAGCCCTGAGCGCTCACCTCGGCGTCGGCGTAGAAGTTGTCGAGGTTGACGAACTTCCGCTGCAGAGTACGCGCGTTGGGCGCGACATCCTCCCCGAAGAGGTTGAGCGAGGCGTCGCCGTTCCCCTTCTCCAACGAGCCGAACTCCTGGTCGTAGGTCCGGTTCTCCTTGACGACGTAGATGACGTGCTTGATCGGAGTCCGCTCACCGACCCTGCGCGGCACGACGGCACCGGTGGCCCGCGGGCTGTCCCCGTCCTCGAACCCGTTGTTCGCGACGACGGTCCGCGTCCACCGCCGCATCTGGTCCTGATCGACCCTCAGCGGGATGGTCGACAGGGTGCCCTTGATCATCGAACCCGAGTACTGGTCGGGCGAGCCGGGCGCGGTGGACGTCGGATTCGGATACCCGGGGCCGTTGTTGGGCCCGGCGCCGAGTCCCTTGGCGTTCGTCACGAACAGTTTGCCGTCATGCGGGACGACCGCGGTCGGGTACCAGGCGGTCGGGATGAGCGCCGACGGACGCCCCTTCGCGAGGTCGACGACAGCGATGTCGTTGTTCCCGGAGTTGGCGACGTAGAGCCGCCGCCCGTCCTCGGACAGCGCGAGCGCGTCGGGGTTGCTGCCGACGGGCGCGTTCTCGTACGGCGCGAGCCCGATCGTCCGCGTCACCTTCCGCGTGCCCACGTCGACGACACTGACCTGGTCACTGTCCCCGTTGGCAACGTAGAGGGTGTTGTGGTCCGCGTCCGTGATGACGGCGTTGGGATGCGTCCCCACCTTGACGGCCGTCTGCTGCACGGGCGCAGACCCGCTGATGTCGAGCACGCTGACCGTGTCGCCACCCTGGTTGGTGACGAAGGCGGTCTTCCCGTCCGCGGCGAGGGCCACGGCGTACGGCGCATGCCCGACGGCCGTGGTCGCCATGGACCCGTCGTCCAGATTCACCACGGTGGTGGCGTCCGCGAGCCGGTCCGCGACGACCAGCCGTTTCCCGTCGGGTGTGACGGCGATCCCGGCCGGATACATGTTCACGGACTGACCCTCGGGGTTCTTCGTGGGCAGCTTGATGGGACTGGTCTCGGTCAGCCGCCCATTGCTCACGTCGTACGTGTGGATGATCTCGCGCCCACCCCCGCTGGCGTAGGCACGCTTCCCGTCGGGACTGAAGGCGAGCCCGGTGAACACGGCCTGGGGGCTCGGATACGAGATGGTCTGCACGACCTCCGAATTCTCGGGGTCGACCACCTGGAGGGACTGGGTGCCCTGCCCGGCATTGCTCACTAAGAGCATGCTCCTGTCAGGCGAGAGCACGGCATTGAGGGGGAGATTGCCCAGCTGGGTCTGGTGGCCGGCCGGCGTGACCTTGTAGCCGACGGGAGTGATGGCGGTCCCGTCGGCCCTCGGTCCTGGGGCGTCCTGGCCGCCGGCGGCGGCGAGGGCAACGGCGGCTCCCGTGACGAGCGCGGCGGTACCTGCCAGCACAGTGACAACACGGCGTCTGTTTCTGCGTCTGAGGACCATGAGTCACGACGGTGACACGTACGGTTGTCTCCCGGGAAGACCCTGGACGACATGAACATGACTCTGGCCTGAACACGAAAGAGCCCCAACTCGCGGGTAACTACCCGGAGTTGGGGCTCTCTCTCAAAATTTGTTCGGCGGCGTCCTACTCTCCCACAGGGTCCCCCCTGCAGTACCATCGGCGCTGTGAGGCTTAGCTTCCGGGTTCGGAATGTA
>NZ_JBEYYC010000031.1:0-101916 GCF_040645355.1 Streptomyces sp. NPDC046805 | reverse complement strand
ATCCACCGCCATCGGGATACCTCATACCCCTGACATAGCGCGGCCTGCGGCAGCCGTCACGACCCGACGTAACCTCAGCCGTTAAAGATCTCTAGTTTCCGTGCGCGCCATGGACGCCAGTCCCGCCCGTGCGAGGCGTAGATAGGGGCGCAAGCTCGGGCGACGGTTACTTAGGCACCTCGTCCCGGGTTGAGGGTTCAGCGATGTTGGGGGTGACGGGGGAACGGCTTTGAGAGCGGTGACGGCAACCCTGACGGCAACGACGGCGCACAGAGACCGTGGATCACGACCAGCAGCGATCAGCCAGCGGGCGGATGGAGCCCCCACCCAACGGCGCGCCCGATCCTACGGATCAGAGGGCCATCTCATGGGGGACACGGCCATGGTGCCTGAAGCGGCGTTGTCGACGGCTGGAAACAGAGTCAGTGGACCCTGTGTGGACCACGTTCTCGTCTGATGGCTGATCCCAGCTGCTGTTACCCGCTCCGCCCCAGGTGGGCGACGCGGGGAGGCGTGCCCGAGCGGCCGAAGGGAACGGTCTTGAAAACCGTCGTGGCAGCGATGTCACCGTGGGTTCAAATCCCACCGCCTCCGCACAGGCCGTAGATGTGCTGGTCAGAAGGGGTGCCCCTGAGGAGGGGCACCCCTTCTGCATGGGCCTGTCTCACCCACCGGGGGCCGGAAGACCGGCAGACGGGTCGAAGGTGATCCCGGCTCGCCGGCTACGGACCGCCGTGGAAGAAGCCGGACTTCAGGTCGCCGACGATGTCGTCGAGTGGATGCCCGCTGACGATGAACGGTCCGTTCCAGGGTGCGCTGAGCGCGAAGAGCAACGCCAGGCTCAGCCCGACCACACTCGCAACACCCACGATGAGCAGGGACGTTCGCAAGCTGCTGCGGAAGACCAGTGCGCCGGCGTTCACGATCAGGGCCAGCCCGCTGACCACAAGGGTGACGACGTAGAGCGTGGGGACTTCGCGCGAGGCGGCCTCGACACGGGCGCGACGACTGCTGGTGACATCGTCCAGGGCGGCCACCAGCTCCGTACTGGCCGGGGTTCCCACCGCGGTCCGGGCCGCCTCGGAACGTACGCTCCGCTCCAGCCGTGCGATGGCGCGAGCGGTGGCTCGGTCGTCACCGGCCGCCGCTGCCCCGCCCTGCCATTCCCTGGCACGCGTGGTCTGCAGGTAGTCGATCAGTGCCGCATGGATCGGCTCCGACCGGACTCGTGGACTTGTCGCCGCCCACGCCAGTCGGGAGGCCGCGGCGGCCTCGGTGCTCACCAGCCCGTCCGCCTCGCGCAGGTAGCCGGCCTCGCTGGCCAGTGAGAGTGCCGCAAAGATCGCGAAGCAGGCGCCGAGCGTGGGCATCAGGGGGGTGACGATCTGCGGCACCCGGTCCCGTTCCCCCGCCGGTACGAGGGCCCGGATGCCGAGCCGCGCCACCGCCGCGACCAGTAAGGCGATCCCGAGCGCGCCCACGACCAGCGCCACCGCCGGCAGCGAGGTCAGCCAGTTCACCACATCACCTACAGCGTGTTCCTGGATTGCCGTACGGCGGCGGCACATCGGCCCCCGCGACCCCGAGCTCCCGCCGGCCCGGAGCGGCTGCTTTCACCGGACGCTTCATGGTCACAGGTCGAAGACCCCTGATGCTCGCGACGCCCCGGCAGTGCACCTCGATTCGTCGGCCGTACAGCCGAGTGCGTCCCGTAGGGCTACGAGGTACTGGTTTGAGTGGGGCACGCGGTCGAGCGGTTCGGTGCCGGGCGGGCCGGCAGGGGCTGCAGCGGTGTGCAGACGGGGGTGGCGACTCCGATGAGTTCGACCAGGCCGTCGCCGCCGGTGGGCGGGGCGAGTTTTGACCAGTTGTTGGCCAGCCAGACGTTGCCGGACTGGTCGAGCTGGACGGCGGTGAGGTGCTGGATGGAATCGCTGCGGTAGCCGCCCCACGGCGACAGCACGGTTCCGGTGGAGGATCCGGCCGGGCAGGCGCCGGTGTTCACGCCGCACAGGACGGAGACGGAGGGGGCGCCGAAGCCGGCGACCCACACACGGTCGGATCCGTCGACGGCGACGGACCAAGGAGCGATGGCCGTCGGCAGTTTGTACACGCCCGCCACGGTGCCGTTGGGCGTGAGGCGGGTGACCGAGTTGCCGACGAAGTTGGGCACCCAGACGTTGTTCCTGGAGTCGACGGCGAGTCCGAGCGGCCAGTCGAGCGACTTGTCCTTGATGGGAGAGAACGAGGTCGGCTTGAAGTCGGGGCCGATGACGGTGAGGCTCCCGCCCGCGTGGCCTTCGGGGGTGCGGTTTTCCATGAGTTTCGCCCCGTTGAAGCGGGCGTTGGACACCCAGGCCCGGCCGTGGCCGTCGATCTGGATGGAGAACGGGTGGTCGAGGCCGCCGCCCTTGATGGTGATCGCCTTCGAGGGGTCACCATGGGGGTAGACGATCACGCTTCCCTGTCCGCGGTTGCCGTGCAGGCCGTAGAAGTTGGCGATCCAGACGTTGCCCCGCTGGTCGACCGCGGTGCCCTGAGGGTGGTTCAGGCCGCCGTTCTTGAATCCCGTGTCGGGCGACAGCGGCTTTCCGGCGGACGAGTACTTCGACATGGCGTCGCCGCCGTAACTGGGCACCCAGACGGAGCCCTCGTGGTCGACGGCGATGCCCCATGCGCCCGCCTTCATGCCGCCGCCGCTGATGGGGCTGTTGAGGGTCGGGTCGCCCACCGGGTCCTGCACGGTGACGTAGGGGCTGGGGTTCCGCGTTCCGGGCAGCCAGTTGTTGGAGGCCCAGACGTTGCCCTTCGCGTCGAAGGCCATACGGCCCGGGGCGTAGACGTAGGGGGCCGTGTAGTGGAGGGCCAGGACCCAGGCCGACGGTGCCGCCGTGAGCGCGGGGCTGTACGTGTGTGCCTGGCCGGCGAGGGCGTACAGCTTGGCGGTGGCCAGCCTGGGGTTCCGGGCGAGGTTGAGCACGGCTTCCGCGGTGTTTGCCGGTGCGCTGCCGTGCTGCGGTGTCGCCAGGCGCAGCATGTCCTGGCATCGGCCGGTGTCCGCTCCCGGCGCGCACAGGGAGACGAGGTTGGCCAGGGTGCCGAGGGTGGCCAGGGTGTCGTTCTTGCTGCCGTTGTTCTGGTCGGTGACGACCCTGCCGGGCCGTCCTGAGGCCGGGTTGGCGAGGTTGTAGGACGTGGCCGCGGCGTTCTCCAGGCCGGGGCTCGGACCGGTGATCCCGCCTCCCTCGCCGGTGAACTGGGCCAGTGCGTAGGTGGCGGCGACGGTGGTGAACTCGTTGACCGTGACGGCTGATTCGGAGTGCTGCGGGACGCCGCCGTCGGGACCGAAGCCCACGACGGAGCGCAGGCGCAACGACTGGTCGCCGGTGGGCGTGGCCTGGACGTACAGCACGGAGCCCGTGGGCTTGTTGGGCCGGATCTCGAAGGCCCCGTTGGCGTCGGTGGTGGTGCGTCCCAGTACCCGGGCCCCCTGCCGGTCTCCGGCGAAGAGGGTGATGTCGGCGTGGGCCAGCGCCTTTCCCGCGCTGGTGACCGTTCCGTGCAACGAGGCCGAGGTGGTGGGGGACGTGGTGGCGGGCAGCCCCGTCAGGGCGAGGGCCATGGTGGCCGATGCGGCCAGGGCGGTGCCTGAGCGGCGTCGCGACGGTTTGGCCTTCCCAACGCCGCGCAGGGCGCGGGGTGTTGATCTGCAGGCGCGCATGCTGGGGGGAAACAAGATCCGGGCCTTTCGTCATGTCGGCACGTTGCGGAACCTTCGCCCGCGGGCCGGGGCCTGACGCGCCGACGGGTCGTGCGGAGAGGACGCAGGGAGGTCGCAGCGAGAGGTCGCAGTGAGGCCGCGCCGTCGATGGCAGGCTCTCGTCACGGCCGGGAGCGCAGCGGCATGGTTTCGGCGCGATCGGGCCTATGCGGCGCCGCTGGACACCGTGCCGCTGGATGCGGTCCTGCCGGACTCGGCGCCGCCGGACCCGTTGCCACTGGCCGGTTCGCGCAGCGTGAACCATCCGATCTTGCGGTCGAACAGCCAGATCAGGCCCAGGTACAGCTGAGGGCCGACCTGACGGACCTCATCCCGTACGCGCCCGCACACCAGGGACGTCCGGGAGTAGTCGATGACGATGCACTCCTGGTCGTCCAGACGGCTCCGACCGGGCCCGACCAGGGCGATGACGGACAGGATGTCCAGCGGTGTGAGCCGGTTGCTGAGATAGCCGTCCGGGCTGAACACCTTGCCCCGCCACAGGACCAGATTCACCAGGGCCGCCAGCAGCCGCACCCCTGTAGGACCGGCCGCCGGGAAGATCGTCCTCCCCTCCATCGGGCCCTTGGGGATCTCGCCCGCCGGACTCTTGCGAAACAGCTCCTCAAGCCGCTGATCGTCGGTTTTCAGTAGCTCAGCCTCGGTAACCATCGCGCTCTTCCTCGGCCCGGCGATCACTGCGGCCGTGGACTGGTCCGTGAGCAAGCCGGTACGCCGGGCACGCCCAGTGATCGTCCAGAGTGAAGGGCCCAGCGCGGAAGCCGGCGCGAGCAGCGGGGAAGGCTCCGGGAATTGACGACGATGACCAGTCCAACCACATGATCACCATTTGGCTTGTTGTCCGCTGCTCTCTCCATCGTGGACCGCATCGCCGCAGCGCACCACTGCTGGATGTCCCGGCCCTGCGGAGCAGAAGGGGTGCCCCTCAACGAGGGACACCCCTTCTGTGTGCGACGCGGTGCCTCCGTCCGCGCCCGTCAGGCGTTCACGCGGAACGCCTCACGTCTTGGAGCCCCGCTGCGCATGCGCTCCCTTCCGGATCCGGTACTTGGCGGAGACCTGGCCGATGAGCTCCCAGAAGCACACCGGGGCGGTGATGGGCGGAACTCCCAGCATCACGAAGGCCAGCAGCGAGCGGGACGCGTGACTGACGCACAGGGCCACCGCCATGGCCGAGGCCGCGAGAAGGACACCCCAAGAGCGGGGCGCGGGCTGGCGTTGCATGGTCGCCCGCAGAATGGACAGAGCCGCCACGAACCACGGGCCGTACACCGTGAGCGGCCACCAATGCGCCAGTCTCATGGGCAGTACGGTCTCGGCGATCGCGCGGAGTTGGGCGTAGGTATAGGAGATGGACCAGCCCAGCAGGGCCGCAGCGCACACCGCGATCACGGTGATGAGGACCGTGACATGGGTGATGGGCCGACCGCCGACGACCAGATGCGGGTCCTCCCGCACGCGGCGCCGGTCGCTTCTGCGGGGCGGTTCGTCCAGGGGGAGGGGGGCCGGGGTCGGGGTGGGGCTCGGTGCCGTGGACAGCATGTGGGCGAGTTCCTCGTCCAGGTTCCAGCCGTTCAGTGTGGCATCGGGCGCCGTGCCGTCCCAGGGCTGCTGGGTCGGGAAGGGGATGGGGATGGCGCTGCCGTACTGGCTCAGCGCGTCGTGCTCTGCTCTCGGCGGGTACTGCGGGCTGTAGAGATGTGCCCCGTCGCTGTACCTGTCCAACTGAAGTCCTCCGTGCCCTCGTTCAGGATGTTCCGTGGGGAGCACGGGACCGGGACGGTGCCGCCGTTACGGCGTCGGCTCTGCCGTGCCGTCGGCAGGCTGCCCGCAGGTATTCGGTTTCCATAGTCCTGATCTTGTTCAGAAAGTCATCCAGCCGGTCCGGGCAGTCGCTGCCACCGGTAGGCCCATGGGTATATCTGATCTGCGGAAGAATCCTTTCTCCGCACCTGTCTTTCCTTGTCACGCACGCATAACGAGCACCGTCGGAGGCGGGGTGTCCGGCGTTCGGGGGATTAAGCCACCCGTGAGGGGTACCGGGACGCGCGACTTAACGCACTTGCCCGATGAACGAATGAAACGTAGAAGGGTTTTCGCCCGGTCGACGGCACCCCTTCCCCGTGCGAATCGCCTCACGGATGCCGGGCCGTCATCCGGGCCGCCGAGGCGATCGTGGCCCGGGCCTCGCGTTCGGACAGGCCGGTGTGGAGCGCCGCGTCCAGCAGGAGGTCGGTGAGAGCGGGGCCGATGCCGTTCTCGTAGGCGCGGCAGGCCGCCCAGAACAGGCGGGTGTTGCGCTGGCCGGCGTGGGCCGCGAGGACGAACTGGACCAGCCCGTTGCCGCGGTCCCCGGCCGGCGGAGGCGCCGCATGGAAAGTGCGCGGCGGCGGGAGCAGCAGGCGCAGCAGGGCGGCCGGGCAGGGGGCGGGAGCCAGGTGTGCGGTGCCCGGGGCGGTGCCGTAGACGCCGTGGTCGGTGCGGGAGCCGGGGCCGACGAGGTAGCCGCCGGCACCCCGGACGTCGATGCCGGGGGCCAGTCGGCCGGCCGAGTTGGGCACGGCGACGTCCGGGGGGCCGCTCAGCCAGAGGTGGCGGCCGCCGCTCGGGGTGAGGACCACGACCGTCTCGGGGATCGTGAACAGGTGCCGCAGGGCCAGCTCGCGCAGGGCGGCCGGGGAGTCCGTGCCGGGCTTGGTGTCGAGGTCGATGCCGATCAGGTGGTGCGGGGGCAGCCCGCAGGCGATGCCGTAGCCGGTGGCCCAGGGGGCGGCGGCGAACAGAGCGCGGATGCGCGCGGGGTCGGTCGAGGCGTCGTACACGCCGTGGCCGAAGCGGCCGCACTCCCCGTGGCAGGGGGCGTGCTCGGGATGGCCGCGGTGCGGGGAGCGCAGGGCCGGGAGTTTCGTCCGGGACAGGGGGATGACGGCCAGGCCGCGTTCGGCGGCTGACAGGGCGTGTGCGAGGGCCAGCGTCGTGGCCTGCCGGTCGGTGGTGGCCATACCTTCATGCTCGTACTCATGTTCGAAAAAGGGAAGAGGGGCGGGGTGAGACACGCCGGGGCGGGGACATCGGCCCGGATGTGCGCCGGAACGGTTCCTCGGTTGGGGCGCTTGGGGTGAGGGCATCCGTCCTGTGCGTGAGTGGGGCGTGGCGCGACGAAAGGTGGCGAAAGGGGTTTATCGACTTGTCATCACGCTTGAGGGCGAATCGAGGCTTCCGGGATGGTTCGCTGGTGATCCGCTGGGCAACTCTGGTCTCGCGACGTCGTGCACAACCGCCAGGAGGGTCGGCCAACTCCCTGGTTAGAAGCCGCAGTTCACGCACTTCCCGTACTCCCGGCCAGACGGCCGACGGGTACCTCGTTCTGGAGGAACAACATGGCAAGCATCCGTACCGCCCGCGTTCTCGCCGCCGTCTCCGCGCTTCCGCTCACGGCCGCCCTCTTCACGGGCGTCGCGGCCGCGGGCAGCGGGGCCATCGCGGACAACGGATCGAATGCGGGCGTCGCGAGCATCGTCGGCAGCGGGGTCGGCCACGACAACAAGGGCAACTCGTCCACCACGCAGCAGAACGCGGTCGGCTCCCACGCCTCGAACCAGAGCAACACCGCGCAGGTCAACGGGTCCGCGTGGACGGCGATCCAGCAGGGCAACCACAACGTCGCCATTCACTTCACCCGCCTGTGGTGAACCGCGCCTGAAGTCCCGTGTGGGGTGTGCTCCGTGGGGTCGTGACACGTCTGCGCGGCGGTGCTTCGGTACCGCCGCGCAGACGTTTTCCACGGCCGTGCCGCCCCGGCCCCCAGGGGTGATCCCGTAGGCGTACCCCCTCCCCCTACGCCTCCAGGAGGTGGAGACGCCCCCACCCCTACAACCTGAGGGGGACTCAGCTTCGGGACCTGCGGCCGATCCGCCGGACCAGGGCCCGCTTCTAGCGTGGAGACATGACCACACCCGTCTGCACCAGCGCCTCGGCCGTCGCTGCATCGGCCAGGCGGGCCCTCCCCCACCCTCGGCTTCGTTCCGGCGCGGGGACGCTCGCGTATCCCTCGTTCTCGTCGTACGTGAGGGCCCGTCAGCCGGTGCTCCTGCGCACCGCCCGGTCGCTGACCGCGAACCCCAGCGACGCGGAGGACCTGCTGCAGACCGCGCTCGCCAAGACGTACGTCGCCTGGGAGCGGATCGAGGACCACCGGGCGCTCGACGGCTACGTGCGCCGGGCGCTGGTGAACACGCGCACGTCGCAGTGGCGCAAGCGCAAGGTCGACGAGTTCGTGTGCGACGAGCTGCCCGAGCCGGAGCCGGTGCCCGGCGAGGACGACCCGGCGGAGCGGCAGGCGCTGCACGACGCGATGTGGCGGGCGGTCGCGAAGCTGCCGGCGCGGCAGCGGGCGATGGTCGTCCTCAGGTACTACGAGGACCTGAGCGAGGCCCAGACGGCCGAGGTGCTCGGGGTGTCGGTGGGCACCGTGAAGTCGGCCGTGTCACGGGCGCTCGGGAAGCTCCGGGAGGATCCCGAGCTGGGGCTGGTCCGGTAGCGGGGCGCATGTGCGGCGGACCGGGAGCGGGCCGATTCCCTCTGTGATGCGATCGATCGCCGGAGGCTAGTGACATACCACGCGGTATGTGAGCAGAATCAGGCCAGCCCTTACCACCGAGCAGGCCAGGCCGCCCCGGGAGGACTCCGTGCTGAGCACGATGCAGGACGTACCGCTGACCGTGACCCGCATTCTCGTGCACGGGGTGCTGGTGCACGGACGATCCCAGATCACCACCTGGACCGGGGAAGGGGAGCCGCAGCGGCGCAGCTTCGCCGAGGCCGGCATCCGCGCGGTACAGCTCGCGAACGCCCTGCGCGACGACCTCGGCGTCCGGGGCGACGACCGCGTTGCCACGCTCATGTGGAACAACGCCGAGCACGTGGAGGCGTACTTCGCGGTCCCCGCCATGGGCGCCGTGCTGCACCCGCTCAACCTCCGCCTGCCGGCAGAGCAGTTGGCCTGGGTCGCCAACCACGCCGGCGACCGCGTGATCATCGTCAACGGTTCGCTGATCCCGCTGCTCGCCCCGCTGCTGCCCCATCTGACGACCGTCGAGCACCTCGTCGTCTCCGGCCCCGGCGACCGCTCCCCCCTCGAAGGCGCCACGGCGCAGGTGCACGACTACGAGGAGCTGATCGCGGGCAAGCCGACGACGTTCGACTGGCCGGAGATCGACGAACGCCAGGCCGCCGCCATGTGCTACACCTCCGGCACCACCGGCGACCCCAAGGGCGTGGTCTACAGCCACCGTTCGATCTACCTGCACTCCATGCAGGTCAACATGACCCAGTCCATGGGCCTGACCGACGAGGACACCTCGCTCGTCGTCGTCCCGCAGTTCCACGCCAACGCCTGGGGTCTGCCGCACGCCGCCTTCATGACCGGCGTCAACATGCTGATGCCGGACCGCTTCCTGCAGCCCGCGCCGCTCGCCGAGATGATCGAGAGCGAGCGCCCGACCCACGCGGCCGCCGTGCCCACGATCTGGCAGGGCCTGCTCGGCGAACTGCGCGCGAAGCCCCGTGACGTCTCCACCCTCACCCAGGTCACCATCGGCGGCTCGGCCTGTCCGCCCTCCCTCATGGAGGCCTTCGACGACCTCGGCATGCGGGTCTGCCACGCCTGGGGCATGACGGAGACCTCCCCCCTCGGCACGGTGGCGCGCCCGCCGGCCCACGCGGTCGGTACGGACGAGGAGTTCGCGTTCCGGCTCACCCAGGGCCGCTTCCCGGCCGGCGTCGAGGCCCGCCTCACCGGCCCGGACGGCGAACGCCGCCCCTGGGACGGCAGGTCCACCGGCGAGCTGGAGGTCCGCGGCCCCTGGATCGCCGCCGCCTACTACAACGGCTCCGGCGCCGAACCCCTGCGTCCCGCCGACAAGTTCACCGCGGACGGCTGGCTGAAGACCGGCGACGTCGGCACCATCAGCGCCGACGGCTACCTCACCCTCACCGACCGCGCCAAGGACGTCATCAAGTCCGGCGGCGAGTGGATCTCCTCGGTCGACCTGGAGAACGCCCTGATGTCCCACCCGGACGTCACCGAGGCCGCCGTGGTCGCCGTCCCCGACGAAAAGTGGGGCGAGCGCCCGCTGGCCACGGTCGTCCTCAGGGAGGGTTCCTCCGCCGGCTTCGAGACCCTGCGCACCTTTCTCGCCGAAGAGCGCAGCATCGCCAAGTGGCAACTGCCCGAGCGCTGGACGGTCATCGAGGCGGTGCCGAAGACGAGCGTGGGGAAGTTCGACAAGAAGGTGCTGCGCAGGCAGTACGCGGACGGCCAGTTGGACGTCACCCGGCTGTGAACGCCGCGCTGTGACAGGTCCGTTGTGACCGGACCAGTGTGACCGCTCGACGATGACGAAGGTCGGTGGGCCCGAGGAAGGGCCCACCGACCGCGGTCAGTTGGTGCCGATCCGCGCCAGCAGGTCGACGAGCCGCTCCTGCACCTCGGGGGTGGTGGACCGCTCCGCGAGGAACAGCACCGCCTCGCCCGAGCCGAGCCGCGGCAGGTCCGCCGGTTCGACGGCGGCCGTGTAGACGACGAGCGGGGTGCGGTTGAGCAGACCGTTCGCGCGCAGCCAGTCGATGATCCCGGCCTGGCGCGGGTGCACCTGCATCATGCCCATCACGACCAGGTTCGGCCGCAGTTGCCCGGCCAGCACCACCGCGTCGGTCTCGCCGGCGGCCCGCGCCACCTGCATCCCGCGCCGCTCCAGCGCCGCGGTCAGCGCCAGCGCGATCTCCGCGTGCTCCTCGATCAGCAGCACGCGCGGCGGGTGCTGCTCGCTGTCGCGCGGCGCGAGCGCCTTCAGCAGTACGGCGGGGTCGGCGCCGTACGCCTCCTCGCGCGACGCCTGTCCGAGACCGGCCGTGACCAGCACCGGGATCTCGGCGGCCACGGCGGCCTGCCGCAGCGACTGGAGTGCGGTACGGGTGATCGGCCCGGTCAGCGGGTCCACGAACAGCGCGGCCGGGAAGGCGGCGATCTGTGCGGCGACCTCCTCGCGCGAGTTCACGATCACCGGACGGTAGCCGCGGTCGTTGAGCGCCTGCTGGGTCGCCGCGTCCGGCGCGGGCCACACCAGCAGCCTGCGCGGGTTGTCCAGCGGCTCCGGCGGCAGCTCGTCGTCCATCGGCTGCGGGCGCGGGGTGTCCGAGACCTCGATCGCACCGCCGGGACCGTCCAGCGGTTCGGGACCTTCGGCGGCGTTCTCGTCCGGTGCGCCTATGGCGTACGAGCGTCCGGGGCCCTCGGTGGCGGGGGCGAGCCGGGACTGCCCGGCGAGCGACGGCTGTGCGGTCGGCGGAGCGGACGGCACGGGGGGCGCGGTCGGTGGGGGCGGAGGGGTCGGCTGCTCGGCCGGCGGGTGCGGGTGGGCCCCCTGTTCCGGGCGCGCCGCCGGGTCGGGCGGCGTGCCCAGTTTGCGTCGGCGGCCGGCGCCGCCCGGCTGGTGCGGGGGCGGCGTCGCCGTCGGCTGCTGCACCTGGGCGGCCTGCCGGGTGAACGGCACACCCTGTCCCAGCGTGCGCACGCTGAACGCCCGTCCCTGCGTCGAGTTCGGGTCGACAGGAGGGGCGGTGGGCGCGGGGGGCGCCTCGGCGGGCAACGGCTGGGCCGCGCGCGGCGGGGCGGCCGCGTGCTCGGGCGGCAGGATCGTCCCCGGAGCCGGGGTGTCGTCGGCACCGGGCCACTGCTGCGGGGCAGGAGCGGCGGGGGCGTTGGCGGGCGGTGCGGGAGGGACGGGCGGCGCGGCCGGAAGGGCGGGCCGGGCGCCGGGGGACGCCTCTGCCGGGAGCGGCTGTGCGGCTGCCGGGGCAGGGGGTGCGGCCGGTGCCGGCTGCGCGGCCGCCGGTGCCGGAAGCGCCGGGGCGGCGACGGGCCGGGGCGGCTGTCCCGGAGCCGCCCGCTTGGGGAGCTGCGGCGCGGGGGCGGGCTGCCCGGGGGCCACCTGCGCCGGAACCGGCTGTCCGGGGGCCACCGGCACGGCCTGGTCGACCGCGCCCTGGCCGGCAGCGCCCTGCGCGGGCACGGCTCCGCTCGGCAGCGCGTGCGGGGCGCGTGCGCCCGGAGCCGTGACGTCGGCGGCGCGAGCCGGGGCAGCGGCCTGAACGGGAGCACCGCTCGCGGCCGATCCCTGCGCCTGCGCCGGAATGCCGGGACCGGCGGGCGCCTGTGCGGGAACTCCCTGCGCGGGCGCGGCCGGTGCTTCCGGCGCCTGGGCGATCGCCCTGCGGCGGCGGCCCGTCGGCGCGTTGGTCGGGTGCGGCTGGGGCGGCGTGTGGTCCTCGGCCTGGTCGTGCGGTACGGCGTCGTGCCGACCGTCCTGGCCCGGCGCGCCCGCACCAGCCACCTGGCCCTGACCCTGAGCCTGTGCGTGAGCCTGGGCAGGGATCGGAACCGGAACCGGTGCCTGAGCCGGTACCGGAGCCTGGGCGCCCGCGCCCTCGGGTGCCGACGTGCGGTCGGCCTCGGCGGGCGGCAGGGCGAAGACCGGCCGCGGGCCGGCCTCCTGCGCCGCGGGGCGCTTTGTCGCGGTGGCCAGGGCACGCCGACGGCGCCCGGGCGCCTGTGCATCGTCGGCCGGCCCGGAGTCGGGCCCCGGCTGCGTACCGGCGGCGGGCAACGCGGGCGGCAGAGCGTGCTGTTCGCCGCCGTCGCGCCGGGTCGGCCGTCCTCCGGCGGGCGCGGGAACGCCCTGCGGCGGTACGGTCCCGCCGAGTCCGGTATTGGCGGCGGCGGCCCCCGCGGCATGCTCGGCCGCCGTCACGACGGCACCCTCGGCCGCACCCTGGCCGCCGGCCGCCGTGGCCTGCGCGTTCTCTGTGCTCGCGGTGCCCTCGGCGGGCCGGCCGCGTCGCCGCCCGCTGCCGCCGGAGGCCACCGCGACCTCGGCGCCGACCTGCGCCGCGGCCTCCGCGGGCTTCTCGGCCGCACGCCTCCTGCGGCGCCCGGTCGGCGCGGGCGCAGCCGCCCCGGCACGGTCGGCCGCACCCGCGACCTCGCTCTCCAGGAACGCGTCGACGGAGGCCCGCCGGGCCCGGCGCCGCCCGCCACCGGGGGACGCCTCGGCAGGCGCGTCCGCGTCGGCGTCCACGTTCTCCGCCACCGGGTTCTCCGCCACCGCGTTCTCGACGGTCGCGAGCTCGGCACTCGCATGCTCGACGCCCGCGGCGACGTCGGGAGCCTTGGCCGCCTTGACGACCCCTGCCCCGCCGCCGATCGGCACCTCGAGCACATACGCACTGCCGCTCATCCCCGGCACATCGTGCGTCTGCAGCACACCACCGTGCGCCCGTACGATCCCGCGCACGATCGGCTCGTGCACCGGGTCTCCCCCGGCGTACGGCCCGCGCACCTCGATCCGTACGCCGTCGCCGCGCTGGGCGGCGGCCACGACCACGGTGTTGTCCAGGTAACTGCCCGAGGACACGGGCGCGTTGCCGGTCGCGTCCACGCCGGCCACGTCCGCGATCAGATGCGCGAGCGCGGTGGCCAGGCGGTGCGCGTCGACCTCGGCCTCGATGGGCGGCGCGTGGACGGCGAGCTGCACGCGCCCCGGCCCGATGAGCTCGATGGCCCCCTCGACACCGGCGGCGACGACGGCGTCGAGCATCACCTTCGTGCGGTTGACGTCCTCGGTGCCCGCGTCGAGCCGCTGGTAGCCGAGCACGTTGTCAATGAGCTGGGTGATGCGCGTGTAGCCCGCGGACAGGTGGTGGAGCACCTGATTGGCCTCGGGCCACAGCTGGCCGGCGTCGTCCGCGGCCAGCGCGGCCAGTTCGCGACGCAGCTCGTCCAGCGGGCCGCGCAGCGAACGCCCGAGCAGCGTGAGCAGTTGCTCGTGCCGCGCGGACAGCGCCTCGTACCGGTCCTTCTCCCGCTCGCCCAGCGCGGCGTACCGCTCCTCGCCCGCCGCGAGTTCCTCCGCGTGCTTCTCGGTCAGCTCCTCGATCTCGGCCGCGTGCTTCGCGCGCAGCTCCTCGACCTCGGTGACGTGCTCCTGACGCAGGGATGTCAGGTCGGAGGCATGCCCTTCGGAGAGGCGCTCCAGCGCCTCGGTGTGCTTCTTCTCCTCGGCGGCCTTCTCCTCGGCGAGGGTGTCGTACGGCCGCCGGTCGGTGAAGGTCAGCACGGCGCCCACGAGCTGGTCGCCGTCGCGCACGGGCGCGGTGGTCAGGTCGACGGGCACCTTCTGGTCGCCCTTGGACCACATCACCTGTCCGCGCACGCGGTGCTTGCGTCCGGAGCGCAGGGTGTCGGCCAGCGGCGACTCGTCGTACGGGAAGGGCGAACCGTCGGGGCGCGAGTGCAGGACGAGGTCGTGCAGCTTCTTGCCGCCGAGTTCACCGGCCCGGTACCCCAGTATCTGGGCGGCGGCCGGGTTGACGAGGACGATCTGTCCGTCGGTGTCGGTGCCCACGACGCCCTCGGCGGCGGCCCGCAGGATCATCTCGGTCTGCCGCTGCGAACGGGCCAGCTCGGCCTCGGTGTCGACGGTTCCGGACAGGTCGCGTACGACGAGCATCAGCAGCTCGTCGCCGGTGTAGCCGTAACTGTCGTACGCCTGCTGCGCGTTCTCCAGGTTCGCGCTGGTGACCTCGACCGGGAACTCGCTGCCGTCGGTCCGCCGCGCGACCATCCGCGTCGGCTTGGTCCGCCCCTGCGGGTCCATGTGGTCGGGCCGCCGCATGGAGCCCGGGATGAGCTTGGAGTCGAACTCCGGCAGCAGATCGAGCAGCCCGCGCCCGACGAGCGCCGTACCCGGCGTCTCGAACGCCTCCAACGCGATCGTGTTCGCGTTGACGACCGTCCCGTTGGCGTTGACCAGGAGCAACGCATCGGGCAGCGCGTCGAGTATGGCTGCGAGGCGAGCAGCGCCTCGGGATGGCCTGCTGCTCACGAGACGCTTCCTCCCTGTTACCGCACCTTGCGCACCGCTTGGGCCATCTTGCCAACGGGCCCGCGGCGTGTCACGCGAGGGAGTCTACGGGCAGCGGTTGCCCCCGCGACGCCGGATGAGAGGGAGGTCGCACGACGAAGTGACGAGGGACCAGCCTTGGCGCGTCCCGGCTCCGCGAGACCTTTGCGGGACCTTTACGGGACCGGGGTCTTCGCCATGAAATGCCCGCGAAACGAAACGCTGGTGGGCGAAGTGTCCGTGAACGAAACATCCGAGCGTGAAATGCCGGTGAACCCCGTACGACGACCGCGCCGGGGGCTCTCTACGAACGCAGGTCGGGCAGCAGCGGCACCATCCCGTCCCACCGGGCGATCTCGCATCCGTCGCCGCGGTCGTACATGGTGTCGACGGGTCGTCCCGCTCAGGTTCCGGTGACACGGGCGGTGGCCGGACCGCCGTACTGCATCGTGCAGGGGGTGTCCGCCGGCACCGGCGCGAAGGTCTCGCTGCCCCAGCGGGTGCGCCGGTCGACGGCGCGGCAGGCGCCGTCCACGTCCGGATGACTACCGCCCCCGGGATGACAGAACAGCTCGTACGTCCCGTCCCACCCATCACCCGCGTCCCGGACGGTGACGACGAGGTGATCGCCGCCCCGGAGGCCCGGCGAGGTGAAGGGAGAGGAAGCAGAGGCGGGTGAGGCGGCGAGCCCGACGAGCGGGGCGGCGGTGGCGGCGGCGACTGCGGTGGCGGCCGCGAGGACGCGTGACGTGATCGGTGACATCGGCATGACCTGACCAACGCCGCACGTCCCCGTACGTTGCGCGGGCGCCCCGCCGACGAGAAGGACTTTGCCCTGCGGCCCGAGTGCCTAGTACCGTGGGGGTCGATTGGTGGCAGCACGCTCGACTGTGTCATCATCTGCAACGCACCGCCCGCGCGCTCGCGAGGGAGGTTGTGCTGGAGGCGTCGCCTAGTCCGGTCTATGGCGCCGCACTGCTAATGCGGTTTGGGCCTTAAAGCCCATCGAGGGTTCAAATCCCTCCGCCTCCGCACCTGATCACCGAAGCCCCGGTCCACACGGACCGGGGCTTCGGTGCTTCCTGCCGTGCCTCCGCGGCGGGCCCAACCTGCCTCGCAACACGTTTCCGCAGGTCAGATGGGGTGTGGGGAATGGATTTCACATGGCGACGGCAGTCATGTAATGTTCTTCCTGTCGCCGCGAGCGGGCCGGAAGGGCCGGGAAACGGAGACGAAAACAAAACAAGCACTCGTAGCTTAACGGATAGAGCATCTGACTACGGATCAGAAGGTTGCAGGTTCGAATCCTGCCGAGTGCACACAGGTCAAAGGCCCCCCGGGATCATCCCGAGGGGCCTTTGACATCAGCCGGTGACATCAACGCGGCCGGAAATGGTGATCACCTATCGGTGTCCGGCTTTTCCTCGCCCTCCGATTTTTCATCCGGCTCATCGAGCCTGAGGGCGTCGTCTATGCGGTCGGCAGCGGCCTGCAAGGTCGTCCCCATCACGTGCGCGTAGGTGTCGAGCGTCATCGTGATCGTGCCGTGCCCCAGCGTTTCCATGATCGTGCGGGCGTCCACACCCTGAGCGAGCAGGAGTGAGGCGCAGGTGTGATGGAGGCCGTGCACCCGCACCCGGCGTACCTTCGCGTCCCTGCACAGAATGGTGAGCATCCGGTTCAAGCTCCGGGGGTCCGTGACGCGACCGGTCACCGTGGTGAAGATCAGCCCCTCGGGCTGACCGGGCGCAGGTTTCCCCGAAAATCAGCTCTCGCCGGATGCGCTGGACGTTCCGGCGGACGCGGAGCTGTCCGGGGCCGTGCTGGACACGCAGAGTGTGCACGCGCCGGTGAACGTGCCCGCCGCCACGACCGGGCTCGATGCGGCCACGCCCGCAGCCAACTGGCCGCGGGCTGAGCCGTTGTGGGTGGCGCGCTAGTAGCCGGTCGTGGCGCTCTTGGAGGGCATGGCCTTCAGCGTGCCGCACAGCGCGGGGGCGGTGGCGACCTGCGGGAGCTTGGGGTCTAGCTCGCTGGGGCCCAGCACGTTGGTGAACTTGCCGCTGCCGTCGTAGTCGATGCCGTGCACGACGATGACGGCCTTGCCGGCGCGGATGTTGCTGGCCACGTCGTTGTTGACGGTGATGGTACGCGAGTACTGGTAGGAGCTGCCCACGGGGAAGCGGGTCACCGCCAGTGCGCTGGCCGGGGAAGTGTCGCCGCGCGTGGTCAGGGAGGTGCCGATCATGCCGTAAGACTTCATGCCGTCGGTGGTGCTGATCGCGGTGTGCCCGTTGAGGTTGGTGGCCGCGGCCGCCGTGGGGCAGGTGCCCATGCCGTTGACGTGGATGTGGGCCGCGTGCGGAACCCCGGCCAGAAGCCCCTTCACGGTCATCCTCACGGTGACCTTGTGACCGGACAGGGACACGGTCGCGGTGCCCGAGCCGGTCACGTTGTTCGTCCGGATCGGAGTCAAGTCGGCCCGCAAGCCGCGCGAGCTGGAGTCTGCGGCTGCCGTCGTCGGGAAGCCCATCGACAGGCCCAGCACACCGGCCGCTGCCAGGGAGGATATTGCCTTTCGCATCTGAAAGCCTCGCTTTCCCGGGATCATCGGCTCGTACGTCACCGAACGCCGGATCAGGCCCTGACCCCGCTGGAACGGGAACCGCCCTGACCTTGTTCCTTGCGTGGGAAAGATCTACCTATGACGGTACCCACGAACCCCGAGACGCCGCACTCCGAGTCCGTCCCAGCGCGAAGCCGCAGTTCCAGGACCTGTGCGTGACATCAGTAGCTGACATCAACAGAGGCGTA
The DNA here is from genome assembly GCF_040645355.1 of Streptomyces sp. NPDC046805. Classification (NCBI taxonomy): domain Bacteria; kingdom Bacillati; phylum Actinomycetota; class Actinomycetes; order Kitasatosporales; family Streptomycetaceae; genus Streptomyces; species Streptomyces sp. NPDC046805. Next base: position 84,360 of record NZ_JBEYYC010000031.1, on the reverse strand, counting down.
CAACTGCGCTCGGTCACAGACCCGTAATCGACATATGAGCCGTCAAATCCCAGCGGGCGAGCGGTTTGTGACGGTGCTGCACGCGCCTACGGATCAGAAGGTTGCAGGTTCGAATCCTGCCGAGTGCACACAGAGATCAGAGGCCCCGGAGAGATCCGGGGCCTCTGGCGTTTCCGGGTCGTACAGCAGTGAAATCCAGCAACAGGTGATCGAGATCAGTCGGCGTCGGCCCGGTTGCTACCCATTGCGTCGGGCAGCTTGCCGAGCGTGGCCACACTTCCTCCTCACCTGCCAGCCCCCCTGTTGGCCCGCCGGGCCGTCGGTGGTGATACCGGTGACGTCGGCCGCGGCGGGAAGACGGTTGTGGTGAACGCGTGGGCCTCCTGGTGCGGGCCCTGCCGAGAGGAGACCCCGATGCTGGTGCGGTACCAGGAGAAGACGAAGGACCGGGGCGTCGTCGTGCTCGGGCTCAACGAGGACCACTCGGCCTCCGAAGCCAGGGCCTTCGCCCGCGATTTCCACATGTCGTACCCGAGTGTCCTCGACCCTGACGGAAAGCGGTTCCGCGCACTGGCCAAGGGCCTGATGAGCGCGCAGGGTCTGCCCGTCACGTTCGTCGTCGACACGCATGGCAGGTTCGCGGCAACGGCCGCCGGCGCCCTCACCGAGAACCGCCTGGCCTCTCTCGTCGGCGCCGCGCGGGCCAAGGAGACGGCCACCGAGCACTGAGCGCCCGTTCCACCGTGGCGGAGGTCCGCACATGGACGAGAGGCCCCGGAGAAATCCGGGGCCCCTTGCGTGTCCGGCCGTCAGCGGTTCTGGGCGCGTTCTCGGCGGACGATCGGTTTGCGGCCCTTGACGGTGCTGCCGCGCAGGGCGCGGATCACCTCGGCTGCCGCGCCTTCGGGGACCTCCACCAGGGAGAAGCGGTCGGCGATCTCGATCGAGCCGATCTCCCGCCCGTTCAGCCGTGTCTCGCCGGCGATGGCGCCGACCAGGTCCTGGGGCCGCATGCCGGCACTGCGTCCGGCGCCGACGAACAGGCGGGTCATGCCGCGCGCGGGCGGACCGGCGCCCTTGCGGCCGCGCGGGGCGCGCTCCCTGCCCCGCTCGATCGGCGCGACCTCGGGGATCTCCTCCTCGTCGATCGCCGTGCCGCCCGACTCGTGCGCCAGCTTCACCGCGGCGAGGGCCACGTCCACCACGTCGAACTCGTCCGCGAGGGTCTCCACCACCACACGGAAGCGGTCCAGGTCCTCGTCCTCCAGGATGCTCTCGTGCAGGGCGGCCCGGGTCAGTTCCAGGCGGCGGGCACGCAGGTCCGCGATGGAGGGCACCTTCTCCACGGGGACGCGGCGGCCGGTCGCCCGCTCGATCGCCTTCAGCTGCCGGTGCTCCCGCGGTTCGGCCAGCGTGATGGCCACGCCCTCGCGTCCGGCGCGGCCGACCCGGCCGATCCGGTGGACGTAGGACTCCGGTGCCGAGGGAACGTCGTAATTGATCACATGGGTGAGGTGCTCGACATCGATGCCGCGGGCGGCGACGTCGGTGGCGACAAGGAGGTCCGCGGTGCCGCCGCGCAGGCGCCCCATGACCCGGTCCCGCTGCTCCTGGCTCAGGCCGCCGTGCAGGGCCTCGGCCCGGTAGCCGCGTCCGTTGAGGGTCTCGCTCAACTGGTCGACCTGCTCGCGCGTCCGACAGAAGACGATCGCGGCCTCGGGGGACTCCAGGTCCAGCAGCCTGCCGAGCGCGGCGGGCTTCTGCGCCCGGCGTACGACGTAGGCGGACTCCCGTATCTTCGGGGCCTCGCCCGGGGCCGGGGCCTCCCGCTCGATCTGGATACGGACCGGATCGCTCAGATGGCGCCGGGCCATGGAGTCGATACGGTCCGGCATCGTCGCGGAGAACAGCACCGTCTGACGGTCCTCCGGCACGTTCTCGAGGATCGAGTCGATGTCCTCCGCGAAGCCCATGTCGAGCATCTCGTCGGCCTCGTCCAGTACGACCGTCCGCAGACCGTCGAGCCGGAGCGACCCGCGGGCGATGTGGTCCAGGGCCCGCCCCGGTGTCGCCACCACCACGTCGACGCCGCGTTCCAGGGAGCGCAGCTGGCGTCCGATCGGCTGGCCGCCGTAGACGGGCAGGACGCGGATGCCCATCCCGCTGCCGTAACGGTGGACGGCCTCCGACACCTGGATCGCCAGCTCCCGGGTGGGCACGAGCACCAGGGCCGCGGGCGTCCGTTCCGTACGGTCCCGGGGGATGCTGTGCAGCACCGGCAGGGCGAACGCGGCCGTCTTGCCGGTGCCCGTGGCGGCCTGCCCCAGCAGATCGTGGCCCTCCAGCAGGGGAGGGATGGCCTCGCGCTGGATCGGGGTGGGCTCCTCGTAGCCCAGTCCCGACAGTGCCCGCAGGAGTTCCGGGTCCAGGTGGAGATCAGCGAAACTGACCTGTTCCTCTTGTTCCTCTTGGGCGGTGGCGTCTGTTGCCATGGCGCACCCCTTCCTCCAGGTCCTCCAGAAGGTCTGCTTCCTCCAGGTCCTCCAGAAGGTCTGCGTGGACGCGGTGTCCTCGAAGCCCGCTGCGCGGTGAAGAGCCTGCCGGGTGGCCGAACAGCAAGCCTGAACAGCAAGAACGCCCGCGATCGCGATCACGGGCGTCACGACTTCCGATCCACGACTCCTCCCTCACGACGCTACACCGCGCCCGAGACCGCGCAACCGCAGGTCGGTGGCGTACGGGGCCGGTCTGTGGCCCCTGTCCGGCCGTCCGACGGGTCGTCCGTCCAGCCGTCCATTCAGCGTCGGCGGATTCCCAACTCCCGTGGATCGCAAGAGGTTTGGTGGGTAAATTCCCTGAGTGGCCAGGGAGTTCGACTGGTACGGGAGTCAGGACGAGAGGCGGGGTACGTGAGCGGACATCTGCACGACGAGGGGCACACGGTCGCCGGCTGGACCGGTTTCCTCATCGGGACCGTCGGGTCCACGATGGTCGCGGCGGGCGTGGTCGTGCCCTCGCCCGTCATGGTGGGCGGCGGTGTCGTGATCGTCGCGATCAGCGTCCTGGTGACCTGGGCCCTTCACCTCGCGGGCTGGGGCAAGCCGCCGGGGCGCCGGCCCCGGGACACATGGCCCATGCGGGTACGGGACCGGAGCGCGCGCGAGGGGCACCCCGGGTGCGTGGGGTGCCTGCTGGCGGGGCGGGGGCAGCGGAGTGCGGTGGTGGCCGCCCGGTCCGTGCCTGGTTCCGGGGAGCCGGAGCCCGCGGGGGCCGAGGCCGGGATCTGATCCGCGGCGACGGGCGCGCGGCACCTTTCTCTCCCCGACCGCGCGGGGGCGTTGTCAGTGGTGGCGCCTACGCTCGAGAGTGATGGCACAGGCATGGAAGTGCGCGGGACTGCGGTGGGCGGCGGACGGGCCCGCGTTGGTGTGGGACGGCGGGCGGAGCAGCGTGCTGCCGTGGGGGAAGCGGGTGGCCTTCCGGGTCGCCGAAGGGGGAGTGCGCGGATGCGTGGGAGCGCGGGGGAATCCGTGTCCGGTACGGGCGGGCGTGCCGGGACGGGGTACGGGGGCGCGGTGCGAGGAGTGCGCGCGGCTGGACCGTGCCCACTCCGTCGCCGCCGACACGATCGCGGACGATCCCCGGCCGTACCACGTATATCTGGCGTGGTTCGGGCCCGGCATGGTCAAGGTCGGCATCACCGCGCTCGAACGGGGCTCGGCGCGGCTGCTTGAGCAGGGCGCCGTCTGCTTCAGCTGGCTGGGCGTCGGTCCGCTGATGGCCGCGCGGCGGACCGAGGAGCTGCTGCGTGCCGCGCTGCGCGTGCCCGACCGGATTCCGTACGCCGAGAAGCGGGCGGTGCGGTCCGCGCTGCCACGCACCGAGGCCGAACGGGCCGCCGAGGTCGAGGAGTTGTACGGCCGCGCCGTGGCGCTCGACGGCTGGCCCGAGTCCCTGGCCCGTGAGCCGTACCAACCCGTGGACCACACAAGGGCGTTCGGCCTCGACGGGCTGCCCGCGGCCGTCGGCCAGGTCGTCGAGCTGGTCGCGGGCGGCGTGGTGAGCGGTGAGCTCGTCGCGGCCGCCGGGCCTGATCTGCATCTGGCGGTCGCCGGTCGCGGGGTCGTCGTCCTCGACACGCGGCTGATGGCCGGGTGGGAGCTGTCGCCCGCCCCGGCCGACGGCGGACTCACCCTTCCCGTACGGGAGTTCAGGGAGGAGCCGGGCATGCAGGACGGGCTGTTCTGACCTCCTGAGATCCGCCTCCCGGGCGCCGGTCAACGGCTCCTGCCGGTTTCTCAGAAAAAACACAGACAGTGAAAAGCGTGTTCTCAGAGGGCGCCCTCAGGGTGTGTCCATGACCACGACCTCGCCCCAAGGGCGTACCGCACTGCTGAGGCCGGACGGGAGCCCCGTCCGCGTGCTTGTGGTGGACGACGAGCCGTCGATCACCGAACTGCTGGGCATGTCCCTTCGTTACGAGGGCTGGCAGGTTCGGGTGGCCGGTGACGGAGAGGGCGCTCTCCGGGCGGCCCGCGAGTTCCGGCCCGACGCCGTGGTCCTGGACATGACGCTGTCCGACATGGACGGGCTCACCGTCCTGGGGCGGCTGAGGCGTGATCTGCCGGGTGTGCCGGTGCTCTTCCTCACCGCCAAGGACGCCGTCGAGGACCGGGTCGCCGGGCTCACCGCGGGCGGCGACGACTGCGTCGCCAAGCCGTTCGGTGTCGAGGAGGTCGTGGCCCGGCTGCGCGGACTCATCCGGCGCTCGGGTGCCGGCGCCGCCGACCGCCGCTCCGAATCGGTGCTCGTCGTCGGCGACCTCACCCTCGACGAGGACAGCCACGAGGTCACGCGGGCCGGGGAGGACATCCACCTCACCGCCACCGAGTTCGAGCTGCTGCGCTTCCTGATGCGCAATCCGCGCCGCGTGCTCAGCAAGGCGCAGATCCTCGACCGGGTGTGGTCGTACGACTTCGGCGGTCAGGCCAATGTCGTCGAGCTCTACATCTCCTACCTGCGGCGGAAGATAGACGCCGGGCGCGAGCCCATGATCCACACGCGTCGCGGTGCCGGGTACCTGATCAAGCCCGCCGCGTGAGCGCCACGTGAGCACCGCGTCCTCGACACCACGGTGACGCGGCCGGGACGCCGGCGGAGTTCGGCAACGGATCGGGGGTAGCGGTCCTGGGGGCGGTCCTCGGTTCCCGGGTTGCCTCCGGCGGGCCGGCCGCCGATCCGGAGGCGGGCCAGTCGGTGGGAGCGGCGGCCGTCCTTGGCATCGTGAACGGTGGCCGGAGTTCCTCGAGGAAGGTGCGCCGATGGTGAGGGCAGCCGAGCGGTCGGCGCGTTCCAGCGTCTGGCTGACGGGCAAGGAGCGGCGGAGCGGGCGCGGCGGGCAGCCCTCGGGGCTGGACCGGGACCGGATCACCGAGGCGACCGTACGGCTGCTGGACGCCGAGGGGCTCGCGAAGTTCTCCATGCGGCGGCTTGCCGCCGAGCTGAACGTGACCGCGATGTCCGTGTACTGGTACGTCGACACCAAGGACGACCTGCTCGAACTCGCCCTGGACGCCGCCTTCGGTGAGCTGCGACTGCCCGACCCCGAGGCCGGGGAGGAGGACTGGCGCGATCAGCTGCGCCTGCTGGCCCGGGAGTACCGGGTGCTGCTGGTGCGCCACCCCTGGCTGTCGCCGCTCGCCGGGCGGTACCTCAACATCGGGCCCCACTCCCTCGCCTTCGCGCGCCGGGTGCAGCAGGTCATCCGGCGCACGGGGCTGCCCGCGCACGGCATCACGGGCGCCATCTCCGCCGTCTTCCGGTTCGTCTACGGCTGCGGCACGATCGAGGGCCACTTCGCCGCCCGGGTCACGGCCGCCGGCATGACGCCCGACGAGTACTTCCGTACCGCCATGGACGCGGTGACCGAGGCGCCGGGCGCCGCCGAGGTCCTCCAGGAGTCCGCCGAGCTCATGGCGGCCCGTGGCGGTGACACGGTCGAGGAGATGCTGGAGCGGGACTTCGCCTTCGCCCTGGACCTGCTGGTGGCCGGGATCGAGGCGATGGTCGCCCGCGGCTGACCGGCCGGGTGAAGGCGTCGGCGCCGGGGACGGCGGCGACACGTGCCGGGCGGCCCGGCCGCGGGCGACCCGGGGTCACTCGCCGCCGACGAGCCGCGAGGGGAAGCCGCCGGTCGCCACCGGCCCCCAGCGCTCGGGCGTGACCCGGATGATCGACTTGCCCTGACGGCGCATCGCGTCCCGGTACTCGTCCCAGTCCGGGTGCTCACCGGCGATGTTCCGGTAGTACTCGACCAGCGGTTCGACGGAGTCGGGCGTGTCGATGACCTCCGCCGTGCCGTCGACCTGGACCCACGGCCCGTTCCAGTCGTCGCTCAGCACGATCAGGCTGACCCGCGGGTCCCGCCTGGCGTTGTGGGTCTTCGCGCGCTCCGGGTAGGTGGAGAGCACGATCCGGCCCGAGTCGTCGACCCCGCAGGTCAGCGGCGAGCCCTGGGGGCTGCCGTCGGCCCGCCGGGTCAGCAGGATGGCGCGGTGACGGGGGCGTACGAAGTCCAGCAGCTCGTCGCGGGAGACGGTGGTGTTCGTTGCGATGTTCGGTGCCATGGGGGCAGCTTAGGAGCGGTTGGCCCGCTGGCTACGCCTGTGGCAGCGACTCGCCCTGGACGGCCTGGATGTCCAGCTCCACCTTCAGCGTTGTACCGATGGCCGCGATGCCCGCCTGGACGATCTGGTTGTAGTTGATCGCGAAGTCCTCGCGGCGCAGCTCCGCCGTCGCGCGGAAGGCCGCGCGGGTGCCGCCCCACGGGTCGGCGCCGGTGCCGAGGTAGGCCAGGTCCAGGTCCACGGGGCGTACGACGCCGCGCAGCGCCAGCTCGCCGTGGACCGTCCAGCGGTCGGTGCCGGCCGCCGTCACGCCGGTCGAGCGGTACGTGACCTCGGGGTGCCGCTCGACGTCCAGGAAGTCCGCGGAGCGCAGGTGCGTGTCGCGCATGCCGTTGCCGGTGTCGATGGAGGCGGCGCGGATGACCGCCTCGACACGGGACTTGGTGATGTCGTCGGGCGCGATCTCGATCGAGCCCGCGAAGTCGGTGAACCGGCCGTGCACGCTGGAGATCCCCAGGTGCTGGGCGACCGCGCCCACCGTGGAGTGCGCCGGGTCGATCGTCCAGGGGCCGGGCGGGGGCAGCTCGGTGCCGCCCTGCCGGGCCAGCGTCACCGTGCCGACCTCGGCCCGGCCGCTGCCGGTGACGATCGTGCTGGCGGCGGCCGGCGCGTACCCGACGGCGGTGACGATGACGGTGTACGCCCCCGGCGCCAGCACCGTCGTGTCCCGTACGGCGCCGTCCGTGTCCGCCTCCGCCCGCACCACCTGCGAGCCCGTCATGTCCGTCACCGTGACGACCGCGTGCGACACGGCCCACCCGTCCCGGGTCTGGATCCTCGCGGTCAGTCCCATCCCGTTTCTCCCTGCAAAGCCTTACGGCTGGTCATAGAAAAGCTGGTCCGAAGAAACCGGCCCGTGGCACACGCGCCGCCGCTCGAAGCGCGCGCCCGCCACGGGCCGGGGTCCATCTACTCGCCGGGGTGGGCGAGTTCGATGTCGTGCCCGTCGACTCCGGTGCCGGAGATCTTCAGGGCCGTCGCCACCGGCGGGTAGCCCGTCGCGATGACGGTGTACTCGCCGCCGTCCAGGTCGGCGAAGGCGTACGCGCCGTCCGCACCGGTGGTGGACGTGCCGACGACGTTGCCCGCCGCGTCCACGAGGGTCACGCGGGCGTCGGCCAGCGGGCCCTGCGGGGCCCGTACGACGCCCTGGAGCTGGGCGCCCGCGTCGAGGTCGACCTCGATCCGGGTGACCCCGGTGGCGGCGATCTCGACGGGCAGGGCGCGCGGCCGGAACCCGGCCGCGTTCACCGCGACGGTCACCGCACCGGGCACCAGCTCGGCGAAGGCGAACTCGCCGCGCTCACCGGTGGACCCGGTGGCCAGCAGATCGCCGCGCACATCGGTGACGATCACCATGGCGCCCTGCACCGGCTGCGCGTTCCCGGCGCCCCGCACCACACCGCTCAGGCCGCTGGTGCCGCTGAGCAGGATGTCGTACGCCACCGGGCCGTCGTGCACCACGATCGTGGACGCCTGCGGCTGGTGGCCGTCGGCGGCGGCGATCAGGACGTACGAACCCGTGCCCGGAGCGTCCACCGAGTAGGAGCCGTCGGCCCGTGCGACCGAGCGGCCCAGCTGGCGGCCGGACAGGGAGATCAGGGTGACCGCGGCCTGTGCGACCGGGGCGCTCTCGGCGCCGCGGACGAAGCCGTGGACCGGGATGCCGCCGGACGACGGGGCCTCCCCGGAGCCGGCCACCATGGCGACGGCGGTGGGCTGCCCGGTCGCGGCGGCCTCGGTGCCTTCGCCGTCCTCGGCGCCGACCGCGGGCACGGCCCAGCTCGGCACCTTCTCCGCGGCCGGCGCGGACGCCGCCACGGGAGCCGTGGCCTCGGCCGCGGCTTCGGCCTCGGCGGCGGGCTCCGCCTCGGCGGAGTCGGCCGCGGCCTGTGCCAGTCCGCCCTTGGTCTTCAGCGGAACCTCCTTGATGAAGAGCGTGATCAGGAAGGCCAGCGCCACCAGGCAGCCGGCGATCAGGAACACGTCGCCGATGCCGTGGCCGTAGGCGCTCTCCATGACCGAGCGCAGCGGCGCGGGCAGCTTGTTCATGTCCGGAATGCTGTTGCTGGACGAGCTGGAACCGGACAGGGCGGCGGCGTACTTCGGGCTCAGGCCGGCCAGGCCGTCCCTGACGTAGTCGGGGATCCGCTGGGACATCACCGCGCCGAGCGCGGAGACGCCGACGGCACCGCCGAGCGAACGGAAGAACGTGACCGTGGAGCTGGCCGAGCCGAGGTCGGCGGGCGCCACCTGGTTCTGCGTGCACAGCACCAGGTTCTGCATCATCATGCCGATGCCGAGGCCCAGCAGGGCCATGAAGACCGCCATCTTCCAGTACGCCGTGTCGTACCGGAGGGTGCCGAGCAGACCCAGGCCGGCCGTCGCCAGCACAGCGCCGCTGACCAGCCACGCCTTCCAGCGTCCGGTGCGGGTGATGAGCTGACCGGAGACGGTGGAGGAGACGAACAGACCGCCGATCATCGGGATCGTCAGGACACCGGACATCGTCGGGGACTTGTCGCGCGCCAGCTGGAAGTACTGGCTGAAGAACACCGTGCCGCTGAACATCGCGACACCGACGAACAGCGAGGCGAGCGACGCGAGCGTGATGGTGCGGTTGCGGAACAGCCGCAGCGGCATGATCGGCTCGCTGGCCTTGGACTCGACCAGGATGAACAGCAGGGCGAGGACGACCGAGCCGCCGACCATGGCGTACGTCTGCCACGACAGCCAGTCGTACTTGTCACCGGCGAAGGTCACCCAGACCATCAGCAGCGAGGCGGCGGCGGAGATGAAGAAGGCGCCGCCCCAGTCGACCTTCACGGCCCGCTTCGTGACGGGCAGGTGCAGGGTCTTCTGCAGCACGATCAGCGCGATGATCGCGAAGGGCACGCCGACATAGAAGCACCAGCGCCAGCCCAGCCAGGACGTGTCGGTGATGACGCCGCCGAGCAGCGGGCCGCCGACGGTGGCCACGGCCCACGTGGCGCCGAGGTAGCCGGAGTAACGGCCGCGCTCGCGCGGGGAGATCATCGCCGCCATGACGATCTGCGCCAGGGCGGACAGACCGCCGACGCCGATGCCCTGGACCACGCGGCAGGCGATCAGCATGCCGGTGTTGTGCGACAGACCGGCCGCCGCCGAACCGAGGACGTAGATGACCAGGGCTATCTGGACGAGGGCCTTCTTGCTGAACAGGTCGGCGAGCTTGCCCCACAGCGGGGTCGACGCGGTCATCGCCAGCAGGGCGGAGGAGACCACCCAGGTGTAGGCGGACTGGCCGCCGCCGAGGTCCCCGATGATCTGCGGCAGGGCGTTGGAGACGATCGTGCCGGACAGGATCGCCACGAACATGCCGAGCAGCAGCCCGGAGAGCGCCTCCATGATCTGCCGGTGCGTCATGGGGGCGTCGTCGGCGGAGCCTCCCCCGTGTTTTGCGTGGGCCCGCACACCGGTTGGTGTGGTCGTTGCCATGGACTTCCTTTTCTCCGTGCTTACGCGGTGGGGGTATGGGTGGTCGTTTCGCCGAGTACGGGGGCGGCGGCGGAGGCCGGGATCCGGCTGTGTCCGGCCCGGCAGTCGCCGAAGCTCTCCCTCAGCCGGGTCATGAGCCCGATCAGCAGGCCGACCTCGTCGTCGGTCCAGTCGCTCAGCCGCTCGGTCAGCAGCTCGGTGCTGCGCCGGGACAGCTCGTCGAGCATGGCCTCGCCGTCGGGCGTGAGGCGCAGGATGCGCGAGCGCTTGTCCGCCGGGTCGGGGGACCGCTCGATCCAGCCCCGCTCGACGAGGTGCGCGACGTGCCGGCTGGTGACCGACATGTCCACCGCGAGCAGCTCGGCGAGCTTGCTCATGCGCATGTCCCCGTGCCGTGCGAGCAGTGCCAGCACGGCCGCGGACCCCGCCGGGCAGTCGTGCGGCAGGATCCGCGCCAGGTCCCGTTTCACGGCCCCGAGTGCACTGAGCTGACGTGCCAGCTCCGCGAACTGCGCCTGCCCCGCCATCACGCCTCCGTAGTCGTTGCTTGAGGCAACCGTAAGCTTGTTTGGTTGCTGCAGGCAAATAAAGAGGGGTGGTCCGGCACCAAAACTTGGCAAAGGCAAGCATCGCGAACGTGAACGCATGGACGGGCGTGCACGCGAACGTGCAGGTGGGGCGGGTCGACCGAGGCGGGGGAGATCGGTGGGGCGGTCCTTCGGGTGTCGGTCCGGATCGCCGGGGTGATCCTTCGGGCGTGGATTCGGGCCGCCGGGGTGGTCTCTCGGGTGTCGGTCTGGATCGCCGGGGTGGTCCCTCGGGCGTCGCTCCGGATCGCCGGAGCGGTTCCCTCGGGCGTGGCTCCTGATCGCCGACGACGGACCCCCGACGGAACCGGACGCGCGCGAGCGACGCGGGCAAGTGCGCAGGAACTGTGTGAACACGGGCTCTGTACCGCATCTTTCACGGCCCCCGCTTGGGGCGCCCGGCGCGCCTTCGCTAATCTCTCGGGCCATGGCTAACACCCAGGGCCCTCAGGGCAATCACGACCCCGCAGGCAGTACCCAGATGTTCCGCGCCTTCGTCGACGACGCCCCGCCGGCCGCGCCGCAGCAGGCCGCTCAGTCGGGTTCGCGCGTCGGTCTCATCGTCGGCGTCGTCATCGCGGTGGCCGTCGTGGCGGCGGTGGCCTGGCTGGCGCTCAAGTAGTCGGACCGGTCTGGTCGGTTCGACCGGGCCATAAGCCAACACGCCGAGCAGTACCGCTACTTCCACGAGCGGTGCTGCCCTTGCCGCTGTCCGGACACGTACGGACCACGGCAGCAGGCGAGTTGATCTGAACCACAGCGGGGCATCCAGGCAGCGAACGGCCGCCGACGCTGCCGTAAAGCAGCCTCGGCGGCCATGAGTTCGGTCGGGTGGAGACGATCTCCGTCAGTCGGAGATGAGGCCCTCGCGCAGCTGGGCCAGCGTCCGGGTGAGCAGGCGCGAGACGTGCATCTGGGAGATGCCGACCTCCTCGCCGATCTGGGACTGGGTCATGTTGGCGAAGAAGCGCAGCATGATGATCCGCCGCTCACGGGGCGGGAGTTTGGCCAGGAGCGGCTTCAGGGACTCGCGGTACTCCACGCCCTCCAGTGCGCTGTCCTCGTAGCCCAGACGGTCCGCGAGGGAGCCCTCGCCGCCGTCGTCCTCCGGGGCCGGGGAGTCCAGGGACGAGGCCGTGTAGGCGTTGCCGACCGCCAGCCCGTCGACCACGTCCTCCTCGGACACGCCCAGTACGGCGGCCAGTTCGGTGACCGTGGGGGAGCGGTCCAGCTTCTGGGAGAGCTCGTCGCTGGCCTTCGTGAGCGCCAGGCGCAGCTCCTGCAGGCGGCGCGGCACCCGCACCGACCACGAGGTGTCGCGGAAGAAGCGCTTGATCTCACCCACGACCGTCGGCATCGCGAACGTCGGGAACTCGACGCCGCGTTCGCAGTCGAAGCGGTCGATCGCCTTGATGAGGCCGATGGTGCCGACCTGGACGATGTCCTCCATCGGCTCGTTGCGGCTGCGGAAGCGGGCGGCCGCGTAGCGCACGAGCGGGAGGTTGAGCTCGATCAGGGTGTCCCGGACGTAGGCACGCTCGGGGCTGTCCTCGCCGAGTGCGGCGAGCCGCAGGAACAGGGAACGGGACAGAGTGCGGGTGTCGATGTCCGCCGAGGCCGACACGGCCGGGACAGGTGCGGCGGCCGGCGCGCCCTCGGCCGGCGTGGCCTCGAAGGCCGGGACGGCGTCGAGCACGTCGAGAGCGTCGAGCTCCTTGGGCGCTGCCTCGCTCTTCGTGGCAGTGAGCACCTTCGAGCTGCCCTGGTCTGCGGACATGCCACCCCCTTTGGGTCGCGGGACGGTCGTGGCGGCGCTCCTTCGAGGAACGCAGCCTTCACCTGAATACCGGAGCCGGAGCCTCGGCAAACGCGCTTCCCGAAGAATGTCACATGTCGGCAACACGCTGTAGAGACATGTCGACATGTGATCTGTGAATCGCCCCTGGCAGCAAGGGGTCTGACGGTATTTCGACGCACAACTGTCGGGAATCGCCCTGGTGAGCGATTCGCTCACGCCGGTGACGGGTCGCTCCTGTTTGCGGTTCCGTGCCGGTCCGGGGTGCGGGCTGTGTGCCGGTCCGAGGTGCGGCCGCGTGATGGCCTGGGGTACGGCTGTGTGCCGATCCGGGGTACGGCTGTGCGGTGATCGGGTCCGCCGCTACGCGTCGATCCGGTTCGCCGAACGCAGTCGCTGGAAGCTGCGCGCGAGGAGCCGCGACACATGCATCTGGGAGACGCCGAGCTCCGCGCTGATCTGCGACTGGGTGAGATTGCTGTAGTAGCGCAGCAGCAGGATTCTCTGTTCCCGCTCGGGGAGTTGGACCAGGAGGTGGCGGACCAGGTCCCGGTGCTCCACGCCGTCCAGGGCCGGGTCCTCGTAGCCGATGCGGTCGAGGAGCCCGGGCAGGCCGTCGCCCTCCTGTGCGGCCTCGAGCGAGGTGGCGTGGTACGAGCGTCCGGCCTCGATGCAGGACAGCACCTCCTCCTCGCTGATGCGCAGCCGCTCCGCGATCTCGGCGGTCGTCGGGGAGCGCCCGAAGGCGGTCGTGAGGTCCTCGGTCGCGCTGTTCACCTGCACCCACAGCTCGTGCAGCCGGCGCGGTACGTGGACGGTGCGGACGTTGTCCCGGAAGTACCGCTTGATCTCGCCGACCACCGTGGGCATCGCGAACGTCGGGAACTGCACGCCCCGGTCCGGGTCGAAGCGGTCGATGGCGTTGATGAGGCCGATGGTGCCGACCTGGACGACGTCCTCCATCGGTTCGTTGCGGGAGCGGAAGCGGGCGGCGGCGTAGCGGACGAGCGGCAGGTTGGCCTCGATGAGTGCTCCGCGTACCCGGTTGTGCTCCGGTGTGCCCGGCTGGAGATCCTTCAGCTCGCCGAAGAGCACCTGGGTGAGAGCGCGGGTGTCGGCGCCGCGGCGCTTCTCGGGGGCGGGGGCGGGCGTCGGGGTGGGCGTCGGGGCGGGCGCCTCGTCCTGGGGTGGCGCAGTACTGGCCGACACGGTCAACGCCACCTCTTCGGTCAATCATCCGTCAAAAGCGGTCATAGCATCACAAGACATGTGCACTGTGTGCAAGCACCGCATAACACCGTGTTGAGGGCAAGTTGGGGCCTCAAACCTGCGGCACGGGACACAGGAAAGCCCCCCGCCGTTCCGGCGGAGGGCTGTGCGTGTTCGAGGCTCGTACGAGCCGGGATCCATGTCCCGGCGGAGGCTCAGAATTCGTAGTCGGCGATCACCCAGGTGGCGAACTCGCGCCACAGGGCGACGCCCGCCTGGTGCGCCGGGTGCTCCAGGTACCGCTGCAGGGCGTCCGTGTCCTCGACCGCGGAGTTGATCGCGAAGTCGTACGCGATGGGCCGGTCCGTGATGTTCCAGCCGCACTCCCAGGAGCGCAGCTCCTCGATCTGTCCGCCCAGGGCGCGGAAGGCCTCGACGCCCGTCACGACCCGCGGGTCGTCGCGCTCGACGCCCTCGTTGAGCTTGAACAGGACCAGGTGGCGGATCATGGGCTCTTCCCTCAGTTCTGTGCGCCGTTGGCGATCCAGGTCATGAAGTCCCCGATGGCCTTCGCGGCGTCCGATATGCCCTCGAAGCCTATCTGGACGTAGGCCGCGGCCTTGGCCGGGTCCGTGATGATCACGTACAGCGCGAAGACCACGAGCGCGTACACGGCGATCTTCTTGGCGTTCACCGCCATCGCGGCCCTCCCTTGTGACTGCTGTGCCCCTAGGGCGCCCAGTTGACGGCGGCGAGTGTAGCCTCCGTGCCCGCCGAAGGATCAACGTCCGATCCGCGGGCCGTACTTGGGGCCTGTTCCCGCTCCGCCTCTTGGTGAACACATGAACGTTCTCGCGGTGAACGCACGAAGGGCCCCGTCTCTCGACGGGGCCCTTCCTCAGCGGTAGCGGAGGGATTTGAACCCTCGGTGACTTGCGCCACACTCGCTTTCGAGGCGAGCTCCTTCGGCCGCTCGGACACGCTACCGAGGGAGACCTTACAGCAAGGTGGGGCGTGGTTCGAAATCCGTTTCCCGGCTCCCCGGGATCATGGATCGCGGCTCCCCGGAATCACGGGCCCCGAGGTCCCGGAACCACGGGCTACGGCGGCTGCCCCCGGCCCCGGGCGCCGGGATCAGCGGTCCCGGAAGAAGTCCGTGAGGAGCCGGGCGCAGTCCTCGGCGAGGACGCCCTCGATGACCTCGGGCCGGTGATTGAGCCGACGGTCGCGCACGACGTCCCACAGGGAGCCGGCCGCGCCCGCCTTCTCGTCGCGGGCGCCGTAGACGACGCGCTCGACGCGGGACTGCACGAGCGCGCCGGCGCACATCGTGCAGGGCTCCAGCGTGACCACGAGCGTGCACCCGGTCAGCCGCCACTCTCCCAGCCGGGCGGCGGCCCGCCGGAGCGCGAGCACCTCCGCGTGCGCCGTCGGGTCACCGGTGGCCTCGCGCTCGTTGTGCCCGGTCGCGAGCACCGTCGTACCGTCCGGGGCCAGGACGACGGCGCCGACGGGGACGTCCCCGCCCCCGACGGCCCGCTCGGCCTCGTCCAGGGCGAGCCGCATCGCGGCACGCCAGGGAGCACGTACCGGATCCGGTGTGGGCGATGTCTGCGCTGGTGTTCTCGGGGCGGTCAGCGGACGGTCTCCAGCACCTCCGAGGCACCCAGGGCCTCGGCGATGGCGCCCAGCGCGTCGTCGGCGTCCAGAGCGCGCAGCTCCTTCTCGCCGATGCCCAGGTCGTCGAGGATCTCGATGTCGCCCACCGGGCTGTGCGACACCGCGTCGTCGGAGGATCCGTCCTCGTCGGCGTCGTCGTCGGAGTCGGACTCGCCGTCCTCCGTGCCGTCGAGGTCCAGGGCGTCCAGGTCGGCGCCGTCCGAGCCGGGCTCGCGGCCGAGCAGTTCGTCCGTGAGCAACAGCTCGCCGTACGCGCTGCGGGCGGCGGCGGCGGCATCGGAGACGTAGATGCGGGGGTCTTCCTCACCGTCGACCCGGACGACGCCGAACCACGCGTCCTCCTGCTCGATGAGAACCAGCACCGTGTCCTCGTCGGGAGAGGCTTCCCGGGCCAGGTCGGCCAGATCGGACAGGGTCTCCACATCGTCGAGCTCTGTGTCGCTCGCTTCCCACCCGTCTTCGGTGCGCGCGAGCAGTGCGGCGAAGTACACCGTGACTCTCCCACTGGTCATAGGCGTGCCGGTTGGGGGTCCCCCCGGCGGAGGTTCTGGGCGGCGAGAGCTGTGCTCCAAGCCCCGCCCACTCGGAATCGTGGCAGAAACAAGGCGCTCAGGGGATGTCTTCGGCTCCCTGTGTCTGGCAGTTTCGATCGCACGTGTGCAAAGAGGCGTCCGTGCGATCGTCAAGCGATCACCAGCGACCTCGTCGCGGCCACGTCCGGATCGTACGCGGCTTTCCCCGGCGCCCACGCATGGCCTCACCTGGAACGCGCCCGTGGCCCCCGGTCCTGCCCACGTTCCTTACCCGCTTCCTACCAGCGGAATGTGCGCATGTCCTACCGGCGGAACGTGCGCATGCGCGTCGCGCGGCGGAGCCTGGCCGCCGTGGCGTGGCGCGGCCGGACGCGGCCCCGTGAGTTCCCCCTCGGCGAGTTCGCGCAGGAACAGGGCCCGGCGGCGGAGCACTCGGCGTCCGCCCCCGGTGACGCCACGCGCGCGTCGGGCTCGGCAGCCGGTACGCGCGCGTCGGGCTCGGCAGCGGGTGCGTGTGCCCGAGCCCCGGCCGTGCCCGCACGGTCGGCGGCCTCGCGCCCGGCAGTTGAGACATCGGCACACCACCTCGGCCGGTCCCTCCCAGCTTTCCCCCGGACGGGCGGTTCGGCGCGAGCGCGAGCGGGGGGCCGAGGCGCGGTTACTGTTGTGAGCATGCGTCTCCACGTCGTCGACCACCCCCTGGTCGCTCACAAGCTCACCACGCTGCGCGACCAGCGCACCGACTCCGCCACCTTCCGCCGGCTCGCCGACGAACTGGTCACCCTGCTCGCCTACGAGGCCACCCGCGACGTGCGCACCGAGCAGGTCGACATCCAGACCCCGGTCGCCGAGACCACCGGCGTCAAGCTGTCGCACCCGCGCCCGCTGGTCGTGCCGATCCTGCGCGCCGGTCTCGGCATGCTCGACGGCATGGTCCGGCTGCTGCCGACCGCCGAGGTGGGCTTCCTCGGCATGATCCGCAACGAGGAGACGCTGGAAGCCTCCACGTACGCCACGCGCATGCCGGAGGACCTCTCCGGCCGCCAGGTGTACGTCCTCGACCCGATGCTCGCCACCGGCGGCACGCTGGTCGCGGCGATCCGTGAGCTGATCAAGCGCGGCGCCGACGACGTGACCGCGGTCGTGCTGCTCGCCGCCCCGGAGGGTGTCGAGGTCATGGAGCGCGAGCTCGCGGGCACCCCGGTGACGGTCGTCACGGCCGCGGTGGACGACCACCTCAACGAGCACGGCTACATCATCCCGGGCCTGGGCGACGCGGGTGACCGGCTGTACGGGGCGGCCGAGTAGGACACGGCACGGCGGCGGCCGCGGAGCGGCTGCCCAGATGCCTTCGAGCAGCCGGGCCGCGGCTTTTGTCGTACGGCCCTCAGCAGCTCTTCTTCGTCGTGGCGGATGCCGGACGGGGCACGGTCAGTGCGGCCATGGCCCGGTCGGCGTCCGCCTTTTTCGTCAGCGTCTTGAAGCCGTCGCCGATGATGAGGTCGACGTCGGCCCCCTTGCGGCCGGCGTCGGTCCGGCGCTCGGCCGCGGTGAGCTGGGCGCCGAGGACGGGAAGCGAGGTCTTCAGGGACGCGTCGGGGCCGAGCAGGACGCCCGTGCCCTTGACCTTCTTGTCGAAGTCCTTTGAGGCGTTGCCCACCTTGCCGATCTTGAAGCCGCGCTTCTTCAGCTCGTCCGCGGTGCTCTTGGCGAGGCCGGTGCGAGCCGTGGCGTTGTAGACGTTCACGGTGATCGTGCCGGGCTCGGGCAAGGCCTTGGCCGGGGCGGTCGAGGGGCTCGACTCGGTCCGGCAGTCGCCCTTGCCACCGGCGGCCGAGGCCTTCTTGCCGCCGGTGAAGACGTCGATGAGCTGCAGCGTGCCCCAGCCGATCATGCCGAGCACGACGACCGAGGCGACCAGCCCGAACACGAGTCGGCCGCGCCGCCGGGGAGGGCGCATCCGAGGGTATTTGTTCCCCGTGATCCGGTATTTACCGCCCATGCCCTGGGGAGTCAGCATGCTCATGAGCGCAGAGTAATGCTCCCGGGCCGCCGTGCCTACTAGATGATCATTCGACGGGGCTCAGGAGAACCCGAAAGGGGCAACCTTTTACGGGGTTTGCCGGAGTGTCTCCCGAGATGTTCCCGAGGTGCCGGCGTGTTTGTTTGATGGTGGCCGGAGGATGTTCCGAGGGCGTCCTCCGGGTGTCCTGAGGGGGCGTCAGTCCAGTTCGAGCACGCGCGCGTGCAGCACCTGCCGCTGCTGCAGGGCCGCGCGGACCGCGCGGTGCAGGCCGTCCTCCAGGTACAGGTCGCCCTGCCACTTCACGACGTGCGCGAAGAGGTCGCCGTAGAAGGTCGAGTCCTCGGCGAGGAGGGTCTCCAGGTCGAGTTGGCCCTTGGTCGTCACGAGCTGATCGAGGCGGACCGGGCGCGGTGCGACGTCCGCCCACTGCCGGGTGCTCTCCCGGCCGTGGTCGGGGTACGGCCGGCCGTTTCCGATGCGCTTGAAGATCACACGGAAAGCCTACCGGCCAACACGTTCATGGCGCAGCCATGGCGGCGGAGTGCGACGCTGGAAAAGATGTCGTGAATCAGGACGAAGATGCCGTGAACCCGGTCAAACCGAGAGCCGGGTCCGAGAGCTCGGTCGGGGCACGCGGTCCGGCGACAGCGAGATGGTTCCGGCAACAGCCTGGTCGCGGGTGCCGGGAGATCACTCACTCCCTCTTCGGTACGTCCCGCGGGAGCCGGTGACACGGTTCGCAGGGGCGGTGACACGTTTCGCCGTAGGCGATGAGCCGGGCGTCCTGGCGCGGGCGCCCGGCTCGTGATCAACCGCGTTCCCGCTTCACGGGTTGCTGCTGCGGCTTCTTCTTGTTCGCTTCGGTCTTCGGTGTGCTGCGCAGGGCCTCCGCGCGCACGAGGGCGCGCAGGACCGCGTACGGGTCTGAGGGCATGGCTGTGTTCCTCGCGTTCGGTGGTGTGTCTCGGTGGGTGTGGTGTGCGTCGTCGCTTGCGCGTGCTGGCGACGGCCGGCCTCGGGCGGTGGGCCCGGTCAGCAGCGCAGCACCACGGAACGCAGGGCGAGCAGGACGTACGGCAGTGGCGTCGGCGCGCGCAGGCACCGTCGCTGCGCGATGGCGGGCGCCGGGGTCCGGAGGGGCGCGGAGTGCGGCGGTACGGCGGTGTGGTGGACGCGGGCGGTCGGTGGCCGCAGGGCCGTGTCGAGGACGCCGTACTCGAGGACCTCGCCGGTCACCGCCGGGGAGGGCACCGGGGCCTGGAGGGCGGTATGGGCGACCGGCACCAGCAGGGCGAGCAGCAGCACGAGCACCCGCAGCCAGACGCGGCCACGCGGGAGGCGCTGGGGAAGGGTGCTCACGGGGATCACAGCCATCACGGAGGGCACGGGAGAGACGGGGGAGACGGGCGGCACGGAGGCCGCGGAGGCCGCGGAGGCGACGGAGGCCACGGAGGTCACACCGTGCGGGGCACCTGCTTGGCGCGGCCGTGGATGCGGATCGAGGTGATGAACTCGACGATGCCGACCACGATCAGCCAGATACCGATGACCACGGTGAGCACGGCGATCGAGGTGAACGGGGAGACGATCACCACGATGCCGGCGATGAACGTGACCACCCCGAGGAAGATGTGCCAGCCCCGTGCGGGCATGGAGTTGTCGGAGACGGCCGCCAGGGTCTGGGTGATCCCGCGCATCAGCCAGCCGATGCCGATCCACAGAGCGAGCAGCAGGATCGACTCCATGGGACCGCGGAAGCAGAACAGGCCCAGCAGGATCGACAGGGCGCCGCTGATGAAGGCCAGCACCCGCAGGGAGGTCGTCCTGTGCGTGCCGAAGGCGGAGACCAGCTGGAACACGCCGCTGGCGATGAGATAGATGCCGAAGAGGATGCCCGCGACGAGCAGGGACGGTCCCGGCCAGACCAGGATCACGATGCCCAGGATCAGGGACGCGACGCTGGTGAGCAGGACGACCTGCCAGGCGGCACGGGACAGAGCGTGCAGGGGCCCTTCGAGGGGCGGCTCGGGCTCATGGCGGCCGGTCGGTACCTGCGCGGCATGGACCTTGCGATCGTCGTACTCCGGTCCCTGGTGGGAACCGCTGCTCGGTGGCTCGGTCATGCTCCATGCTTCGACCGATCGGCCGCCACCCGCCACCCGAGA
Source organism: Streptomyces sp. NPDC046805 (assembly GCF_040645355.1). Lineage (NCBI taxonomy): Bacteria > Bacillati > Actinomycetota > Actinomycetes > Kitasatosporales > Streptomycetaceae > Streptomyces > Streptomyces sp. NPDC046805. The sequence goes on along the minus strand of NZ_JBEYYC010000031.1, from coordinate 64,202 downwards.
CGGGCCACCCGGCTGACGGTTCGCCGCGTTGCCGGGACCGCCGGTGGTCTCACCTGCCGGGCTTGGCGGAACCCTTCGCCGTTCCGGGCGTCTTGGCGGCCTTGGCCGCCGCCTTCATCTCCTGCTTGTGCGCCCGCACTTTGGCCAGCGATTCCGGCCCGGTGATGTCGGCGACGGACCGGTGGGCCTTCGCCTCGCCGTACGCCCCGGCGGCCTCCCGCCACCCCTCGGGCCGCACCCCGAGCTGCTTGCCCAGCAGCGCCAGGAAGATCTGTGCCTTCTGCTTGCCGAACCCGGGCAGGCTCTCCAGCCGCTTCAGCAGCTCCGCACCGCTGTCGACGCCCTCCCAGACGGCCTCGGCGTCCCCGTCGTAGTGCTCGACGAGGTACTGGCACAGCTGCTGGATCCGCTTGGCCATCGAGCCCGGGTAGCGGTGCACGGCAGGCTTCTCGGAGAGGAGCGCGGCGAACGCCTCCGGGTTCTGCGCGGCGATCTCGTGCGCGTCCAGGCCGTCCGCCCCGAGCCGCTGGGCGATGGTCGCCGGCCCCTTGAACGCCCACTCCATCGGAACCTGCTGGTCCAGCAGCATTCCGATCAGCGCGGCAAGCGGACTGCGCCCGAGCAGCGCGTCGGCCTCGGGGTCCTGGGCGAGGTGCAGAGTGACGTCCATGAGTCGATGATCCCGCGCGCGGGCACCTTTCACCGCCCGACTGAGCGCGCCGGGGGCTTCGCGCGTACGTATCCGTGAGCAGGTGGCGTATCCGTGGGCACGCGCGCGTGCCCACGGATGAGCATGCGGGCACGCGAGTCCGAGGACGGGGCGGTGGCATGGGCGAAGGGCGCGAGGGCGGAGCGAACGGGACAACAGGGCGTGGTGCGGGGCGACTTCGGGTGCTGACCCTGCTGGGTGCCGTACTGGTCCTGTTCCTCCTGGGCGGGGCGGGCCCCGCGTCGGCGCATGCCGTCCTCCGCGGCAGCGACCCGGCCGACGGAACCGTCCTCAAGTCCGCACCCGGATACGTCACCCTGACCTTCAGCGAGTCCGTCGGACTGCTCGACGACTCCTTCCGCGTCTACGACCCGGGCAACCGGCAGGTCGACACGGGCGAGGCCCGGCCCGTGCCGGGCCGTTCCGACACCGCCCGGGTGCGCCTGCCCGCCGGCCTGGGCCAGGGCACCTTCACCGTGGCCTGGCGCGTCGTCTCGGCGGACAGCCACCCGGTCTCCGGCGCCTTCACCTACTCCGTCGGCAAGCCCTCCGTCACCGCGCCGACCGTGCGCACCGGCCCGGCCGAGGACCCGGTCACCGGCAGCCTCTACGACATCGCGCGCTACGTCGCGTACGTCGCCCTCGCCCTCCTCATCGGCACCGTGACGTTCCGGCTGGCCTGCCGCCCGCCGGATTCCGGGCCGCTGCGGGCGCCGGCCCTGACGGGCTGGTGGGCGCTGCTCGCCGCGACCGCGGTCCTGCTGGTGCTGCGCGCCCCCTACGAGGAGGGCACGGGACCGGCATCGGCCTTCGGCCTGGCGTCCCTGAGCCGTACGACGGCCAGTCGCCCGGGACTGGCCCTCCTCGCCCGGCTGGCGCTGCTGCTCGTCGCGGGCGCCCTGCTGTGGCGCCCGCACGCGCGCGTGGCCTTGTCGCGCCCGGTGCGCGCGGTCCGTGCGGTCGGCGCCGTGTGGGCCGTCGCCCTGGCCCTGACATGGGCGTCGGCTGAGCATGCCTCGGCCGGGATCCAGGTGCCGGTGGCGATGGCCGCGTCGGTTCTGCACCTGCTGGCGATGGCGGTGTGGCTCGGCGGTCTGGCGGCCCTGCTCGGCACGCTGTACCGATCCCCGGACGCACTGCCGGTGACCGTCGTCACCCGCTTCTCCCGCCTCGCCTTCGCCTCGGTGACCGTCCTGGTCGTCACCGGCGTCTACCAGGCCTGGCGCGGCCTCGGCTCCTGGGACGCGCTCACCGGCACGTCGTACGGCCGCATCCTGATCGCCAAGTCGGGGGCGGTCGCGCTGCTGCTGGCCGCGGCGAACCGGTCACGGCGGTGGACGGCCCGGCTGGTGCCGACGGAGGCGGCAGAGTCCGTACTACGGGAACGGGTTCCGGAGCCGGCGGCCGCCCCACCGGTCGGCGACTCCTCTTATACGGCTTCCGCGACTTCTACGGCTTCCGTAGCTTCTACGGCTTCTATGGCGTCCCCGGGGTCCTCGTCCGGCCCGGGCCTTGTGTCGGACCACCGCAGCCTGCGCCGATCCGTGCTCGCCGAGGCCGCCGTCGCCGCCGTGGTGCTGGTGATCTCGACCGCACTGGCGAGCACGCTGCCGGGCCGCGCGTCGGCCGAGGCGTCGGCATCGAGTTCGGCTTCGGCTTCGGCGTCCGGAGCGACGAGCGGGATACCGGTCGCGTCGGTCACGACGGTGCCCTTCGCCGTCGGCAACGCGCGCGGCAAGGTGCAGATCACGCTGGATCCCGGCCGGGTGGGCGCGAGCGGAAAGAACTCCGTGCAGGCGGTGGTCTTCGGCGCCGACGGCGGTTTCGCCACCGTCCCCGAGCTCCGCCTCTCCTTCACCCTGCCCGCCCGGAACATCGGCCCGATCGACGCCGGGCTGACCGACAAGGGCGGCTACTGGGGCGCGGATTCCGTCGGTCTGCCGATGCCCGGTACGTGGACGATGAAGGTCACGGTCCGGGTGTCGGCGCTGGACCAGGTGACCGAGTCGCGGCAGGTGCGGATTCCGCGGTAGCGGATTTCGCCGAAGCGCGACGGGGGGCGACGAGAGCGACGAGGACGCCGAAAAGGGCGCCGAAGCCGAAGCGAAACCAAGCACAACGAAGACGATCGACAACAGACACGCGATGAGAAAATCCGTCTTCTTCGACGCCTCGCCATCTACGCTGTCGCCGTCACGCAGCGGAAGGGCTGCGTCGCACAGCGTGAGGGTCAATGTGAGGAACCTGCATAGAACGCTGGCCAGGCCGCGACGTCCTCTTGTTCTCCGTGCAGCGCTGATCATCGCGCTCGTCGCACAGGCAGCTGTACTCGTCGCTCAGGACAGCCAGATCGCGGATCTGAAGGCACAGCACGTCGACCTGGTGGGGCATCGCGTCGAGCGTGGCCCCTCCGGTCCGCCCGGCCCCCCTGGTCCCTCCGGTCCCCCCGGCCAAAAAGGCAGGGACGGGAAGGACGGCACGGACGGCAAGGACGGCACGGACGGTCTCGACGGGAATCAAGGAAAGGACGGCAAGGACGGCAAGGACGGCAAGGACGGGGAGAACGCCGTCGCCCCACCGGCACCGGCGCCGAGTGCGAGTTAGGGGCACGGTTCCTCCGTCATTCTGAACGGCCGTTACGCACCGTGAGGGAGATTGTGAGCAGCGTAAAAGAAGCGTCGCGTAGACGGTGGCGCCCCCTGTTGTTCGGCGCCGTGCTGGGCGTCGCGCTCGTCGTGCAGTCGGTGGTGATAGTCGTCCACCAAATGCAGCTCGACGACATGCGGGTGCAGAACATCGACCTCCAGGGACACCTCGTCGAGCCCGGCCCCTCCGGTCCCCCCGGCCCCAAGGGTCCCGCCGGTCCGGACGGCCCCACCGGCCCGCCGGGCGATGACGGCAGGCATGGGGCGGACGGGAGAGACGGGAGGGACGGGAGGGACGGTCAAAGAGGCAGGAGGGGGAATCGCGGAAGGAAGGGGGAGAAGGGCGAGGTCGTGACGCAGTCGTCATCGTCGAGTCATCGCTGACTCGGATCGGCCAGCCAGTAGTTCCCGAAGTTCTTCCGGAAGTCGTCCGAGGCACAGGCCGAGACGAGCAACGCCGAAGGGCCCCACTGCGAGCAGTGGGGCCCTTCGACATCGTGCCCGGTGAGGCACTGGCGGAGGATACGAGATTCGAACTCGTGAGGGGTTGCCCCCAACACGCTTTCCAAGCGTGCGCCCTAGGCCTCTAGGCGAATCCTCCGGTCGGAACATTACATGACCGAGGGGAGTGCTCGCGAACTCGTTGCCCGCGGCTCGGATCAGGTACCCTGTGCGAAGCCCCCCACGCGGTGCTATCTGACTGAACTCCCCCAGGGCCGGAAGGCAGCAAGGGTAGGTCGGCTCTGGCAGGTGCGTGGGGGGCGCTTGCGTTCGCGGGCGGGACCGGTTGTCGGTGCTCACCTATAACCTCGTATGCGTGTCGTCTCTCGCGCTGTACCGCCGCTACCGCCCGGAGACCTTTGCGGAGGTCATCGGGCAGGAGCATGTCACCGACCCGCTGCAGCAGGCGCTGCGGAACAACCGGGTCAATCACGCGTACCTGTTCAGTGGTCCGCGCGGCTGCGGCAAGACGACCAGTGCGCGCATCCTGGCCCGCTGTCTGAACTGTGAGCAGGGCCCCACGCCGACGCCGTGCGGTGAGTGCCAGTCCTGCCGCGACCTGGCCCGCAACGGCCCCGGGTCCATCGACGTCATCGAGATCGACGCCGCCTCGCACGGTGGTGTGGACGACGCGCGCGAGCTGCGCGAGAAGGCCTTCTTCGGGCCCGCCGGCAGCCGGTACAAGATCTACATCATCGACGAGGCCCACATGGTCACGTCGGCCGGCTTCAACGCGCTGCTGAAGGTCGTCGAGGAGCCGCCGGAGCACCTGAAGTTCATCTTCGCCACGACCGAGCCCGAGAAGGTCATCGGGACCATCCGGTCGCGGACCCATCACTACCCCTTCCGGCTCGTGCCGCCGGGGACCCTGCGGGACTATCTCGGCGAGGTCTGCCAGAAGGAGGACATCCCCGTCGAGGACGGCGTGCTGCCGCTCGTCGTGCGGGCCGGCGCCGGTTCCGTGCGTGACTCGATGTCCGTCATGGACCAGCTGCTCGCCGGTGCCAGGGCGGACGGTGTGACGTACGCCATGGCCACGTCCCTGCTCGGGTACACCGACGGCTCCCTCCTCGACTCCGTCGTCGATTCCTTCGCCACCGGTGACGGCGCCGCCGCCTTCGAGGTCGTGGACCGGGTGATCGAGGGCGGCAACGACCCCCGTCGCTTCGTCGCCGACCTCCTGGAGCGGCTGCGGGACCTGGTGATCCTCGCCGCGGTGCCGGACGCCGTCGAGAAGGGGCTCATCGACGCCCCGGCGGACGTCGTCGAGCGCATGCAGGCCCAGGCCGGCATCTTCGGCGCCGCCGAGCTCAGCCGCGCCGCCGATCTCGTCAACGAGGGCCTGACCGAGATGCGCGGCGCCAACTCGCCCCGTCTCCAGCTGGAACTCATCTGCGCGCGCGTGCTGTTGCCCGCCGCCTACGGCGACGCACGCTCGATGATGGCCCGCCTCGACCGCATCGAGCGCGGCGTCAACTTCTCCGGCGGCGGTACGGCGCCTGCGGCGGGGTACGTTCCCGGACCCGACACACACGCCGGAGGCGCGGGCCTGCCCGCTGCCGCGCCGGTCGCCCCGGTTCCGCCGGGCGGCGGCCCCGCGGCGGCGAGGGCTGCCGTACGGGGTGCCGGTACTGGTACCGGCACGGGTGCCGCCGCGGCTGCCGGTCCCGGCGGTGAGCAGACTCCCCAGCCCTCCGCTCCGGTTCAGCCGCCTGCTCCGGCTGCCCAGCCCGCTGCTCCGGCTCAGCAGTCTGCTCCAGCCGCCCAGGGCTCTCCCGCCCCGGCCGCTTCCCAGACGTCCGCCCCGCAGCAGGCGTCCGCCTCACAGGCCTCGCCCCCCGGTGCCTGGCCCACCGCTGCCCCCGCGGGCGGTGGCCGACGGCCCGGTGGTTGGCCCACGGCGGCTCCGGCGGGCGGTGGCCGGCCTTCCCCGGAGGCGTCCGCCCCGCAGGATCCCGCTCCCACGCCCGCAGCCCCGAGCACGCCCGCTCCCGCCACCGCAACGGTGACCCCGCCGCCCGGCAGCATCGACCCCCGCATGCTCTGGCCGAACATCCTTGAGGCGGTCAAGAACCGCCGCCGCTTCACCTGGATCCTGCTCAGCCAGAACGCCCAGGTCACGGGCTTCGACGGCGCCACCCTTCAGATCGGCTTCGTCAACGCCGGCGCCCGCGACAACTTCGCGGGCAGCGGCAGCGAGGACGTGCTGCGGCAGGCGCTGGCCGAGCAGTTCAACGTGCAGTGGAAGATCGAGGCGGTCGTCGACCCGTCCGGCGGCTCGGCCCCCGCGCCGTCCGGCGGCGCCCCCGGCTTCGGTGGCGGCGGGTACGGCGGCAGCGGTGGCGGTGCCGGTGCCGGTGGTTACGGCGGCAGCGGTGCCGGTGGCTACGGTGCCTCCGCGCCCGCACCCGCCCCGCGCCCGGCGGCTCCTCAGCCGGCCCCCGCCGCTCCCTCGGCCCCGTCGACCGAGCAGTCGGCGCCCGCGCCGGCTCCCCAGCCGACGGCTCCCCCGGAGCGGTCCCCGGTCTCCATCGAGGACGACATTCCCGAGGACGACGATCCCGACCTCGACGAGTCGGCCCTCTCCGGCCACGAACTCATCGTGCGCGAGCTGGGAGCCACGGTGATGGAGGAGTTCTCGAACGAGTAGGCCCGCCCTTCGGCGAGTGGGCCCACTCGTTGACGGGCAGGCCCGCCCTTCGGCGAACCGGCCCGCTCCATTGGGAGAAACCTACGAAGGCCCGACCTCCCTTCCTTCGGAAGCCCGCACAAGGGCCTGTGCTCCCGGCCCGTTAGGCTGGGCTCCGTGAAGGTCCTCGTCATCGGCAGCGGCGCCCGCGAACACGCCCTGTGCCGCTCCCTGTCCCTCGATCCCGACGTCACCGCGCTGCACTGCGCCCCCGGCAACGCCGGCATCGCCGAGGTCGCCGAGCTGCACCGGGTCGACGCCCTGTCCGGCGCGGCCGTATCAGCGCTCGCGACCGAGCTGGGCGCCGACCTCGTGGTCGTCGGCCCGGAGGCACCCCTGGTCGCCGGGGTCGCCGACGCCGTACGCGAGGCCGGTATCCCGGTGTTCGGCCCCTCGAAGGAGGCCGCGCAGCTCGAAGGGTCCAAGGCCTTCGCCAAGGACGTGATGGCGACGGCCGGGGTGCCCACCGCCCGCTCCTACGTCTGCACGACCGCCGAGGAGGTCGTCGCGGCCCTCGACGCCTTCGGCGCTCCGTACGTCGTCAAGGACGACGGCCTCGCCGCCGGCAAGGGCGTCGTCGTCACCGACGACATCGATGTGGCCAAGGCTCACGCCGGTGACTGCATGGGGGCACCTCCCGCGCCGTCCGGGCAGCGGGGGAGGGTCGTCATCGAGGAGTTCCTCGACGGCCCCGAGGTGTCCCTCTTCGCGATCACCGACGGCGAGACCGTCGTCCCGCTCCAGCCCGCCCAGGACTTCAAGCGCGCCCTGGACGGCGACGAGGGCCCCAACACCGGCGGCATGGGCGCGTACTCCCCGCTGCCCTGGGCCGACCCGAAGCTGGTGGACGACGTCGTGCGGAGCGTTCTCCAGCCGACCGTGGACGAGATGCGCCGCCGCGGCACCCCCTTCTCCGGCCTGCTCTACGCCGGCCTCGCGATCACCTCGCGCGGCGTCCGGGTCATCGAGTTCAACGCGCGCTTCGGCGACCCCGAGACCCAGGTGGTCCTGGCCCGCCTGAAGACCCCGCTGGCCGGTGTCCTGCTCGCCGCCGCGAAGGGCACCCTCGACGACCTGGAGCCGCTGCGCTGGAGCGACGACGCGGCGGTCACCGTGGTCGTCGCCTCGCACAACTACCCCGGCACCCCGCGCACCGGCGACCCGATCACCGGCCTCGACACGGTGGCCGCCGAGGACGCCCCGCACGCGTACGTCCTGCACGCCGGGACGAAGCGCGACGGCGACGCGGTCCTCAGCGCGGGCGGCCGCGTCCTGTCCGTCACGGCGACGGGCAAGGACCTGGGCAACGCCCGCGAGCGCGCGTACGCCGCCGTCGGCCGCATCGGCCTCGACGGCTCGCAGCACCGTACGGACATCGCGGCGAAGGCGGCGGCCGACGCCTGAGCCGCCTGAACTGCCTGTTCCCCGCGCTCGGGCCCCGGATGCGAATCCGGGGCCTGATCATTGCGGTGCGTCACCCACCTCTGACCAAGGCCATTCCATCGAGTGACCGATGCCGTATCCGGCTGACGGGGGCGGAGGCCCCAACTAGGGTGCCGCGCAAGCGTTCCGGCACTTGGCCCACCGGCATTGCGATGTCAGTGACGGGTGCCACAGTGGGGGAGTGAGCAACGCTAGGACAGCGAGGGGGTGACGTCCGGTCGTGACCGGTACGGGTGTGGAGTTGGGCGCGCAGGCCGCGCGCTCCAGGGCCGTCGCCGTGCTGCGGGTCCGCGGCCGGGCGCTGGCCGTCGCGCTGCTCCCGGCGGCGGTCGCCGTGATCCTGCTGGCCGGCGGCTCCACCGGCCATCTCGTCGGGAGCGGCTGGGACAGCGCCCGCTGGATCGTGGGCGCCGTCGCGCTCGTGTTTCTGCCGGCCGCCGCGGGCGTCGCCCTGGTCGTCGCGCGGGCCCGGCCCGCCATGAGCCCGACGGTCCCGATCGCCGAGAAGACCGCCCCGGACCTGTACCGCCTGGTGCGCGACCTCGCCGACCGCCTCGACGTCCCCGCGCCCTCCGCCATAGCTCTCACCCCGGACTGCGACAGCTGGCTGGAGGACCGTACGCATCCCGCGCACGGCCCGCCCCCGCCGCGCCATCGCGACGAACTGGCGGACGCCGGAGGGCACCCCCATCGTCGTACGCTCGCCGCGCCCGTCCTGGTCATCGGCTCCCCCTTCCTGTGGTGGATGCGCGTCGGCGAGCTCCGTGCGGTGCTCGCCCCGGTCATCGCGGGTACGGGCCCTTCGGCGCACCCGGACATAGCGGCCGCCCGTCGTTTCGTACGGGGGCTGGACGCGGCGGTGGCCGTGGCGTCGGCGCCCGGACGCGGCCCGGTCGCCCGCACCCTGCTCGCGGGCGTCGGCTGGGTGACCCGCCTGATGCTGTGCGGCTGCCGGGGACACGCGGCCGAGATGGAGCGGGGCGTAGCGGCGGCGGCCGCTGAGCGGGCGCAGACGGTGGACTACGGGCTGCGGATCGTCGCCCAGGAACAGGTGGGGCTCGCGTACGCGGGCTGGGACCGCCTGCTGACCCGCGTCGCGCTGCCCGCCTGGCGGATGGGCCGCTGGCCCACCGGGCTGGACGCGGGCGTCGTCGCCGCGCTGACCGAGCTGTCCCGCCGCGACCGCCTGGCCGAGGGATTCTCCTCCCGCCTGGGCGAGCGCCCCGCCTGCGACCTGCTGGAGGAACCCGGCGCCGTGGACGAGGCCACCTCGCTGCTCGCCGCCCGCCTCTTCCACGGCGGCCCCGCCGAGCAGGGCCCCGACTGGTCCCCGGTGGACTGGCAGGAGTACCCGGACGAGGTCGTCGACCGCAAGTGGCGCACCGACGCCGCCCGCCTCCACCGAGCCCTGGACTCCCTCGGCGTCCGCCCCACCCCAGACCCCACGGCCCCCGCCTCCGGCGGCCCCACCCTGTCGCGCGTCCTGGACCACTTGGCGATACCGGGCGCGGGCACGGACGCGCACCCGGACACGGATGGGGACACGGGCACGGGCACGGATAAAGGCGACCAGGCGGGATCCGACGCCGAAACCGGCAATGAGCGCAGCGCCACGCTCGCCGCCAGGCTCAGTGCGGAGCTCGCCCGGGAGGAGGCCGCGGTCACCGCCGTACCGGCACCGGGTCCGGTCGCCCCTGGGCACGTCCCCGACACCGCCCTCTGGGACGACGCCGCGCTCCCGCTCTTCCCGCTCCAGCCTCCGCGCACCGCCCGCGAACTCCTCGCCGACCACGTCACGGCGATGGTCTGCTGTGCCGCGGTGGACACGGCCGGCGCCACCCCCGGCCTCGACTGGCTCGACGGGCCGTCCCTGCTCATCAACGGCCGGCGAGCCGCCGACCTGACCTCCAAGGTCCTCAGCCTGACCGACGATGGCGACCCGGCCCCGCTGCGGGCCTGGCTGGTCGCATCGGGCATACGCCCGGAGAAGCCGGTACGGCTCGTCTGACACCGGCCCTACGGCCCGGTTAACGGAGTACACCCTTCCATTTCGGCCGAATTCGCGACGAGTGGTGACCAAGCGCGTGCGTGATGTGATGTGCTGGGGCCGGTCGCGCACACGGAATCGACTTACGGCGGAGGGGAGCGGCCATGGGATCCGAGCAGATCCGCCGCTGGGAGTCGGGAGCGCTCGCGCACGCCGTCACAGACCCCTTCGGTCAGGGCCCGGTGCCCTGGCTGCGCGGCAGTGAGACGTACTTCGACGACACCGGTCACGTGGTCCCCTGGTACGTGGAGGCCGCCCCGCCCGGGTACACGAAGACCGCCCCACGCATCCCGTCCCCCCGCACCGCCGAGGGGCCCCGCTCCGCCGACGACGTCCACCGCCAGATCAAGGGCTTCACCTCCACCGGCGCGGTCGCGCCCGGCGAGGCCGTCGACTTCCACATCACCGTCGACCCGCCCCAGCAGTTCAGCGTGGACATCTACCGGATCGGCCACTACGGCGGTGACGGCGCCGCCAAGATCACCACCAGCCCCCGCCTGTCCGGCATCGTGCAGCCCCCGCCGCTGACCGCCGACCGCACGGTCTCCTGCCACCACTGGTGGCTGTCCTGGCGGCTGCAGGTCCCGTCGTACTGGAGCATCGGCGCGTACGTCGCCGTCCTCACCACCGCCGACGGCTACCGCTCCCACGTGCCGTTCACGGTCCGCGACAGCCACCCCGCCGACCTGCTCCTGCTGCTCCCCGACATCACCTGGCAGGCCTACAACCTCTACCCCGAGGACGGTCACACGGGCGCCAGCCTCTACCACGCCTGGGACGACCAGGGCCGGCTGCTGGGCGAGGCCGACGCCGCGACCACGATCTCCTTCGACCGTCCGTACGCGGGCGCGGGCCTGCCCCTGCACGTCGGCCACGCCTACGACTTCATCCGCTGGGCCGAGCGCTACGGCTACGACCTCGCCTACGCCGACGCCCGTGACCTGCACGCCGGCCGCGTCGACCCCACCCGCTACCGGGGCCTGGTCTTCCCCGGCCACGACGAGTACTGGTCGATGCGGATGCGCCGCACCGTGGAGCTCGCCCGCAACAGCGGCACGTCCCTGGTCTTTCTCTCCGCCAACACCATGTACTGGCAGGTGGAGTTGAGCCCCTCCCCGTCCGGTGTCCCCGACCGCCTGCTCACCTGCCGCAAGCGCAAGGGCCCGGGCAGGCCGGTGCTCTGGCGGGAGGTCGACCGGCCCGAACAGCAGCTGGTCGGCATCCAGTACCAGGGCCGTGTCCCCGAGCCCAGCCCGCTGGTTGTGCGCAACTCGGGCCACTGGCTGTGGGAGGCGACCGGCGCGGGCGAGGGCGACCGGCTCGACGGCCTGGTGGCGGGAGAGGCGGACCGTTACTTCCCGCGCACCGCGCTCCCCGACCACGAGGAGCGCGTGCTGCTCGCCCACTCCCCTTACACGGACAGCGAAGGCGCTCTGCGCCACCAGGAGACCTCCCTCTACCGGGCCCCCTCCGGCTCCCTGGTCTTCGCGTCCGGCACGTTCGCCTGGTCCCCGGCCCTGGACCGCCCCGGCCATGTGGACACCCGCATCCAGCGGGCCACCGCCAACCTCCTGGACCGCATCTGCAAGCGGAACTGAGCGGGACCGAACGACTCGGCCCCCCCTGTCGCCGGTCGATCCCGCGCATACGGGAGAATCGACCCACTTGGACAGAACCACGGGGAGGAACCGTGTCCGGATTCGTAGAAAAGCCCGAGCCGATCCAGGTTCCGGGCCTGGTGCATCTGCACACCGGCAAGGTGCGCGATCTGTACCAGAACGAGGCGGGCGACCTCGTGATGGTCGCCAGCGACCGCATGTCCGCCTACGACTGGGTGCTGCCGACCGAGATCTCCGACAAGGGCCGCGTCCTCACCCAGTTGTCCCTGTGGTGGTTCGACCAGCTCGCCGACCTGGTCCCGAACCACGTCCTGAGCACCGAGCTGCCACCGGACGCCCCCGCCGACTGGGCCGGGCGCACCCTGGTCTGCAAGTCCCTGCGGATGGTCCCGGTCGAGTGCGTCGCCCGCGGCTACCTCACCGGCTCGGGCCTCGCCGAATACGACGAGTCCCGCACGGTCTGCGGCCTCGCCCTCCCCGAGGGCCTTCTCGACGGCTCCGAGCTGCCCGCGCCGATCTTCACCCCGGCGACCAAGGCCGAGGTCGGCGAGCACGACGAGAACGTGTCGTACGAGGAGGTCGCCCGCCAGGTCGGCGCGGAGACCGCCGCCCAGCTGCGCCAGTCCACCCTCGCCGTCTACGGCCGCGCCCGGGACGTCGCCCGCGACCGCGGGATCATCCTGGCGGACACCAAGTTCGAGTTCGGCTTCGACGGGGACACCCTCGTCCTCGCCGACGAGGTCCTCACCCCGGACTCCTCCCGCTTCTGGCCGGCCGACCAGTGGCAGCCGGGCCGGGCGCAGCCGTCGTACGACAAGCAGTTCGTGCGCGACTGGCTGACGTCCCCGGCGTCGGGCTGGGACCGCAGGAGCGAGCAGCCCCCGCCGCCGCTGCCGCAGGAGGTCGTGGAGGCGACCCGGGCGAAGTACGTGGAGGCGTACGAGCGCCTGACGGGCCTGAGCTGGAGCTGAGGCGCGAGGCGTACGACAAAGGCCCCGGTCGATGACCGGGGCCTTTGCTGTGGAGCGGACGACGAGGCTCGAACTCGCGACCTCAACCTTGGCAAGGTTGCGCTCTACCAACTGAGCTACGTCCGCACTGCGCCGTGGCGCGAGAGCAACTATACCCAACCCGGAACCCGGGTGGGACACGCCGGCGTCCGACGGTTCCCGGATGCCGGGCCTCGCCGGCGGGGATTCCTTGTCCTCGAAGGCAGTTGAGGGTGAGGGGAAGAGGACCGGCGCGCGGGGGTGTGGCGCCCTTCACATCGCCGGTATTGATCGATCAGGAGCCCGGACAAGAGATCGCCCTGAGGTCCAGGCAGGGATGCGTACAGGGATCCGTAGAGGGATCCGTCCAAGGTCCAGACAAAGAAAAGATCCCCGGTCCAATGGACCGGGGATCTCATTCCCGAGCGGACGACGAGGCTCGAACTCGCGACCTCAACCTTGGCAAGGTTGCGCTCTACCAACTGAGCTACGTCCGCATTGCCTCCGACCGGCTTTCACCGATCGGTGCGAGCACCAGCCTACCTGATCCACAAAGGTGGTCGGGACGGCGATGCAGAGCGGGTGACAGGAATCGCACACTGCGCCTTCCCCCTGGAAGGGGGATGTTCTACTACTGAACTACACCCGCAAGTACTCCGTGGGTTCCGCCTTCCGGCTTCGCCCCTCGGCGTGCTCCAGACATTAGCTGATCGCCAGGGGGGTTGCGCAAGTCGGTTGCCTCAGGGGCCCAAGTCGGCCCTCCTCAGGGTCCGCTGACGGACCCTGAGCGGCCTCGGCGGAGCCGCCGTCACTGCGCGGCGCTGAACGCCTCGTAGACCCTCTTGGGGATGCGGCCGCGCGCGGGCACCTCCATCTTGTTCGCCTGCGCCCAGGCGCGGACGGCCGCCGGGTCGGGGGCGACATGCGTCTGCTTGAACGTCTTGCCGGAGCGCGCCCGCTTGCGGCCGGCCGTCACGTACGGCTCGAGGGCCTTACGCAGTTTCTTGGCATTGGCTGGATTCAGGTCGATCTCGTACGACTTGCCGTCCAGCCCGAAGGCGATCGTTTCCGCCGCTTCCGAGCCGTCGATGTCGTCAAAGAGAGTGACCACGACCTTCTGCGCCACGAATATCGGTCCCTTCGTGCGACATCCCGTCACCGATGACGTGCCGGGACGTCATCGGCGGTGCGACGAAGATGTCGACTGTCCGCCAGTTATTGGGCAAAGTATCGGCTATTGCTAATTCATTTGTACAGTGCCCGCCATTGCAAAGTGAAGCCCGACTAAATCCGCCCGCGTGTCCCGGCGCAATAGGCTTCGTGGGGGGAACGTCGAACTTTCCGGGAATTTTTGGCGAAGGCGGCCGCTCCCGGCCTGGTCGTGATGCCCGTCACGTATGTTCCTACAACTCTACTCGCGTAGAAATTTTGTACGGGTAGTCTGAAGGAACCTGCTCAGCACCACACACCGGGAGTGCCAGTGGCACGCGTCGTAGTCGACGTCATGCTCAAGCCGGAGATCCTCGACCCCCAGGGCCAGGCGGTCCAGCGTGCGCTGCCGCGTCTGGGTTTCGAAGGGATCTCGGACGTCCGTCAGGGAAAGCGTTTCGAACTGGAAGTTGACGGGCCGGTCGACGAGGCCGCGCTCGCCCGCATCCATGAACTCGCGGAATCCTTCCTCGCCAACACCGTGATCGAGGACTTCACCGTCAAGGTGGAGGAAGTCGCGGAGGCCGCGAAGTGACCGCTCGTATTGGAGTCGTCACCTTTCCCGGAAGCCTCGACGACCGGGACACGCAGCGCGCGATCCGCCTCGCGGGCGCCGAACCGGTCGCCCTGTGGCACAAGGACAAGGACCTGCACCAGGTCGACGCCGTGGTCCTCCCCGGCGGCTTCTCCTACGGCGACTATCTGCGCGCCGGGGCCATCTCCCGCTTCTCGCCGGTGATGGAGACCGTCATCGAGCAGGCGAAGGCCGGCCTCCCGGTCCTCGGCATCTGCAACGGCTTCCAGGTCCTCACCGAGGCCCATCTCCTCCCGGGCGGCATGCTCGGCAACGACCACCTCCACTTCATCTGCCGCGACCAGAAGCTGCGGGTGGAGAACGCGGAGACGGCCTGGACCGGCGACTACCGCCAGGGCCAGGAGATCCACATCCCGCTGAAGAACATGGACGGCCGGTACGTCGCCGACGAGTACACGCTCGACAAGCTGGAGGCGGAGGGCCGGGTCGTCTTCCGGTACCTCGACTTCAACCCCAACGGCAGCCTCCGCGACATCGCCGGCATCACCAACGAGGCCGGGAACGTCGTCGGCCTGATGCCGCACCCCGAGCACGCCGTGGAGCCGCTGATCGGTACCGGTCGTACCGACGGCCTCCCCTTCTTCACCTCGATCCTCAAGAAGCTGGTCAACGCATGAGCCGCACGCCTCTGGACACGGTCGAGCACGCGGCCGAGACCCCCGACGTCGAGCTGCCCTGGGCCGAACTCGGTCTGAAGAAGGACGAGTACGAGCGGGTCGTCGAGATCCTCGGCCGCCGCCCGACCGGCGCCGAGCTCGCCATGTACTCGGTCATGTGGTCCGAGCACTGCTCGTACAAGTCCTCCAAGGTCCACCTCCGCCAGTTCGGCGAGAAGGCCCCGCAGTCCGACGCCCTGCTCGTCGGCATCGGCGAGAACGCGGGCGTGGTCGACGTCGGCCAGGGCTACGCCGTGACCTTCAAGGTCGAGTCGCACAACCACCCGTCGTACGTGGAGCCCTACCAGGGCGCGGCCACCGGCGTCGGCGGCATCGTGCGCGACATCATCGCGATGGGCGCGCGCCCGATCGCGGTCGTCGACCCGCTGCGCTTCGGCGCGGCCGACCACCCCGACACCAAGCGTGTCCTGCCCGGCGTCGTCGCCGGCATCGGCGGCTACGGCAACTGCCTCGGCCTGCCCAACATCGGCGGCGAGGTCGTCTTCGACTCCTGCTACCAGGGCAATCCGCTGGTCAACGCCGGTGCGATCGGCGTCATGAAGCACGAGGACATCCACCTCGCGAAGGCGTCCGGCACGGGCAACAAGGTCATCCTGTACGGCGCCCGGACCGGCGGCGACGGCATCGGCGGCGCCTCGATCCTCGCCTCCGAGACCTTCGACGACGCCAAGCCCTCGAAGCGCCCGGCCGTCCAGGTCGGCGACCCCTTCCAGGAGAAGCTCCTCATCGAGTGCACCCTGGAGGCGTTCAAGGAGAAGCTGGTCGTCGGCATCCAGGACCTGGGCGCCGCCGGTCTCTCCTGCGCCACCTCCGAGCTGGCCTCCAACGGCTCCGGCGGCATGCGCGTGACCCTGGACGACGTACCGCTGCGCGACTCCACGCTCTCGCCCGAGGAGATCCTCATGAGCGAGTCGCAGGAGCGCATGTGCGCGGTGGTCGAGCCGGAGAAGGTCGACCGCTTCCTGGAGATCTGCGAGAAGTGGGACGTCATCGCCACCGTCATCGGTGAGGTGACCGACGGCGACCGCCTGGAGATCTACTGGCACGGCGGCAAGATCGTCGACGTCGACCCGCGCACGGTCGCGCACGAGGGCCCGGTCTACGAGCGCCCGTACGCCCGCCCGTCCTGGCAGGACGCCCTCCAGGCCGACGACGCGAACAAGCTGGAGCGCCCCGCGACGTCCGAGGAGCTGAAGGACCAGGTCCTGAAGCTGGTGGCGTCGCCGAACCAGGCCTCCAAGAAGTGGATCACGTCCCAGTACGACCACTTCGTGCAGGGCAACACGGTCCTCGCCCAGCCCGAGGACTCGGGCATGATCCGCATCGACGACGAGACGGGCCTCGGCGTCGCCATCGCGACCGACGGCAACGGCCGTTACGCCAAGCTCGACCCGTACGCGGGCGCGCAGCTGGCCCTGGCGGAGGCCTACCGCAACGTGGCGACGACGGGTGCCAAGCCGCTCGCCGTCTCCGACTGCCTGAACTTCGGCTCGCCCGAAGACCCGGCGGTGATGTGGCAGTTCGCGGAGGCCATCCGCGGCCTCGCGGACGCCTGCCAGCAGTTGGGCACGCCGGTGACCGGCGGCAACGTCTCGCTCTACAACCAGACCGGCGAGGCGGCCATCCATCCGACCCCGGTCGTGGCCGTCCTCGGCGTCATCGACGACGTGGCCCGCCGCACCCCGGTCGCCTTCCAGGAGGAGGGCCAGCTGCTCTACCTCCTCGGTGACACGGGCGAGGAGTTCGGCGGCTCGGCCTGGTCGCAGGTCGTCCACGACCACCTCGGCGGCCTGCCCCCGAAGGTCGACCTGGAGCGCGAGCGGCTGCTGGCCGAGATCCTGATCTCCGCCTCCCGCGACGGCATGATCGACTCCGCGCACGACCTGTCCGACGGCGGTCTGATCCAGGCGGTCGTGGAGTCCGCGCTGCTGGGCGGCAAGGGCGCGCGTCTGGTCGTACCGGACGGCCTCGACGCGTTCACCTTCCTCTTCTCGGAGTCGGCGGGGCGTGCGGTCGTCGCCGTGCCGCGCTCGGAGGAACTGCGCTTCACCGACATGTGCGGTGCGCGGGGCCTGCCGGTCACCCGCATCGGTGTCGTCGACGGCGACACGGTGGACGTCCAGGGCGAGTTCGCCCTCTCCCTGGCGGAACTCCGCGAGGCGCACGAGGGGACGATCCCGGCGCTGCTGGCGTAAGCAGCCGTACGCCGTGGAAGGCCCGCCCGTTGCGACGGGCGGGCCTTCGTCATCCCGCCACCGGTTGCCGGGGCGGGTGACGAGGCGACGCAATAGGCTCACCGCCATGCCCCCGGCCAAGAAGCGCACACGGACGTACGACCCCGCCAAGATCCGTACGGCGGTACTCGCCCAGCTCGGCCACGTAGAAGAGGCCGTACGCACCCTGAAGCCCGAGCAACTCGCGCTTCCCACAAGGCTGGACGGGTGGACCGTACGCGAACTGGTGGCACACATCGGGATGGCGGTCTCGGCCGTCCAGCGGTCCCTGGACCGGCCCGAGCCGGCGAAGCGGGACGCGGCGGTCCTCGACTGGCCGTTCGCCACGTCCGGCAACTCCGCGGCCATCGCCGACTTCACCCGGCGGCTCGCCGAGGAGAACCCCGACCTCGACGCCTACCTCGCCGGCGTCCGGCAGAGCCTGAGCGAGTTCCTGGACCGGCACCCCGGCAGCCGGCTGCTGGAGACCAGCGCCGGCGCGATGCCGCTGGACGACTACCTGGTCACCCGTGCCGTCGAACTCGTCGTCCACACCGACGACCTGAACGCGGCCGTCCCCGGGCTCGACGTGCCGTACGACCGGCAGGCCCTGGCCGCGACCACCCGGCTGCTCGCCGACGCCCTCGCCGTGAAGGCGCCGGGCGGTGCCACCGAGGTGCGCGTGCCGCCGTACGCCGTCGTGCAGTGTGTCGAGGGGAGCCGGCACACCCGTGGCACCCCGCCCAACGTCGTGGAGACCGACCCGCTGACCTGGGTGCGGCTGGCCACCGGCCGGACGGCCTGGCGGGACGCCGTGGCGCGGGCCGATGTCAGCGCGAGCGGGGAGCGGGCGGACCTGGAGGGGCTGCTGCCGCTGATGTCGTAGCGGCACATGGCGGAGCGGAACCGCTCTCCTGCCCGGCGCGTCGAAACGGTATGTACCGGCACAAGTGGCGCACCACTCTGGCGATGGGCGCCGCCGCAGCCGCCGTCGTCGTCCCGCTGGCGGCGGGCTGCGGTGGCGGGGCGGCGGGCGGCCTTGCGGGCAGCGGTCAGGAGGGCGGTCAGGTGGAGGTCGGGAGCTCGGCGGGTTCCGGGCGGCCGGTGACCGGCGTCGACTGGCGCGTCGACAGCGTCACCGCCGGGGGTACGACCCTGCGCGCCCCCGCGGGCGCGCGCCTCCGTATCGACGCGGACGGCAGGGCGTCGGGCAACCTCGGATGCAACCTGTTCAGCGCCCAAGTCACTCTGCACGGCGACCGGATCACCTTCGGCGGACTGCGGACGACCCGGATGGCGTGCGCTCCGGACCGCATGACCTTCGAACGGGCCCTCGCCCGCGTGCTCGGCCGGCAGACACTCACCGCGCGCACCGACGACGGAAAGCTCACCCTCACCACCGGTCACGGAGAGCGCGTGAACCTCGTCCGCATCACGCCCCATTGATGTGCGACACCTCACTCGTGGCGTGCGGAGTCGGGCCCGGCGGCACCCCGCTCGACCGCCGACGCAGTGAGCCGCTCCTACGTGCACCGCTCTGGCCTGCGGAAACGAAAAAACGTCCAAGGTGATCGCGAGTGTCCAGTCGGCAGCTGACACGTATCCCCAATTCGGACCAGCGGTTGGCCTCGCCTACACTCGATGACGTGCCACGTGGTGACGGTCGACTCAATCACGACCTACTCCCCGGAGAGAAGGGCCCCCAGGACGCGTGTGGCGTCTTCGGTGTCTGGGCTCCGGGTGAAGAGGTCGCAAAGCTCACGTACTTCGGGCTCTACGCCCTCCAGCACCGGGGTCAGGAATCCGCGGGAATCGCGGTCAGCAACGGCTCCCAGATCCTCGTCTTCAAGGACATGGGCCTGGTCTCCCAGGTCTTCGACGAAACAGCCCTCGGTTCGCTCCAGGGTCATATCGCGGTCGGACACGCCCGCTACTCGACCACCGGTGCCTCCGTGTGGGAGAACGCGCAGCCGACGTTCCGCGCCACCGCGGACGGCTCCATCGCCCTCGCGCACAACGGCAACCTGGTCAACACGGCGCAGCTCGCCGAGATGGTCGCCGATCTGCCGAAGGACACCAACGGCCGCTCCACCCGGGTCGCGGCCACCAACGACACCGATCTCGTCACGGCGCTGCTCGCCGGCCAGGTCGACGCCGACGGCAAGCCGCTGACCGTCGAGGAGGCCGCCCGTAAGGTCCTCCCGCAGGTCAAGGGCGCCTTCAGTCTCACCTTCATGGACGAGAACACGCTCTACGCGGCCCGTGATCCGCAGGGCATCCGCCCGCTGGTCCTCGGCCGCCTGGAGCGCGGCTGGGTCGTGGCCTCCGAGTCCGCGGCCCTCGACATCTGCGGCGCCACCTTCGTACGCGAGATCGAGCCGGGCGAGTTCGTCGCCATCGACGAGAACGGCATCCGTACCTCGCGATTCGCGGAAGCGAAGCCCAAGGGCTGCGTCTTCGAGTACGTGTACCTGGCCCGCCCCGACTCCGACATCGCCGGCCGGAACGTCTATCTCTCCCGCGTCGAGATGGGCCGTCGCCTCGCCAAGGAGGCCCCCGTCGAGGCCGACCTGGTGATACCGACCCCGGAGTCCGGCACCCCGGCCGCGGTCGGCTACGCGGAGGCCTCGGGCATCCCGTTCGGCACCGGTCTGGTGAAGAACGCGTACGTCGGCCGGACCTTCATCCAGCCCTCGCAGACCATCCGCCAGCTGGGCATCCGTCTGAAGCTGAACCCGCTGAAGGAAGTCATCAAGGGCAAGCGTCTGGTCGTCGTCGACGACTCGATCGTGCGCGGCAACACCCAGCGCGCCCTGGTCCGCATGCTCCGCGAGGCGGGCGCGGCCGAGGTCCACATCCGGATCTCCTCGCCGCCCGTGAAGTGGCCCTGCTTCTTCGGCATCGACTTCGCCACCCGCGCGGAGCTGATCGCCAACGGCATGAGCATCCAGGAGATCACCGAGTCCCTCGGCGCCGACTCCCTGGCGTACATCTCCATCGACGGCATGATCGAGGCGACCACCATCGCCAAGCCCGACCTCTGCCGTGCCTGCTTCGACGGCGAGTACCCGATGGAGCTCCCGGACCCCGAACTGCTCGGCAAGCAGCTCCTGGAGACCGAGATCAAGTCCGGGCCCGCCGCCACGGCCGCGTCCGACGCGATCCGTCGCCCGTAAAGCCCCGCAGCACTACAGCTGTACGACACGAAAGTTCTCATGGTCATGTCTTCTCCTGAGACCACTGGTGCCAGCTACGCGAGCGCGGGCGTCGATATCGAAGCGGGCGACCGCGCCGTCGAGCTCATGAAGGAGTGGGTGAAGAAGACCCGCCGCCCCGAGGTCCTCGGCGGCATCGGCGGCTTCGCCGGCCTCTTCGACGCCTCCGCCCTCAAGCGTTACGAGCGTCCGCTGCTCGCCTCCGCCACCGACGGCGTCGGCACCAAGGTCGACATCGCCCGACAGCTCGGCGTGTACGACACCATCGGCCACGACCTGGTCGCCATGGTCATGGACGACATCGTGGTGTGCGGCGCCGAGCCGCTGTTCATGACGGACTACATCTGCGTCGGCAAGGTCCACCCCGAGCGGGTGGCGGCCATCGTCAAGGGCATCGCGGAGGGCTGTGTGCTCGCCGGCTGCGCTCTGGTCGGCGGCGAGACGGCCGAGCACCCGGGCCTGCTGGGCGCCGACGACTTCGACGTCGCCGGCGCCGGTACGGGCGTCGTCGAGGCCGATCGGCTGCTGGGCCCGGATCGTATCCGTACGGGTGACGCGGTGATCGCCATGGCGTCCTCCGGGCTTCACTCGAACGGGTACTCCCTGGTCCGCCACGTCCTCCTGAACCAGGCCGGCCTGTCGCTCGACGCCCGGATCGAGGAGTTCGGCCGCACGCTCGGCGAGGAGCTGCTGGAGCCGACGAAGATCTACTCGCTGGACTGCCTGGCCCTGATGCGCACCGCCGAGGTGCACGCCTTCAGCCATGTCACCGGCGGCGGACTGGCCGCGAACCTCGCCCGGGTCATCCCGGACGGGCTGCACGCGACCGTCGACCGCTCGACCTGGACCCCGGGTCCGGTCTTCGACCTCGTCGGGAGGACCGGCGAGGTCGAGCGGCTGGAGCTGGAGAAGACCCTCAACATGGGCGTCGGCATGATCGCGATCGTGCCGCAGGAGTCCGCGGACGTGGCGCTCGCGACGCTGGCCGATCGCGGGGTCGAGGCCTGGGTCGCCGGCGAGATCATGGACCGGTGCGAGGGCGAGACGGGTGCCGAGCTGGTCGGGGACTACGCGGTCTGAGCCCAAGGGCCCGCGGTCTCACCACCGCGGGCCACGACGGACCTGCCGAGGGAAGCCGACGGCAGGGGAGCGTGCGGTGGACCCGACGGCGGCGGAACCTACGACGGCAGCACGAAACCCGGTCCGGCGCTGAGGCCCCGGACCGGGCAAGTGCACTGCGAAAGCAGCTGGACGCGAGCGGTCGAGCGCGTTGTGGGCGTCAAGCGCCGCGGCGATGTTGCGACGTGGGACCGGACTCGTCGTCCTCGTCGTCCTCATCGTCGTCGTTGTACAGATCCGCGTACTGTGCGTACGGGTCGTCGTCTTCGTCGTCCTCGAACGGCTCGCCATTCGGCGGCTGGCTCGAAGTCGATGCGCCCAGTTCACTGGCCAGACGTGACAAGTCCGTACCGCCGCTGTTGTACTTCAGCTGGCGGGCGACCTTTGTCTGCTTGGCCTTGGCCCGGCCGCGCCCCATGGCTCGACCCCCTCGGTGACGGGGCTCGACGGCCCCAGAGTCTGACACGCGTTCATGATCCAGAACGGACTCTCCTCGGAGAGGCCGGTCCGTAGGACTTCCACGGTACCTGAGCCCGCGCCCATACGGTACGTCGCCCGCAGCACGCGCGTGTGCCAGGGACCGTCGAGGTGTCCCGTCCTCGCTGGTCAGTGCCGATTTTAACCACTTGTCGGAGGACGACCCGCCGGACGGAGTGAGAGTTCTCTCGAAGTTCCCGCCGACGGGTACCGCTCACACATGCGGCCGCCCCCTGGCCCGGCCGTGGATCCAGGCCGTGGACGCCGGGGGCTAGTGCGCCGCCCGCGGCGGCCGTGCCTCCGCCATCCGCTGCTCGGCGATCCGGTCGGCCGCGGCGGCCGGCGGAATCCCGTCCTCCTTCGCACGTGCGAATATGGCCAGCGTGGTGTCGAAGATCTTCGACGCCTTCGCCTTGCACCGGTCGAAGTCGAACCCGTGCAGCTCGTCGGCGACCTGGATGACACCGCCGGCGTTCACCACGTAGTCCGGCGCGTAGAGGATGCCGCGGTCGGCGAGGTCCTTCTCCACACCCGGGTGGGCGAGCTGGTTGTTGGCCGCGCCGCACACCACCTTGGCGGTCAGCACCGGAACGCTGTCGTCGCTCAGGGCGCCGCCGAGCGCGCAGGGGGCGTAGATGTCGAGGCCCTCGACGCGGATCAGGGCGTCGGTGTCGGCGACCGCGGTCACACCCTCGGCGTACTGGTCGAGGACGCGCCGTACGGAGTCCGCGCGCACGTCCGTGATCACGACCTCGGCGCCCTCGTCGCGCAGGTGCCGCACCAGGTGGTGCCCGACCTTGCCGACGCCCGCGACGCCGACCTTGCGACCGCGCAGCGTCGGGTCGCCCCACACGTGCTGGGCCGAGGCCCGCATGCCCTGGTAGACACCGAAGGCGGTGAGGACGGAGGAGTCGCCGGCGCCGCCGTTCTCGGGGGAGCGCCCGGTCGTCCAGCGGCACTCGCGCGCGATGACGTCCATGTCGGCGACGTACGTGCCGACGTCGCACGCGGTGACGTACCGCCCGCCGAGCGAGGCCACGAACCGCCCATAGGCGAGCAGCAGCTCCTCGGTCTTGATCCGCTCCGGGTCACCGATGATCACGGCCTTGCCGCCGCCGTGGTCGAGACCGGCCATGGCGTTCTTGTACGACATCCCGCGCGCGAGGTTGAGCGCGTCGGCGACGGCCTCTTCCTCGGTCGCGTACGGGTAGAAACGCGTTCCGCCGAGCGCGGGGCCCAGAGCGGTGGAGTGGATGGCGATGACGGCCTTCAGGCCGGTGGCGCGGTCCTGGCAGAGCACGACCTGCTCATGGCCCCCCTGGTCCGAGTGGAACAGGGTGTGCAGGACGCCGTTGGTCACGTCGGTCACTGTGGTGACTCCCGGGTAAGTAAGCAACGGGTGGACGCGGGCTCCCGTACAGGTGGCGGGTGCCGTGGCATGAGACTAGAGCCTGCACCCGCCCGCCATCCTCGCAGTGCCGAGGATCACCCTCGCCCGGCGTACACGGACGCCTGGCCGGGGCATCCCGGGTGCCTGCCTCCGGTCCGCCGGGGGGTGCGGCCCGTACGGGTTCCATACGGGCTCCGTACGGGTTTCGAGCCTGGCCCGGTGGGGATGGAGGAGGCGTGCCCAAGGTGTCCTCGGCGATCATTCCCTACGCGACGTATCTGCGCGTGTACGAACCGCTGGCCGCCTTTCCGGAGCCGGAGCGCGGCCACTGGGCGCGTTACGCCCGCCGCTCCGACCGTCCCTCTTACCAGGAAGAGCTCCGTCGCTCCCTGGCCGATCTGCTGCCCACCCCGCCCGTCCCCGTGCCGGTGCAGGAGAGCGGCGACGCCTTCGTGCTGGACGTCGACGGTGTCGTCTGCGTCTGCCCCTGGCGCACCCGGCTGCGCGGCTGGCAGGCGCTCGGTGACCTGGCCGAGGAGCTCCCGCCGCCGGTGCTGGACTCGGCCCTGCCCCCCGTCGTGCGCCGGCAAGCCGCCCAGGACTACGAGCGCTGGCTCGCGCGCAACCCCGACGCCCGCCCCTGGATCCGCACGTCCACCTGGCAGGTGCCGCTGAACTGGTTCGTGCTGGTCGCCGACGAGGAGCGGCACTACGCCAAGGGCTCCGCCGACGAGGCCCCTGAGCTGCGCTACCGCACCCCCATGGTCCAGGCCCGACGACGGGTGGCCCGGGGCCTGCGCACGCTGAAGGAGACCATCGACGAGGGTCCGTTGATCGACGGTTTGGTGAACGTGGGGCGCTGGCTGGAGGAATTCCATCCGCGCTCGCTCGTGGAGCTGGACTACGGCGGCCTGGTGCACGTGGTCCCGGCCGGCGAGCTGGAGGGGGACCACTCGGCGGCCGACGTGGCCGAGGGCATCGAGGCGCTGCGCCGCGGTGACGGGACCGCGGCCGGTGAGGCGTACGGGCGGTTCGTGGAACGGTGGCGGACGGTGCGCGGCCGGCGGTCGGCGAACTGACGAAGTGACACCCGCGTCGCAAGTGACGTGGGTCACTGCTGTAAGTATGGATGCCTCGTGCGGTCGATGACGCGTGGGCGAATCGACGGGACGCTGCCCGCGATCCGGACTTTTGCGTCAAGGGTGATGGACCGCACGTACGCGGCCCTTGCGTCGCTTGCCCTCCCTCATGCCAAAATAGGACAAGGAGTCCGGTGAGGACTCCTTCCGTCCATATGTGGTGCACTGTGGGCGGAATCTCAGCATTGCACGCTTTGAGGGGGCTGGTGACTCCTATTGGGAGGGCTGGCGACTCCTGATCGCCATGTGACTGATCGTCACACCGGCGTGACTGTCCGCTATGGCATGGTCCATCGGCTTCCGTCGCTGATGGACACCTGGGAGGGCAATTCCATCGGTTTGGCCGACGCGGCTGGACAGATGGTGTAGTTGTAGTGCCGAGGACAAGCCGTTCGTCCTATAACCGACTCGACTCGCGTCCGCCATTTCGGGCAACGCGGGTCAAGGTGCAGAATTTAGAGGAAAGAACCGAGAACGTCGGTTCTCCCGAGGAGGCCGCTCATGACCGCTCGCACCCCTGATGCCGAGCCGCTGCTGACCCCGGCTGAGGTCGCCACGATGTTCCGCGTTGACCCGAAGACGGTCACGCGGTGGGCGAAGGCCGGCAAGCTCACGTCGATCCGTACGCTCGGCGGGCACCGCCGTTACCGCGAGGCCGAGGTCCGCGCTCTGCTCGCGGGCATCCCGCAGCAGCGCAGCGAGGCCTGAATAACTGCATAACCGGGCAAAACGACTGGGTCCCCCAACCTGCCGAAGCGCCCGAACCCTAGCTCCAAGCGACGCGGGACCTGCCCCAACAGGCCCCACGCCCAAGCCGATCAGAACGTTCTAGGCAGCGACACAGGGTGCGTCGTCGATCGCGCTGGACTCCGCCGGGTCCAGCGCGATCTTTTTTGTGCGCCAACTGCCCTGGTGGGACGGCCTCGTGAGCGGCCTTGTCGGAGTCTGGGGAGGGCTGTCGGTTCCGCCAGGCATGCCTCTGGGGGGCAGTGCAATTGCACATATTAAATTGACCTGTTGTAGGACAGTGGTAAGTGCCGCACTTTCAGAAACTTATGCGGTGACACCTGTCACACGTCGGGAGCCTTGTTGCCGCGTGCGCGCGTGGGTTAGAGGAAGCGCGCGTTCCAGCGAGGCGCGGTGGAACGGGAGTTGGGGCCCGGCCGCGTGACGCGGCCGGCTGCGGCGGTTCATGCGCTGGAGGCGCTCTCGTCGTCGACGGTGGCCTCCAGGGGCTGAGCGGCCGGTGGGGCGGAATCCAGCGCCATGCGATGCAGGTGGTGGCAGATCGGACAGTGGCGGGTCAGATGCCGATAGGACGAGGCGGCCGACAGATGCGCCCGGAGAAGCGCCCGCGTCTCCCGCCTGGCCGATGCCCCCATGCGCCACCTCCAGGGGCCCGTACGAGGGGTGGGCCCTGCTCTCTGGGTACCGGCGGAACCTGACGCCGTCAAGACGGCCTGCGCCCGTCTGGGCCCCGCTGCCGAGCGGCGAACTCGCCGTCAACTCGCGGCGGACTCACGGCGAAGCGCACGAGAAAGACCCGCGTCCGATGTCCGGAGGCGGGCCTTCTCTCCTGCGGTGCTGACGGGATCTGCCGTGTCCGATTGCGGCTCCGCCGCGGGCGCGGCCTCCCCGGCGACCGGGCGGCGAGATGTCCGGCAACGAGAAAGGGCCCGCACCCTTGCCGGGTGCGGGCCCTTCGCTCTACTGCGGTCCTGACGGGATTTGAACCCGCGGCCTCCACCTTGACAGGGTGGCGAGCACTCCAAACTGCTCCACAGGACCAGGTTTCGCAGTGCGATGTTCTGCGTTGCGCTGCGAGAAGAGACTCTACAGGAGGGTGAGCTCCCCAGTCGAACTCACCCAACGCACCTGATCCGTTACGGCGCCGCCGCGTCGATCGCCTTCACGATCCGCTTGTCCGAGACGGGGTACGCCGTGCCCAGCGCGTGCGCGAAATAGCTGACCCGCAGCTCCTCCAGCATCCAGCGGATGTCCAGGACCTGCTGCGGAACGGGGTGTCCCTGTGGGAGCTGCTCCAGGAGCCAGGCGTACTCGTCCTGCATCTCGTGGACCTTCTCCATCCGCGTGGTGTCCCGCTGGACGCCCGTGGGCATCTGCTGCAGCCGTCGGTCCGCGGCCACCAGGTAGCGCATCAGGTCCGGCAGCCGGCGCACGCCCGCCCACGTCACGAAGCCGGGCTTCACGAGGGCGTCCAGTTGTGTCCGTACGTCCGCCAGGTTCGCCAGCAGTGCGGGGCTCTTCACGGCCTTCAGGCGGCGCTCGCAGGCCTGCCAGGCGGCGAGGACCTGCTGCACCTGCCCGACCGTGCGTACCGTCGTGTCGACGATCTCCGCGCGCACCTTGTCGAACAGCTTCCGGAACGACTCCTCGTCCCACACCGGGCCGCCGAAATCCGCGATCAGCTTGTCCGCCGCCGCCATCGCGCAGTCGTCGAACAGGGCCTGGATCGAGCCGTGCGGATTCGCGGACAGGGCAAGCTTCTGAGCGTTCGTCAGCTTGTCGGAGGCGAACTTGGCCGGGTTCACCGGGATGTTGCGCAGGATCAGCCGACGCGTGCCCTTCCACATCGCCTCGGCCTGCTCCGCCTCGGTGTCGAAGAGCCGTACGGAGACGGTGTCGCCGTCGTCCACCAGCGCCGGATACGCCTTCACCGGCTGACCGGCCCGGCGGGTCTCGAAGACGCGGCTGAGCGTGCCGATGCTCCAGTCCGTCAGGCCCTTGCGCTCCAGGGACTCGCCGCCCCGGCGCTCGGCGGTGGCGGCCGCTGCCTGGGAGAGGGCCTGTCTCGCCTTCGGCTTCAGCCGGAGCTTCAACGCCTCCAGGTCCTTGTCCTCGGCCAGCTTGCGGCGCCGCTCGTCGACGATGCGGAACGTGACCTTGAGGTGGTCGGGGACCTTCGCCCAGTCGAAGTCGTCCGCCTCGAAGGGCACGCCGACCATGCGCTTCAGCTCGCGGGCCATGGCGACCGTCAGCGGCTCCTGCGACGGCGCCGCCTTCTCCAGGAACTTCTTCGCGTAGTTCGGCGCGGGCACGTAGTTGCGGCGGATCGGCTTGGGCAGGGAGCGGATCAGCTCGGTGACGACCTCTTCCCTGAGGCCCGGGATCTGCCAGTCGAAGCCCTCGTCCGTGACCTGGTTCAGCACCTGGAGCGGGATGTGGACCGTCACACCGTCCGCGTCCGCGCCCGGCTCGAACTGGTACGTCACACGGAACTTCAGCGGGCCCTGCCGCCAGGAGTCCGGGTAGTCGGCCTTGGTGACCGCCTCCGCCGACTCGCGGATGAGCATCTCCCGCTCGAAGTCGAGGAATTCGGGCTGCTCGTGCCGCTTGTGCTTCCACCAGGAGTCGAAGTGGGCGCCGGAGACGACGTGTTCGGGCACCCGCTGGTCGTAGAAGTCGAAGAGCGTCTCGTCGTCGACGACGATGTCCCGGCGCCGGGCGCGGTGCTCCAGCTCCTCCACCTCGCTGAGGAGCTTGCGGTTGTCGGCGAAGAACTTGTGGTGCGTGCGCCAGTCGCCCTCGACGAGCGCGTTGCGGATGAACAGCTCGCGGCTCGTCTCCGGGTCGATGCGGCCGTAGTTGATCTTCCGCTGGGCGACGATCGGGACGCCGTACAGCGTGACCTTCTCGTACGCCATCACGGCCGCCTGGTCCTTCTCCCAGTGCGGTTCGCTGTAGGTCCGCTTCAGCAGGTGTCCCGCGAGCGGCTCGACCCACTCCGGCTCGATCTTCGCGTTGACGCGGGCCCACAGGCGGGAGGTCTCCACCAGCTCGGCGGACATCACGAACCGCGGGGGCTTCTTGAACAGCGACGAGCCCGGGAAGACCGCGAACTTGGCGTTCCGGGCGCCCAGATACTCGTTCTTCGCGCCGTCCTTCACGTCCTTCATGCCGATGTGCGAGAGCAGACCGGCGAGGAGGGAGACGTGGATGCGGTCGGCGGGGGAGTCCTCCTCGGCGAGGTGGATGCCCATCTGCTTGGCGACCGTGCGCAGCTGGAGGTAGATGTCCTGCCATTCGCGGATGCGCAGGAAGTTCAGGTACTCCTGCTTGCACATCCGGCGGAACGAGCTGGAACCGCGCTCCTTCTGCTGCTCGCGGATGTACCGCCACAGGTTCAGGTACGCGAGGAAGTCGCTGGTCTCGTCCTTGAAGCGGGCGTGCTGCTGGTCGGCCTGGGCCTGCTTCTCGGCCGGGCGCTCGCGCGGGTCCTGGATGGACAGCGCGGCGGCTATGACCATGACCTCGCGCACGCAGCCGTTCTTGTCGGCCTCCAGCACCATGCGGGCCAGACGCGGGTCGACGGGCAGCTGGGCGAGCTTGCGGCCGGTGTCGGTGAGCCGCTTGCGTGCGTCCTTCTGCGCCGGGTCCAGCGCACCGAGCTCCTGGAGCAGCTGCACGCCGTCGCGGATGTTGCGGTGGTCCGGCGGATCGATGAAGGGGAACTTCTCGATGTCGCCGAGGCCGGCGGCGGTCATCTGCAGGATGACGGAGGCGAGGTTCGTACGGAGGATCTCGGCGTCCGTGAACTCCGGCCGGGCGTCGAAGTCGTCCTCGGAGTACAGCCGGATGCAGACACCGTCAGACGTACGGCCGCAGCGGCCCTTGCGCTGGTTCGCGCTGGCCTGCGAGATCGCCTCGATGGGCAGCCGCTGCACCTTGGTGCGGTGGCTGTAGCGCGAGATGCGGGCGAAGCCGGGGTCGATGACGTACTTGATCCCGGGGACCGTCAGGGACGTCTCGGCGACGTTGGTGGCCAGAACGATCCTGCGCCCGGTGTGGGGCTGGAAGACACGGTGCTGCTCGGCGTGCGACAGCCGGGCGTACAGCGGCAGGATCTCCGTGAACCTGTACTTCTTCTTCTCCAGCGCGTCGGCCGTGTCCCGGATCTCGCGCTCACCGGAGAGGAAGACGAGGATGTCGCCCTTGCCCTCGCCCATCAGCTCCTCGACGGCGTCCGTGATCGCGGTGATCTGGTCGCGGTCGGCGTCCTCGGAGTCCTCCTCGAGGAGGGGCCGGTAGCGCACCTCCACCGGATACGTCCGCCCGCTGACCTCGACGATCGGGGCGTCGTCGAAGTGCCGGGAGAAGCGCTCGGGATCGATGGTCGCCGACGTGATGACGATCTTCAGATCCGGGCGCTTCGGCAGCAGCTGGGCGAGGTAGCCCAGCAGGAAGTCGATGTTGAGGGACCGCTCGTGGGCCTCGTCGATGATGATCGTGTCGTAGGCGCGCAGCTCGCGGTCGGTCTGAATCTCGGCGAGCAGGATGCCGTCCGTCATCAGCTTGATGAAGGTGGAGTCCTGGTTCACTTGGTCGGTGAAGCGGACCTTCCAGCCGACGGCCTCGCCGAGAGGTGCCTTCAGCTCCTCGGCCACCCGCTCGGCGACGGTCCGGGCCGCGATACGGCGGGGCTGCGTGTGCCCGATCATCCCGCGCACCCCGCGGCCCAGCTCCATGCAGATCTTCGGGATCTGCGTGGTCTTTCCGGACCCGGTCTCGCCCGCGACGATGACGACCTGGTGATCGCGGATGGCGGCCGCGATCTCGTCCTTCTTCTGGCTGACGGGCAGCTGCTCGGGATAGGTGACCGTGGGCACGAGCGAACGCCGCGCGGCGATGCGCTCCTCGGCCTTGCCGACCTCTGCCTCGATCTCGGCGAGGACGGCGGCACGGGCCTCGGGCTTACGGATCTTGCGCGCGCCCTCGAGCCTGCGCCCGAGCCGGTGCGCGTCGCGCAGCGACACCTCGGTCAGGCGGGGAGCGAGGGCGCCGAGAGCGGGGGCTGGATGCGTAGACATACGACGTCCAGGATCTCACCTCGGGCAAACAAGGGGCGAACCCTTTTGGGCCCGCCCCTTGTCGCCTTGCGTTGCCTTGCTTCGCCGCACGCCGTCGCGCCGGCGTCAGCGCACGTCGACGTAGTCCTCCGTGCCGCTGCACACGAAGTGCTTGCTGTCGGGGTACTGGAAGACGGGCACCCAGGTGCCGTCCTGCGTGGCCTTGAAACCCTTGCTGAGGGAGCCGGTCGTCGTCGTGGTGGCGGTGCCCATCAGGTACCAGGTCGACTTGCCCTTGGGCCGGAAGAGGATCTGGACCTTCTGAGCGGCGTACGCCTTCCAGGCCGTGGTGCCGGGCTTGCGCTCCTGGAGCACGCCCTTGACGGTGATCGTGCGGCCCTTGGTCACCGGCTCGGGAGAGGCGTTGGCGTCCTTGATCCGGGTGAGGGAGCGGTTCCTGCGCAGGGCGCCGCTGACGGTGCCCTTGATGTCCTTGGTGGTGGAGCCGGCGTACCTCAGGCGCCAGTAGCCGTCCGTGTGGCCGGGCAGCTTCTGGACGACGAACTGCGAGCCGAAGCCGGTCGTCACGGTCTTCTTGGTGCTCCAGCCGGTCCTGCCGTCGGCCGAGTACTGGATGTCGACGTTCGCCCAGTCGTTGGTGTCGCGCCCGATCTGGTCGAGCTCGCCGGTGACGTCGAGCTGCGCGTACTTGTCCAGCTTGGCCGTGAACTCGGTGAACTTCGTCGTGGCCGTGACCGCCACGGTGACGTCGGCGGTCGTGGTGCGCTGGATCCAGGGGTTGTACGGGTACGGCGGGAAGCCCACCTCGAAGACGCTGTTGCTGCCGTACGGGGACTTCTCCAGGGTGAAGCGGCCGCTCGCGTCCGTGGTCGCGTCGACCGGGCTGCAGGTGCTGCAGTCCTTGTAGTCCATCTCCACGGGGATGCCGGCCAGCGGCTTCCACTCCGCGCCGCTCTGGTACTCCAGCGTGCCGGTGACGTCGATCTTGTCGCCCGCGGTGACGTGGAAGCTGCTCCGGTCGAGGACCAAGCGGGTCGGCGCGGCCTGCGGCCTGATGTCGATCCAGGGGACGGTGGCGTAGCCCAGGTCCCCCTGGTAGTCGGCGTAGGCCCAGCCGCCCCCGGTCAGCTCGCGGGAGACGGAGAAGTGGCCGGCGTCGTCCGTCACGGCGGTGGTCTCGCCGTCCTGGGGGAGCGTGAGGTCGACGGTGGCGCCGGGCAGCGGGACCGTGTCACGGGTGCTGGGGTCACGGACGACCATGTCGCCGGTGGCCGTCACCGTCTTGTGCTCGATGTCCGGCTCGGTCGGCGTGACGGCGAAGCCGGAGATGACGGGCTGCTTCGCGTAGTGCAGCGTGCCCGCGTTCTGCTGGACGGTGGTCTCGCCCGCGGAGTTCGTGGCCTCGATGTCGACCGTGTAGTCGCCCAGGGTGTCCAGGTGGATGGGCTGGGAGGCCCAGATACCCTCCCACGAGCTGACGTAGTACTTCTGCACGAAGTCGGTGATCGTGGCCGCCGGAGCGTCCGACTCGCCGCTGCCGACCGGCCGGAGCTTGGCGGTGATCTTGTCGATGGTGCCGCTGTAGTTCAGGCGTACGTCGAGGACCGACCAGTCGGCCTGATCACTGTAGGCCTCTTTGATGCTCGGTCCCGTGGCGTGGGCCGTGCCGGGCAGCGCCAGCGTGGAGACCAGGACGGCGCCGGCCGTCACCAGCCCCCTGGAGATGTGTCTCAAGAACCCCCCCTAGGGTCTCTGTGACCGACGAAAACCCCCCTCCGGTGCCCGGAGGGGGGTTTTCGTTCTTGTGGCTGGGGCCGGGGTCGAACCGGCGACCTATCGCTTTTCAGGCGATCGCTCGTACCAACTGAGCTACCCAGCCACGAGGTTTCACGTGAAACCTCAGCGGTCCTGACGGGATTTGAACCCGCGGCCTCCACCTTGACAGGGTGGCGAGCACTCCAAACTGCTCCACAGGACCAAGCTGTTGCGTACGACAGTGTCGCACACGATCTTGCGTGCCCCCAACGGGATTCGAACCCGTGCTACCGCCTTGAAAGGGCGGCGTCCTAGGCCGCTAGACGATGAGGGCTATCGGCCCGCCTGGGCGCTTCTCAGCGCGTCGGGGACGTGAGAAGCATATGGGATGGCGGGGAGTATCGCCAAAACGGTTTACGGGCCGGGGGACGACGGTGTTCGCGAGGGCTTGGTGCGGGGCGTACCGGAGGGCCTCGGAGTCGGTCCGGCGGCGCCCGGCTGGTTCTCCTTCGGAAGGTGGCGGCTGACTTCGGCCGTGGTCAGGCCGAGGCCGCCCAGTTTGATCTCGTCCCAGGCCTGGAGGCGGCGGGTGTCCCGGTCGAAGTAGAGGATCGACGCCTCGATCGGGTCCGGGTACTTGCCCTCCACGGCCCGCAGGCCGCTGCCGCCCGTCGACCCCTCGATGCGCAGCCGGGTGCCGTACCGCATGACCTCGGTCCCCTCGTGGTGCAGATGTCCGGCGAGGACGAGCGGCACGTCGCCGTCCGTCTCGCGGGCGGCCGAGGGCTCATGGGCTATGGCGATGTCCACGGGGGTTCCGGCCGCCCGCTGGTCGCGCAGGGCCGAGGCCAGCCGGTCGCCGGCCAGCTGCTCCGCCGTGTCGCCGCCGGGTTTGGCCGAGCGGTCGGGGGTGAACTGCGGGTCGCCGATGCCGGCGAAGCGCAGGCCCTCGATCGACTCGGCGCGGCCGTCGTCCAGGACGTGCACGTTCTTCATGCGCTCCAGGTAGCGCTGGGTGAACCGGGAGTCGTGGTTGCCCCGGACCCAGACGTACGGCACGCCCAGGTTCG
Organism: Streptomyces sp. NPDC046805; assembly: GCF_040645355.1. Lineage (NCBI taxonomy): Bacteria > Bacillati > Actinomycetota > Actinomycetes > Kitasatosporales > Streptomycetaceae > Streptomyces > Streptomyces sp. NPDC046805. The sequence goes on along the minus strand of NZ_JBEYYC010000031.1, from coordinate 30,873 downwards.
CGACAGGGTTCAGGAAGCCGTTCTCCGCCGCCGTGCCGTGGTCCATCGTGTCGCCGGAGTCGACGATCACGTTCACCTTGTACTGCTTCACGAGCGAGGCGATGATCTTCCAGCTCGCCGGGTTCAGATGGATGTCCGAGACGTGCAGGACCCGGATGGTGGTCGGGTCGGGCTGGTAGGCCGGGAGCGTGGACGTGACGTCGTAGAGCTTGGTCACGTTCGTCACCAGGCGCGCCAACTCCTTCTGGTAGACGTCGAATTCCGTGACGATGCTGCGCGCGTTGCCGACGAGGGACGGCGCGGAGGAGAGCAGGCCGGAGAACTTCGGCTCCAGGACGGACTTGGGGTTCCAGGTGGCGTACGCCGTCGCGCCCGAGGCCGCGAGGAGGGCGAGCGCCAGTCCGCCGGCCGCGACGGCGCGGCGGGGGCGGCGGTAGACGGCGAGGCCCAGCGCCGTGGCGCCGGAGACGACGGCGACGCCGGAGCGTACGGCCAGGTCGAGGGTGCCGTGCTCGACGTCGCGGGTGATCTCGTCCTGCAGGCCGGAGAGGCGTTCGGGGTGGTCGACCAGGGCCTGGGCGCGCAGCGGGTCGAGCTGGTCGACGTTGACGTCGAGGCGGACCGGGGCCACATGGCTGTCGAGGGTCAGCGCGCCCAGCGGAGAGACGTTGATCTTCGTGCCGCCGGTGAGGGAGGGGCGCAGGGTCATCGTGGTGTTCATGGGGCCGACGGGAGTCCGAACGTTGCCGACGATCAGCAGTCCCAGCCAGGCGCCGATGAGGACGACCGCTGTCATGCCGAGGGCGCGGACCCAGGGATGCGGCCGGGCGGCGAGTTCGAGGGCGGGAAGACGGGTGCGGGTTGCCCTTCGTACACGGTTCAGGGCTACGACGGGGACGCTGGCCATTGGTCCCGTATGCCCGGCCGCCGGTGTGGATATGCGACGGTTCCGGCTCTCGTCGGGCGCCGGTCTACCCGACAATGGCGGTGTGCTGGAGATGACGCGCGAGGAGTTCGAGGAACTGGTCTCGGAGGCGCTCGACCGGATTCCGACGGAGCTGACGCGACTGATGGACAACGTCGCGGTCTTCGTCGAGGACGAGCCGTCGGCCGACGAGCCGCATCTGCTCGGGTTGTACGAGGGCACTCCGCTGACGGACCGCGGTGAGTGGTACGCGGGGGTGCTGCCGGACCGGATCACCATCTACCGCGGACCGACCTTGCGGATGTGCGAGTCGCGCGAGGACGTCGTCGCCGAAACGGAGGTCACCGTGGTCCACGAGATCGCGCATCACTTCGGGATCGACGAGGCGCGGCTGCATGCCCTCGGGTACGGGTGACGGCCGGGCGCGTGTCCTCTTGCGGGCGGCGGGAGTTGGGGAAGTTGACTTCTTCGTCCTCGCCCGGAGGTGGCCGCCGTGCGCCCCTTGTCCGTACCTGTCCGTCTGGCGGTGACCGTGCTGACCGTCGCCGCTGCCGCCGGCTGTGTGAGCGTGGGTGACGACGGCGGCCGGGCCGCGCCGTCCCACGCGGTGGGGCGGCGGGGCGGTGAGAAGCCCGACGGGGGATCCGGCATGTCGGGAGCCGGTGCCTGGCGTGAGGGGGCGCCGGGCGGCGGCAAGCGCGGGCACGGCGGCAAGGCGAAGCCCGGCGAGTCCGAGTCGGCGTCGGCCGCGGCGTCGGACAGCGCCTCCGCGGGACCGAGCAAGCCGGGCAAGAGCGGGGGCAACGGCAAGAGCGGGGGCGGAAGCGGGAAGCCGGGGAGTCCGACACCGGCCAGACCGCCGTCGGATCCGCCGCGGACGGCGGATCCGACACCGACGCCGCCGCCTGCCGACCCGCCCGCGTCGTCACCGTCGCCCCCGTCCGCCGAGCCGTCGTCGTCGGCGCACGAGAATCCGGGGCCGCAGCTGGTGCAGCGGGAGCCGGCGCCGGTGGCGGGGGCTCCGGCCTGACCGGACGCCCTGGCCGGATCCGGGGGGCCGAACACGGAGCGGTCTCGGGGTGATTCGGGGCTCCGGGGAGCTGTTTGCCTCGGCTTCGGACTCGGTTTGCCTTGGGGGGTGTGGGGTGCGTATGGTGGTAGATCGTTTGATCCCATTTGCCCGGCGCCATCGCAGAGCGCGCCGTGTGGCGCGTTCTCTCCTTTGCCGTGGCTGACCGCATTGAGGCGGTCGTATTGCGAAACACGGAGTTGACGGGCGCGTGCCGACGAGACTCCGGAAGGTTTCGCATTCGCATGTCCGTGTCCAGTACTGATCACATCGTCGTGTCCGAGGACGAGGGCGACGTGTCGCCCGCGGCCGAAGAGGCCGCCGAAGCAGCCCAGGCCGCTGAGACCCCCCAGATCACCTTCGCCGACCTCGGTCTGCCCGAGGGCGTCGTGCGCAAGCTCGCGCAGAACGGTGTGACCACCCCGTTCCCGATCCAGGCCGCGACCATCCCGGACGCCCTGGCCGGCAAGGACATCCTCGGCCGCGGCCGCACCGGCTCCGGCAAGACCCTCTCCTTCGGTCTGCCGACCCTGGCCACGCTGGCCGGCGGCCGCACCGAGAAGAAGCGCCCCCGCGCGGTCATCATGACCCCGACCCGCGAGCTGGCGATGCAGGTCGCCGACGCCCTCCAGCCGTACGGCGACGTCCTCGGCCTGAAGATGAAGGTCGTCTGCGGCGGTACGTCGATGGGCAACCAGATCTACGCCCTGGAGCGCGGCGTCGACATCCTCGTCGCCACCCCGGGCCGTCTGCGCGACATCATCAACCGCGGCGCCTGCTCCCTCGAGGACGTGCAGATCGCCGTCCTCGACGAGGCCGACCAGATGTCGGACCTGGGCTTCCTGCCCGAGGTCACCGAGCTGCTGGACCAGGTCCCGGCGGGCGGTCAGCGCATGCTCTTCTCCGCGACGATGGAGAACGAGATCCAGACCCTGGTCTCCCGCTACCTGAACAACCCCGTCTCCCACGAGGTGGACGCGGCCCAGGGCGCGGTGACGACCATGTCGCACCACATCCTCATCGTGAAGCCCAAGGACAAGGCGCCGGTCACGGCCGCGATCGCCTCCCGCAAGGGCCGCACGATCATCTTCGTCCGCACCCAGCTGGGCGCCGACCGCGTCGCCGAGCAGCTGCGCGACGCCGGTGTGAAGGCCGACGCGCTCCACGGCGGCATGACCCAGGGCGCGCGCACCCGCACCCTGGCCGACTTCAAGGACGGGTACGTCAACGTCCTGGTCGCCACCGACGTCGCCGCCCGAGGCATCCACGTCGACGGCATCGACCTGGTGCTCAACGTGGACCCGGCCGGCGACCACAAGGACTACCTGCACCGCGCCGGCCGCACGGCCCGCGCCGGCCGCACCGGCACCGTCGTCTCCCTCTCCCTGCCGCACCAGCGCCGCCAGATCTTCCGCCTGATGGAGGACGCGGGCGTCGACGCCGGCCGCCACATCATCCAGGGCGGCGCCGCCTTCGACCCGGAGGTCGCCGAGATCACCGGCGCCCGCTCCATGACCGAGGTCCAGGCCGAGTCCGCGGGCAACGCCGCCCAGCAGGCCGAGCGCGAGGTCGCCCAGCTCACCAAGCAGCTGGAGCGCGCCCAGCGCCGTGCCGCCGAGCTGCGCGAGGACGCTGACCGCCTGGTCGCCAAGGTCGCCCGCGAGCGCGGCGACGACCCGGAGACCGCGGTGGCCGAGGCCCAGGCGTCGGCGGCCGAGGCGGTCGCCGCCGTCGAGGTCTCCGTGCCGGAGCAGCCGGCCGCGCACGACGTCGACCGCGCCGAGCGCACGGAGCGCCGTGACGACCGCGGTGGCCGTTCCTTCGAGCGTCGCGACGACCGCGGTGGCCGTGGCTTCGACCGCGACCGTCGTGACGACCGCCGTGGCGGTTTCGACCGTCGTGACGACCGTGGCGGCTTCCGCCAGGACCGTGACCGCCGTGACGACCGTGGCGGCCGTTCCTTCGAGCGCCGTGACGACCGCGGTGGCTTCCGTCAGGACCGCGACCGTGACCGCGGCTTCGAGCGTCGCGACGACCGTGGCGGCCGTGGCGGTTTCGAGCGCCGTGACGACCGTGGTGGCTTCCGCCGTGACGACCGTCGTGACGACCGCGGCGGCTTCCGTCAGGACCGCGACCGCGGTGAGCGTGGTTTCGACCGTCGTGACGACCGTGGTGGCCGTGGCTTCGAGCGCCGTGACGACCGTGGCGGCTTCCGCCGCGACGACCGCGGTGGCCACCGCGGCAGCGACCGCCCGTTCAACCGTGACCGTCGCGACGACCGCCCCGGCTTCCGTTCCGGCGGCCACGACCGCCCGAACGGCCGTCGTGACGACCACCGCGGCTCCGGCTCCTTCGGCCGCCGCGAGGACAAGCCGCGCTGGAAGCGCAACGGCTGACGTCTGCGCGCACCGCACGCACTGAACTAGAGCGCCGTGGCCCCCACTTGATGGCGGGGGCCACGGCGCTCTCGCGTATGCGGCCTGTGGCGCATGTCACGCCCCTGTCGGGGGAATCGCTGGGGGCATGACAGATGACGCCATAGAGAACGCCACGGAGCGTGGAGAGAGTGGGCTGTCGGACGAGGAACGGCTTGCCCAGCTCGGTTACACCCAGGTCCTCGCCCGCCGTATGTCGGCGTTCTCCAACTACGCCGTCTCCTTCACGATCATCTCGGTGCTGTCCGGCTGCCTGACCCTCTACCTCTTCGGCATGAACACCGGCGGTCCCGCGGTGATCACCTGGGGGTGGGTGGCGGTCGGCCTGATGACGCTGTTCGTGGGCCTGTCGATGGCGGAGATCTGCTCGGCCTACCCGACGTCGGCGGGACTGTACTTCTGGGCGCACCGGCTGGCGCCGCCGCGCTCCGCGGCCGCGTGGGCCTGGTTCACGGGCTGGTTCAACGTCCTGGGCCAGGTCGCGGTGACGGCGGGCATCGACTTCGGCGCGGCGTCCTTCCTGGGCGCCTGGCTGAACCTCCAGTTCGGCTTCGAGGTCACCCCGGGCCGCACGGTCCTGCTCTTCGCGGCGATCCTGCTCCTGCACGGCCTGCTGAACACCTTCGGCGTCCGCATCGTCGCCCTCCTCAACGACGTGAGCGTGTGGTGGCACGTGCTGGGGGTCGGGGTGATCGTCGGCGCGCTGGCCTTCGTACCGGACCACCACCAGTCGGCGTCCTTCGTGTTCACGAAGTTCGTGAACAACACGGGCTGGGGGAGCGGGGTGTACGTGGTGCTGCTGGGCCTGCTGATGGCCCAGTACACCTTCACGGGGTACGACGCCTCGGCCCACATGACGGAGGAGACCCACGACGCGTCGACGGCGGGCCCGAGGGGGATCGTCCGCTCCATCTGGACCTCCTGGGTGGCGGGCTTCGTCCTCCTCCTCGGCTTCACGTTCGCGATCCAGTCGTACGGCAAGGAGCTCGCGTCGCCGACCGGGGCACCCCCGGCCCAGATCCTGCTCGACGCGCTGGGAGCGACCGCCGGCAAGCTGCTCCTGCTGGTGGTGATCGGCGCGCAGCTGTTCTGCGGGATGGCGTCGGTGACGGCCAACAGCCGTATGATCTACGCCTTTTCGCGCGACGGGGCCCTCCCCTTCTCGCGTGTCTGGCACACGGTGAGCCCGCGCACGCGCACGCCGGTCGCGGCGGTCTGGCTGGCGGCGGGCGGCGCGCTCGTCCTCGGCCTGCCGTACCTGATCAACGTGACCGCGTACGCGGCGGTGACGTCGATCGCGGTGATCGGCCTCTACATCGCGTACGTCGTCCCGACCCTGCTGCGCGTCCGCAAGGGCGACGCCTTCGAACGGGGCCCGTGGCACCTGGGCCGCTGGTCCCAGCTGGTCGGGATCATCTCGGTCGCCTGGGTCGGCGTGATCACGATCCTCTTCATGCTCCCCCAGCTCTCCCCGGTCACCGGCGAGACCTTCAACTACGCCCCGGTCGCGGTCCTGGTGGTCCTCGGCTTCGCCGCGACCTGGTGGCTGGCCTCGGCCCGGCACTGGTTCCTCAACCCCGACCACACCCGCACCCGAGCCCGCGAGGCGTCCCGCTCCGACCTGCCCGAACCGGTCGATCCCTGACGGTTCCTGACCTGTTCTGCCGCCTGACGCGGCCGTGTGCCGGATACCCGATCGGAGACACGGCCGTGTCCGGCTATGCTCGGGGAGGCAACATCGCCGGGGCCCTTAGCTCAATTGGCAGAGCAGTGGACTTTTAATCCATTGGTTGTGGGTTCGAGTCCCACAGGGCCTACGGGAGGTAGGCGGGGGATACCCCCTCTGACCTGCTACGCAGCGCTCGAGTCGGCTTCGGCTGACTCGAGCGCTGAGTCGTTTTCGGGCCCGTACGTGAGCGATGCGTGGGCGGATGTGCCTGTGGCCTGTGCTGGAGCTCATGGCCGAGGGACGCTCCAACAGCGCCATCGCGAACCGGCTCTTCATCAGCGAGAAGGCCGTCTCCAAGCACAGCACCAGCATCTTCACCGAGCTGGAGCTCGCCCCCTCCGACGACGACAACCGCCGCGTGCTGGCCGTGCTCGCCCACCTCATGTCCGTGCCGCGTGACGGCCGCACTCCATCGAGCCACTGAGCTGATCAAGATCAAAGCTCGAGGTGCAGTTCATTCCATGAAGCACGCAATCGCCCCCAGCTCAGAGAGGTTTGAGCTGGGGGCGCGTTCGTCTCGGGACGGCTGTGTGATCGCCGGTTCGCCAGCCCACGGGTCGTGCCGGTGGGCGACTTCGGTCACAGCCCGCAGGAGCCGCGGTCGAGGTGGAAGTAGCGGGCGTTGGCCCAGCGGCACAGCCGGATGCCGACGATGACGCCGACGATGGTGATCAGGGCGGGCAGGTATCCGCTGGCGACCTGGATGATCGGGATGGCGGGGCACCCGCCCGAGATCGCCCAGCCCGTACCGAACAGCACAGCGCCGGGGATCACACCGGCGTGGATGCGCCCCGGGGTGCGGCGCACCCGCAGCAGGGCGAACGCGCACACGATGATCCCCACGGCGCCGGCGAAGGAGAGGAACATGCGCAGGTCCTGGAAGGTGAACATGCGGTTCAGCTCGGCGTAGTCGCCGAAGCCGATGTTGGTGACGGTGAAACCGAGGGCCAGTCCGGTGATGACGTTGGCCAGCAGAATCGTGCCCCGGGTACGCATCAGATCACCTTCCACAGGAGGAACGACACCGCGACGGCGGTGCCGAAGAACACGGCGGTCGCGACGAGGCTGACCGGGCGCAGCCGGCCGCAGCCGTTGAGTCCGTGCCCGGAGCTGCACCCACCGGCCAGCCGAGTCCCGAAGCCGACCAGCACGCCTCCCACGAACAGCAGGATGACCATGGCGGTCGGATTGGCGGTGACCAGGTTCCGGAAGCCCGGGCCCATGTCGTAGCGGAGGTGGAACCGCCCTGAGCTGACCGCGGCGATGAACCCGCCGACGAAGACCGATATCAGCAGGGCGGCCTGGGTGACCAGTGGGGCCGGGCGCACGATCGTGGACACGGGGCGCTCACTCGCCGCCGGTTCGGCGTCCGCCTCGAGGTCCGCTTCGAGCGTCTGCGACGTCCCGTAGGGAGCCTGCGCCATGGTGGACGCGCCGGCGCCGACGCCGGTGCCGAAGTGCTCGGCCGTGGCTGCGGCGAGCGCCTCGGCGAGAGCCTGATCGTCGCTGAACTCCTCGTCCGTCTGCTCGAGATGGCGTTCGCGGCGCCAGTGCAGCACGCGATCCCACGCGGCCGACACCCCGAAGGACCGATCGGTGATGAGGGTGTAGTTGATGGTGACCAGAGCGAGCCCGACAGCGCCCGCCCACCAGGGCCAGTAGCTACTCACGCGGGGCCTCCCATCCAATCGGTGAATCGAGCCCACCAGCCGCGCTTCGGGCTGGGCTCCTGCTGCGCCTGCCGCACGTGTCGAGTGAGGTCGTCCGAAGGCTGGGGACCCTGCGAGGGCGGCGACGGTTGGTGATGCCAGGCGGGCGGTGGCGGAGGTGCCGCCCCGAACGCCGGCGGAGGTACTGCCCCGAACCGGTCCATGGGATCCGGTGCCGCGGTTCCGGGTTCCGGCTGCTCGTAGTGCTCGTACTGCTCGTACTGCTCATATGGCCGGGCCGGAGCCGGCTGGGACCAGGACGCGGTCTGAGGTGACATCGGGTCGTGCTGTGTCGGCGGGGCCTGCCGGGGCACGGCCCCCGGGCGGACGTCGCCCGGGTGGGCGCCCCTCGGCTGGGCAGCGCCCGGGTGGGCAGCCCCTGGGTGGGCGGCGCCTGGCTGGGCAGCGCCCGACTGGCCCGTCTGGGCCGCCTCATCGAGGTGGCGCGCGCGGGCTCCGTTGGGCAGCAGGTTGATGGGCACACGCTCGCCGGTGAGTGCCACCTGGTAGCGCGCACAGCCGCGCCACCGGTCATCACTGTCGCAGTAGTACTCGCGCCAACCTTGCAAGCTCGCCCTGAGCAGGGGGAAAAGGGGGCATTCTACGGCGTGTGAGCAACCCACGTTGCTCCCTCCTGAACGGCACACACCACCTGTTCAGGAGGAGAGGTTGCCGTTCTCGTTCTTGCCCTTGCCGCGTCCGGTCGACGGTCTGAAAAGCAACGCGGTGACGGGCAGTGACAATAAGGCGCTGTGCCCCCATTTTTCGACCGGGCGAGATGCAATCATTGTTTCGGTGTCCCGGGCAACCTGAGCGAATTTTTCCAGTCAGGCCCCTTGACACTGCTTGGTGAGGCATTCCACGTGGCGGATATGCGACGTCTGCCCCTCATGTCCTGATATTCGCAACCGGCAACGAGGCTACTTGGACCATGATTTGACCCCATGACCGCGACCCGCACCGGCGCAGTCGGCTGTTTGTGGAGAGTGTGCAAATGCTGCCGGAGTTTCTCGTGATGACGGCGTGAATATCGCGGATCTCGAACGAAGGATTAATGGAGGGCAATCATGTGTCAGCGTGCTGTCTGTCGGTCGTGCCGAAAGGCGACCTATGAGGGCTGCGGGAGACATGTGGAGCAAGTGCTCATGGGTGTGCCGACGGCTGAGCGGTGCAAGTGCGAGCCCACGGGACCCAGACGTACGCGCGCGGTGGAAGCGAGGAGTCGATCGGAATTGCTACCGGCCCGACAGGGCGGGGCGCCGCGACGTGCGCACGCTTCTCGGGGGCCGGGGAGTCCGCCGGGCCGATCGGCGGGTGGCTGGTGGGCGCGGGTCATGGAGTGGGTGAGAAGCCCGGCGTGAGGTGATCGTTCGCGGACCGGGGCCGCGGGTTCGGTGCCGCGGATGACGGCGGAGCGCGTTCCGTCCGCGACGGAATGCGGCGGCCACGTGCGCGACGGACTGAAGTGAGTTGGGGCGCGTGAGGCGCCCGAGACGTTCGGGGAATCTGCGCAGGAGCATCACAAGAGGTGCACGAGGCCTGTCGAAAGTCTCGTTACCGTTACTTGTTGCTCGATCTCACGTGCGAGCGTGACCAGGCCGCAGCCCCGGCGGGCCGAGCGGCGCAGTCAAGCGAGGAAGATCGCAGATGGACTACTGCTCGTCGTGCCGCCGGCATCTCAACGGTGCCCTGGTGTGCCCCGGATGCGGTGCCTATGCTCCGGACATCTCCCCGTTCATCAATGGCGCGCCCACCATCACCGCCCGGCCTCCCGCCTCGTCGACGAACAGCCGCACGCCCGGCGCCGCGTCGGGCGCCGCCGGGTCGTCCATGGGCTTCGCCGCGTGGGGTGACGACCGGTCGGGCGACCGTCGGACCGCATCCGCCTCGGGCGCCGGCATGGCCTCCGGCGCCGGCATGGGCGCCAGGGCTGAGTACGCCCCGACCGCAGCCGGGGCCGGGGTCGCAGCCGGGGCCGCGGCTTCCGGCGACATCGCCGACGCACCGGCCGTGCCGCAGGGGCGTGCCGCCCGCCGCCGTCAGCTGGCGCGCTGGAAGAAGAGCCAGCGCCGGGCCGTGGTCGCGACCGCCGTCGCCCTCGTGGGAGGCGGCCTGACCCTCGCGTCGCTGGACCGGCAGGGCAACGACCGGTCGCAGGCGAGCTCGGCTCCGGACGACCGGGGCAACGACGGCAACCTGGGCATGGGTGCCGCCGCCGATCAGGTGCCCGACCCCGCCCACCTGGTGCCGACACCGCGCACCACGTCCCGGGCGTCGGACATCACGTCCCGGTCGCCGCGCACCGAGGCCCCGGGGCACTCGACGGCGGCCAACGCCTCCCGGCAGCAGTCGTACACGCCTGCTCCGCACACGACGGCGCCGGCCGCCCAGCAGCACGTCGCGTCCGTGCCGTCCCACCCGGCCACCGCGGCCGGGTCGTCGGCCTCGCAGACGCAGAACGTCGCTTCGCACTCCGGCGCCGCGGCCCCCGCACCCAGCCAGACCGCCACGACGCAGCCGGCCGCGCCCGCGACGTCCGGCGGCACGGGCTCGGGTACGTCCCAGACCAGCCAGTCCACCCCGAAGCTGATATCGACCTCGCCGTCGGGGCTCTGCGTGCTCAACTCGCTGTGCCTCTGACGCCGTTGGCTCCGAGACACCGCCTCTGACGTCATCCGACCCCCGGCCGTTTCCATCGGCCGGGGGTCTGCTTGTGGCTCGCAGCCCTGCAGCCCGTCAGCCCCTCAGCCCGCGCTCAGCTCCGTCAGTTCGCCCAGTGGCAGCGTGTGGCGGGTCTGAAGGACCTTCGCCCGCAGGTAGCGGACGTTGTGCGTCGTGGTGAAGACGCCCGTCGGGACGTGATCGCGTCCTCCAGGAGCAGACTGCCGGCGATGTACGCGCGCCAGGCGCGCTGCTCCTCGAGGCTGAGCCAGCGGGTCGTCATGCCACCAGTGTAAGTTTGTTTAAAAATTAAACCAAGACCACTCCGGATCACCGGACCACCCCAGACCACTCCACGACGGAGTACGCCGATGCCCTTCCCGTACGTCCTGCTGTCCGCCGCCGTCTCCCTCGACGGTTACCTGGACGACACCGGCCCCGAGCGGCTGCTGCTCTCCGGCCCGGCCGACTTCGACCGGGTCGACGAGGTGCGGGCGTCCGTCGACGCGATCCTGGTCGGCGCCGGCACGATCCGTGCCGACAATCCCCGGCTCCTGGTCAACGCGCCCGAGCGGCGGGCGGCCCGGGTCGCCCGAGGGGAGCCGGAGTACCCGCTCAAGGTCACCGTCAGCGGCTCCGGCGACCTGGATCCCGACGCGAGGTTCTGGCACACGGGCGGCGAGAAACTCGTCTGCACGACGGAGCGGGGCGCGGAGCGTGCCCGGGGGCTGGGCATCGCGGCCGACATCGTCCCGCTGGGCCCCGGCCTCGACTGGCGGGCCCTGCTCACGCACCTCCACGACGTGCGCGGGGTGCGGCGCCTGATGGTCGAGGGTGGCGGGACCGTGCACACGCAGCTGCTCCAGCAGGGCCTCGCCGACGAGCTCCAGCTGGTCGTGGCCCCGCTCTTCGTGGGGGACCCGAAGGCGCCCCGGCTGTTCGGGCCGGGCGGCTACCAGGCCGGACGCCTGCGGCTCGTGGAGTCGCGGCGCATCGAGGACGTCGTACTGATGCAGTACGAGCCGACCGCTCCCGGGGTCGGGGCGTCGGTGGTCGCCGCCGACCGGCACTGGATGCGGATCGCCTGCGAGCTGGCCACGCTGTGCCCGCCCTCGCGGTCGGCGTTCAGCGTGGGTGCGGTCGTGGTGGCGGCCGACGGGACGGAGCTGGCGCGGGGGTACTCGCGCGAAGGGGACGACCTCCTGGTCCATGCCGAGGAGGCGGCGCTCGCGAAGATCGAGCCCGGGGATCCGCGGCTCGCCACCGCCACGGTCTACAGCAGCCTCGAACCGTGCGCCCGGCGGGCCTCCCGGCCCGCGCCGTGCGCACGGCTGATCCTGGCGGCGGGGGTACCGCGGGTCGTCACGGCCTGGCGGGAGCCGGACACGTTCGTCGAGGACGCCGACGGGAGCGGGCTGCTGGCGACCGCGGGGGTCGACGTCGTCGTACTGCCCGAGTACGAGGCCCGGGCCAAGGAGCCGAACGCCCATCTACTGGGCTGATCACCGGCGGCGCTGAACCGATGTGCAAAAGGTCCCGCGGATGGCGTACACTGGTTTCACCGACGCGGGGTGGAGCAGCTCGGTAGCTCGCTGGGCTCATAACCCAGAGGTCGCAGGTTCAAATCCTGTCCCCGCTACTGAAGACTCAGGGCCGGAATCCAGTACATGGATTCCGGCCCTGAGTCTTTTCCCCTCCGCGGCTGTGTGCCGCGCCTCGCCTTGTTTGCGCCGCGCCTTGATCGTTGTAACGAGTGGTGACCGCTCGGCAGCCCTCCGCGTAACAACTGACAAACAGTCAGTCGGTAAGGGTTTACGCGGCTCCCGTCGAGGGTCCCCGAGGGGTGGTCAACTCGCCCGAATTTCACCGGTGATGAGCCGTAATCGCCCGCCCGGAAACGTTAACGATCAAGACGAACGGCTTGGAATCTCCCCCGCGGGTCTATTAACGTTCGATAACGCAGCGCGGTTGTCCCAGCCGTCACAAGAGACGGCTCCGTGCGCACGCGCCGAATCCCGCGAGGGAACCGGGGAACCACCACCTTGGGGTGAATCACGTGGATGCCGCCGTGGACTCACGGCAGGTATACGCGCGTAGGAGACCTTCCTGCTCCGAACCCGTCAGCTAACCCGGTAGGCGACGGAGGAAAGGAGTGCGCCCGCGTGGCGTCCAACCGGCCTGCCCCAGCAGCCCCGTTCGTGCCGAGTCAGCGTGAGCCCGAGGCTTTCGGCTACGGCAGCTACATCACCGACGAGGGCCCCTGGGAGGAGTGGAACCCCACCGAGGAGTCCATCCGCCCGATGCGAGGCCGGCACCGTGTCGGCAAGCAGCGCGGCGGCGGACTCGCCCGCAGCTCCACGGTCCTGGGTGTCGGCGTCATCGCCGCCGTCGGCGCGGGCGGCATGGCCAGCGCCAACAGCGGCAAGCCGCCGGTGTCCATCTCGATGCCGGACCTCTCCGTGTCCGACCTCTCCGTGTCCGACCTGCCCTCGGTCGACTCCCTGCTGCACGACGGCTCCTCCGCGCCCAAGGGTTCGGCGACCGCCCTCAGCAGCGTCGGAGTGAGCGACACCGACAGCACCGAGGGCACCACCGACGCCGGTGAGGCGCTGCGCAACCGCATCATGGCGCAGGCCGAGCGGCAGAAGGGCCAGGCCGACACCAAGGCCGCCGCCGCTGCCGTGGCCGCGGCCGACAAACAGGTCGCCACCGCGGCGGCCGAGGCGGAGCAAGCGGCCGCCACCCAGGCCGCGGCGGCCAAGGAGCAGGCGGAGGCCGCGGCCAAGAAGGCGGCCGAGGCGGCGCGCCTGGCCGCGCTGGCCAAGCAGTACACGCTGCCGACGCCCTCGTACACGATCACCGGCACCTTCGGTCAGCCCGGTTCCATGTGGGCCTCCGGCTACCACACCGGCCTCGACTTCGCCGCCCCCACGGGCACGCTGCTCAAGGCCATCCACAGCGGCACCGTCACCCAGGCGGGCTGGGCCGGCTCCTACGGCTACCGCACGGTGCTCACCCTCGACGACGGCACCGAGCTCTGGTACTGCCACCAGTCGTCGATCAACGTCAGCGTCGGCCAGAAGGTCACCACCGGCGAGGTCATCGGCCGCGTCGGCGCCACCGGCAACGTCACCGGTCCGCACCTCCACCTGGAGGTCCACCCGGGCGGCCAGGCCACCGGCGTCGACCCGATGCCGTGGCTGCTGAGCAAGGGCCTCCACCCCTGAGCATGCGGTTCCCCGATCCCCGGCGGTCCTGACGGCAACCCCCCGACGTCAGGACCGCCGGTCCGGCGTTCACGGCCCGCGCCCGTCACCGGGTGCGGAGAGCGGACGACTACGACCGGTACGGGTTGTAGGCGGGGTACTGCGCCGAGGGGCTTGCCGAGGGATTCGGTGACGGATTCGGCGACGGATTCGCCACGGGGTACGCCGACGGATATCCGTACGCTCCCGGAGCCCCGTAGGCTCCGCCCGGCTGTGGCCCGTACACCGCGCCGGGCTGCCCTCCGTAGCCCGCGCCGTGCTGCGGGCCGTACCCAGGCCACATCGGGGGCGGGGTCGCCGGAGTCGTCGCCCGTGCCGCGTACTCCAGTGCCGGGCGCGCCGTCTGCCGGCGGTTCCACAGTTCGGTGAGCAGTTCCCGCTCCCGTACGACGAAGTCGGCTCCCGCGCGGCCGAGGCGCCCGCGGTGCCGGAGGAAGGCGAGGGACGTCGCGTACGCCTCGTACTGCGCCACGACCCGTGCCGCCGGCTTGCCGAGGTGCTGGCCCGCGTAGTCCCGGGCGAGCCGCCGCGCCCCCATCGAGCCCAGCGCGAACGGCTCGGCCGGCCCCAGCCAGCCCGCCATGACGTACGCCGGGAGCTCCTCGCGCACGGTCCGCAGCTCGCGCTGCCGCGTCCAGATCACCAGCCAGGTCAGCAGCCCGAACGCGGGCACCATGAACGCCGCGTACACGGCGAGGAATCCCAACGGTCCGAAGGTGGACGACCCGTTCCAGAGCGCGTGCATGCCCATCGCGAGCAGCAGTCCGCACAGCGGCAGCAGGATGCGCCGGGCGCGCTGCCGGTCGGCGGACTGCGCGGCGATGCCGAAGCCGATGCCGGTGAGGACGGTGAAGAGGGGGTGCGCGAACGGGGCCATGATGACGCGCACGAAGAAGGTGGCGGCGGTGACGGAGACGATGCCGGGGGCGCCGTTGACCTGGTCGGTGCCGAAGGCGGTGCCGAGATAGAGGATGTTCTCGGTGAAGGCGAACCCGGTGGCGGTGAACCCCGCTATCACCACCCCGTCGACGATCCCGGTGAAGTCCCGTCTGCGGAAGAGGAAGACGAGCAGGACGGCCGCGGCCTTGGCGGACTCCTCGACGACGGGCGCTATCGCGGTGGCGCCGAGGGTGTGGGCGCTGGACGGATCGGCCGTCGCCGTCGCTATCCAGTGGATGGCGAAGGTGTTGGCGACGATGGCGATCAGGGCCGCCGCGCACGCCCCCCACGCGAAGGCGAAGATCAGGTTGCGCCAGGGGCCGGGCTCGACCCGGTCCAGCCAGCGGAAGGCCGTCATGAGCAGCGGCACGGGCAGCACCGCGAGGCCGAGCCCGACGAGGAACCCTTCCGTGCCGGTCTGCTCGCGCACGAGCGCGAGGATGACGAGCCCGGACAGCGCGAGGAGGGTGATCAGCGACCCGTACCGCACCCACCTGCGCTGCCACCAGTGCGCGTGCCGGAGCACACCGTCGGCGGGACCGGCGGGACCGGTGGGCGGTGTCGGGTACGGAGGGAAGGTGGCCACGGCATCGACTCTAGTGATCGACTCCGACAACGGGGGCTCGAATTAATGAGCGAGTTCGTCTTGGTGCGGTACGCGGCGGAACAGCAGATCGTTCACCACATGTCCCTTGTCCAGTCCCTGGCCCTCGAAACGGGTCAGCGGACGGTATTCGGGCCGGGGCGCGAAACCGCCCTCGGGCTGGGTGTTCTCGAAGCCGGGGTGTGCGGTGAGCACGTCGAGCATCTGCTCGGCATACGGCTCCCAGTCGGTCGCGCAGTGCACGATCGCCCCCGGCCCGAGGCGGGTGGCGGCCAGGTCGAGGAACTCGGGCTGGATCAGCCGCCGCTTGTGGTGCCGCTTCTTGGGCCAGGGGTCCGGGAAGTAGACGCGCAGCCCGTCGAGCGCGTCGGGGCGCAGCATCTCGCGCAGCAGGATGATGGCGTCGCCGTTGCCGACCCGGACGTTGGACAGCCCGCCGCGCTCGGCGAGGCCCAGCAGGTTTCCCTGCCCCGGCGTGTGCACGTCGACGGCGAGGATGTTGGTGCCGGGGTCACCGGCGGCCATCTGCGCGGTGGCCTCCCCCATGCCGAAGCCGATCTCCAGCACGACGCGGCGGTCGTTGCCGAAGAGCTCGCCGAGGTCGATGACCCGCTGACCGTCGATGTCGAGCCCCCACTGGGCCCACAGCCGCTGCAGCGCGTCCGCCTGCCCCGCGGTCACCCGGCTCCGCCGCGGCTGGAAGCTCCGGATCCGCCGCTCGAAGTGCGATCCGGCGGGATCGGCCTGGGGCCCGTCGGGAAACCGCGGCTCTCCCTTGGCCCGGGTGTGCCGGACGGGGGCACCGGAGGCGTGCGGCACCGGCGGCTCGCCGGAGGCGGGCCGCGGGGCGCCGGAGGATTCGGGGGTGTTCACGGAGTCATACACAGTGAGTCGATTTTAGGTCGTGAGCGGGCCGCGCAAGCGGCGTCGGAGGCGTCATCGGACACGTCACAGCGCCGGATACGTCACAGGAGCGGGTACGTCACGCACCCTCCAGGACCGTGAGCGCCCTGCGGGCCACCTCCCTGCCGATGGGCAGCGAAGCGGTGGCCGCGGGGGACGGTGCGTTCAGCACGTGCACGGTCCGTGCGCCCTCGCGGATCAGGAAGTCGTCCACGAGCGTCCCGTCCCTCAGCACCGCCTGCGCCCGCACGCCCGGCGTCGCCGGCACCAGGTCCCCGTCCCGCACGGCGGGCAGCAGCCGCCGTACCGCGTCCGCGAACGCCGCCTTCGACACCGACCGCCGCAGCTCCCCCATGCCGTACCGCCAGTGCTGGCGGGCTATCGCCCAGGTCCCGGGCCACGCCAGTGTCCCGGCCGCCTCACGAGGCCGCACGACTCCCCAGCCGTACCCCTCGCGGGCCAGCGCCGGTACCGCGTTGGGCCCGATGTGCACCCCTTCGTCGATCCCCTTGGTCAGATGCACCCCGAGGAACGGGAACGCCGGGTCCGGCACCGGATACACCAGTCCCCGCACGAGGTCGGGCCGCGCCAGCTCGTAGTACTCCCCGCGGAACGGCACGATCCGCACCCCCGGCTCGTCCCCGGTCAGCCGGGCGACCTCGTCGCAGTACAGCCCGGCGCAGTTCACCATCACCCGCGCCCGTACGACGTCGCCGCCCGAGGTCAGCACGGCGACACCGCGCTCCGGGCGCCGGTCCACGCGCACGACCCGCGCGCCGTAGCGGATCTCCGCGCCGGACGCCTCGGCCAGCTGCCGGGCGACCCCGGTGAAGTCGCAGACGCCCGTCGTCCCGACGTGGATCGCGGCGAGTCCGCGCACCTCGGGCTCGTACTCCGCGATCTGCGGGCCGCTGAGCTCCCGCACCGGAATCCCGTTCTCCCGGCCGCGCTGTACGAGCGCGTGCAGCCGCGGCAGCTCGTCCCGCTCCGTCGCGACGATCAGCTTGCCGGTGACGGCGTGCGCGATGCCGTACTCCGCGCAGAACTTCACCATCTCCGCGGCGCCCCGCACCGCGTACTGCGCCTTGAGCGAGCCCGGCCGGTAGTAGATGCCGCTGTGGATGACGCCGCTGTTGCGCCCCGTCTGGTGCCGGGCCGGACCCGACTCCTTCTCCAGCACCGTCACCCGCGTGCCCGGCGCGGCCCGTGTGATCGCATACGCCGTCGACAGACCGACGATCCCGCCACCGATCACCAGCACGTCACAGTCGTACGCACCTTGCCGCACCTGCATCACCTCCCGCCTCCGATAGTGCACTGCGCCACTGACAACGCCTTCAAACCCGGGGGAGGACAGCGCCCGAAGGGTCGCGGGGAACTGCGCGGTCCACCACGACGCCCCCGCAGCCGGCGCGTCACAGCGACCCGGCAGACGCTCGGGTACCCGGCGTTCCCGCCGGAGCGCCTAGGCCGGAGCCACGAGCAGCGGCCGTGCCCGCTCCCGCAGCTCCACCACGCGCGGTTCGTCGCTGTACGGCTCCAGCCGGTGGAGGAGGTCCTTGACGTACTCGGTGGTGCGCGCCGACGAGATCCGCCCGGCGACCTCCACCGCCCGCACTCCCTGCTCGCACGCGGCGTCCAGGTTGCCGGACTCCAGTTCGGCGACCGCCGAGACGACGAGCCTGAGCCCGTGCGAGCGCACGAACTCCTCCGTCGGCTTCGACAGCGCCTGCTCGGTGAAGCGGCGGACCTGGCGCGGTGCCTTCAGGTCGCGGTAGCACTCGGCCGCGTCGGCGGCGAAGCGGTCGTAGGAGTAGAAGCCGAGCCAGGACGGGTCGTGGTCGCCGTCCCGGGAGCGCTCCAGCCAGCCCTCGGCCGCGCGCAGCGACGCGCCGGCGGCCTGTGCGTCACCCGCGCGTGCGTGCGCGCGGGCCTCGACCAGGCGGAAGAAGCTCATGGTGCGGGCGGTGGCCAGCCCACGGTTGCGCTCCAGGGCGGCCTGCGCGAGGTCGACGCCCTCGTCGCCGAACCCCCGGTACGTCGCCTGCAGCGACATAGAGGCGAGGACGTACCCCCCGAGGGGGACGTCGGCGGCCGCGCGCGCGAGGCGCAGGGCCTGGATGTAGTACCGCTGCGCGGCCTCCTGCTGACCGGTGTCGAAGGCCATCCAGCCCGCGAGCCGGGTGAGTTCGGCGGAGGCGCCGAACAGGGCGCGGCCGACGTCGTCGGAGTAGGAGCCGAGCAGCAGCGGTGCCGCCTCCACTCGTAAACACTCGGGGACCATGGACGAACGCCAGTCTCCGCCGCCGTACTTGGAGTCCCAGCGCCGCGCGTCCTCGGCGGCCTCCCGCAGCTTCCGCACATCGCTGTGGCCGACTTTGGCCGGTGCACCGGAACCCTCGGCGGGGTTCGCGTCGCGTGCCACCGAGCTGTCGGCGGGGGTTATCAGCCAGCGTGAGGCGGGCGTTGCGTATGCGCTCACCGCAAACGATCCGGCCAGGGACTGCCAGATGCCGCCGGAACCGGCCCGGCGGCCGGCGAGGTCGAGACGGTACAGCTCCGTCGCCGACCGCACCGCCTGTCCGACGTCCCTGGGGAAGGCGAGGCCCACTTCGGGGGCGGGATCCGCGTCCGCCAGACCGATCTCGTGGAGCGGTACCGGGCGGCCGAGCTTCTGGCCGATCGCGGCGGCGATGAGGTGGGGCGCGGCACCCTGCGGCACCATGCCCTTCGACACCCAGCGCGCGACCGAGGTCTTGTCGTACCGAAGGGTCAACCCGCGTTGTGCGCCAAGGTCGTTGACGCGTCGCGCGAGACCCGCGTTGCTGATTCCCGCGAGGGCGAGAACGGCGCCGAGCTTTTCGTTCGGCCCGCGTTGCTCCCTGGACATGCGCCACCCCTCGACACAGACGGCTGCCGCGCTGGCATAACCACGCGGCATTCGTAAACCCAGCGTAGTTCGCCGCATCCCAAGCGTTAAGGGGCATTGTTCCGGATGGCGGGATTGTGGCCCGTACGGAAGTACGGCCCCGGTACGCACCGTGCACAGCATGTCGCGACGTGCCCCCGGCGTGTGGCCGTGCGCCCGTGCGTGCGCTCTTCTCCGGCCATCGGGGGAGCGGTTCCATGGGCGTTGCGTGGGTCGGCCCGCTGCACTGGATCCAGCGGGCTGGGGGACACCGCCACCTCCATCCCCGCGGGTGGCGGACCGGTCCGGGAGGCGATGCCCGCCTCCCGGACTGTGCGCGTCCCCGTGCCGCCCGGGCGCTGCGCAGAGCCTGTACGGAGCGTGTGCAACTCCGCTTTCGCTGCGCCGAATTGGCCGAAAATCGATCCTGTCGCTCGCGGGCGATTACGCCTCCCACCATGGCACTTGAGGGCGCGAAGGGCGTTCTGGGGGAGCGAACCGGGGGCGCATTCGCGTCGCAGCCGGTCGCCGAGCGCTTACCGATCGCCTTGTGCCGTACGGGGGTTCGTGTCCCGGCACGCGTGTGCGTGCGGGCGCGGTCCCGTGAACCGAAGGCGGTGCCGCCGCCGCTCCGGGGCGCGTTCTTCATGGCAGCATGGTGAATCGGTTCGTGCGGTGCACTGGTTGTCCACAGCCTGTGGAGGCGTCGATGCGGTGGTTGGTGGGATGGAGCAGCGCCGCCGCCGGTGCAGCCGGGAGCAGAGACGGCTCCGCCGGCTCCGTCGACGCCGGCGGGCACGACGGCGAGACCGTGCACCCTGTCGGCTCCCAACTCCTGTGGGGCGACCCAGATCCGCTGTGGGCGGTGGGGGACTGGCGCCCCGACGAGGTGCGCGTGGTGAAGGCCGACGCGCACAACCGGATCGCCGTGCTGGGCACCTGCGGCGCCTCCGACGAGGAGCTGCGGCTCGGCCTGTTCACCGCGCGCGGAGGGGCACTTCGGCATCTGACGGCGTGGCCCGGCAGCTACACGGCCGTCGTCCAGGTCGGCCGCCGGGTCACCGTCTGCGGCGATCTCGCGGGCGCCCGCCCGGTGTTCTACACGCCCTGGGCGGGCGGCACGGCCTACGCCACGGCCGCGCTGCCGCTCGCCGACCTCATCGAGGCCAACCTCGACTTCGGCCACCTCGCGGCACTGCTCGCCGCCCCCGACGTACCGGCCGCGCTGCACGACTCGACGCCGTACGAGGGCGTGCGGCGCATTCCGCCGGGCCACGCGTTGATCCTGCGTGCGGGGGCGCGGGAGATCGCCGGGTACGAGCAGGTCGCCTCCCTCGCGGTGGCGGCGCCCTCGGCCGACCCGGACAGCGCCGTGCACGCCGTGCGCGACGCGCTCGTGGAGGCGGTACGCACCCGTCTCTCCGCACCCCGGCACGTCCCCGGCACCGACCTGGACCCCGGGCCCGTACCCGGAATGGGTCCCGCCGAGCGCCGGGCCGCGCGCGGGATGCCCGTGCCGGGGATCGGCGCCGACCTGTCCGGGGGACCTGCGTCGGGGACGCTGGCCCTGCTGGCGGCGGGCCTGCCGGGCATGCCGGGCACGGTCCTCGGCCACGGCACGGGCGCGGGCGAGCGCCTGGTGGCCGTCACCTTCAACGACCTGGCCGTCGGCGGCCCCGAGGCCGAGCTGGAACGGGCGGGGGCGCTCGCGGCCAACCCGCGCCTGCACCACGTGGTGGTGACCGGCGGCGAGGAAGTTCTACCGTACGCCGAGCTGGACGGCCCGCTGACGGACGAGCCGGGGCCGTCGCTGATCTCGGCGGCCCGCCACCGCGCCCGGCTGTCCGCGGGCAGCGCGGACCACCTCACCGGACACGGCGCCCGGCAGGTCCTGGACGCGCACCCGGCACGGCTCGCGGACCTGCTCATGGACCGCAGACGGCGCTCTCTGGTGCGCCCGGTCGCGGCCCTGGC
This sequence comes from Streptomyces sp. NPDC046805, assembly GCF_040645355.1. NCBI lineage: Bacteria > Bacillati > Actinomycetota > Actinomycetes > Kitasatosporales > Streptomycetaceae > Streptomyces > Streptomyces sp. NPDC046805. The sequence continues at coordinate 9,751 of NZ_JBEYYC010000031.1, read as the reverse complement.
CAAGGCGGACGGCTCGGTGCTGGTCCCGGCGCGCGTGTACGGCGCGGCGCGGCGGCTGGCCCGGACGCCGTACCGGGCAGGCATGCAGGAGCTCGCCGAGCGCCTGCTGGACCGCCGCTTCGACGAGCCCGGGGGAGCGGCGGGCGCCTCTCTGGCCGCGCTCACCTGGGCCAGACCCGGGCCCGCGGCACGCTGGCTGACCGGCGAGGCGCTGGCCGAAGTATCGGTTCTGCTGCAGGCGGCGACCAACCGTTCCGGAGTGGGCCCGGGACAGCGCCCCGGCGACTACCGCGCGCGGGCGGCACTCGCCCGGCACGCCGCGGACCTCAGGGTGCTGGAGCAGGCCGCCGAGGTCCGCTCCCAGCGGCTGCACGCGCCGTTCCTCGACAACCAGGTCGTCCGCGCCTGCCGCGCCCTGCCCGAGGCCCTGCGCATCCAGCCCGGCGCCCGCGCCGCCATCCTGCGCACGGTCCTGCGCAGCGCCGGCGTCTCCGACCTCCCGCCCGGCTGGGGCGCCCCCTCCCACGCCTCCTCGGCCGCCGCCGCCCGCACGGGCCTGCGCGTCGCCGCCGACCCGCTCATGTCCCTGTTCGCCACGCCCCTGCTCGCCGAGGCGGGCCTGGTCGAGGCCCGCGTGGTCCGCAAGGCGCTGCGCGCGGCCGCGGCCGGGGAACCGCTTCCGCTGGACGGCCTCGCGGACCTGGTCTCCCTGGAGCTGTGGCTGGGCCGCCTGCTCGCCCGCCGGGGCACCTGCTGGAGCGGCACCCCGGCACGCGCGCGTGCGGTGCCCTCCGGGATCACGCCGAGGCGAGGGGCGCTGGCCTCCGGCGGCTGAGGGCGCCCTACCGGCCTACGCGCAGGTGAACCTGGACTCCGCCCAGTCCGCGAGGGTCACCGAGTCGAAGTCGGTGTGCGGCTCGACCACCAGGCGCACGGTCTTGTGGCCGGCCAGGTCCACATGGACGGGGACGGCCGGGTCGCCGCCCTTGATCACCGCGGACTTCCACAGCCGGGCCCCGTCCGCGTACACGGAGAAGGAGACCTTGCCGAGCCCCAGGGTCATGTCGTCGACCCCGACCAGCGCGTCGTACGCGGAGCACTCGCGGTTGAGGTCGACGGTGACGGAGGACTTGCCGCGGACGGTGACCCCGTGCGCGTAAGTCCGCTCGGCGATGGAGACGTCGGAGCGCTGCCACGCCCAGCTGCTCTCGCCCAGCCGCATCTCCGGCCGGGTGCCGTCGCCGTTCAGGTCGTATCGCAGCTCGCTCCACTCGTAGACGGTGGGCGCGGGCGGGGGAGTCGGTTTCGGAGGGGGTGTCGGCGTGGACTTGGGCTTCGGGGGCGGTGTCGGCTTCGGGGTGGGCTTCGGACTTGGCGGCGTGGGCCTGGGCGTCGAGGTCGGCCTGGCGGCGACGACGGGTGCCGGAGGCGGGGGCTCCTCCTTCGGCGGCGCCGGCGACGCCGGGGGCGGCGGACTCCGGTGGACGACCGGCGGGGGCGGCGACGGCTCGGCCACCTTGGCCGGATGGCTGTCGTTCACCAGGGCGAGCGCCAGCGCGGCGGCCGCGACCGCGACCGCACCGGCCGCGATACCGGCCTTCACCGGCGCGCCCAGGCCCTCCGAGGCCGCGCCGCCGCCCGCGGCCCCGCCGGACGAACTCCCGCTCGCCGCGGCGGCGGCCCCGGCGGCGCCCACTCCGGCACCCCCGGCGATGATCCCGACGGCCTTCGCGTACCCCGCGGCGCCGAACCAGCCGACGACCGCGACCGGGACGACGCCCGGGATACCGCTCGCGACCTCTTCGATCTGTGCCGCCGCCAGCCGGCACTTGGCGCACTCCTCCAGATGCTTGCGCAGGCCCCGCTCGGCGCGGATGCGCAGCTTGCGACGCGCGTAGGTGCCGAGTCGGTCGGCGTAGCGCGCGCACTCCTCGTCACCGGCGAGGGAGGCGCTGACATGGGCCTGGAGGTAGGCCTGCTTGAGGCCCTCGCGGGCGCGACTGGCCAGCACGCGCGTGCCGTTGGCGTCCAGACCGAAGAGGGTGGCCACGTCGCTCGGCGACTCGTCCTCCACCTCGGTGTGCCACAGCACGGCCTGCCAGCGCTCGGGCAGCGAGCGGAACGCCTGCATCGCCAGGGACTGTTCGGCCTCGTGCATGGCGCGGACATCGGCGCCCAGGTCCAGCGTGTCGTCGTCGGGGACCTCGGAAGACCGCGCGTACTGCGTGGCGAACGCCGCGAAGTCCTCGACGAGTTGCTCGCGCCTCGCCGACTTCGTCCAGTGCGCGGCCACCCGCCGGACGGACGTGAGCAGATAGGCGCGTACGGCGTGCTCGGGGCCCGAACCTCCGCGCACCGCCTGCAGCATGCGGGCGAAGACCTCGGCGGTCAGGTCGTCCGCGGTGTGGGCGTCCCGGCAGCAGGTGCGGGCGTAGCGGCGCACGGCCTCGGCATGGCGCCGGTACAGCTCCTCGTACGCGCTGTCGTCGCCCGCACGCATTCGCTCGATCAGTTCACCGTCGGACGACGGCCTCTCCCGCGGCGGCAGGACGCTGCCCTCGCGCTGGGCCGGGACCGCGCCGTCCACCGGATCGGCGGGCTCCGTCCCCTCCGCACGGCCGCCCTGGTTCGGCACGTGCGGTGACGTCAGTCCGCCGGCCTCGGCGTCCCCGTCACGACAGGAATCGCCCCACCCGTCAACGCTCATCGCGGAAAGCCCCCGAAGCCTGCCCAGTCCGACCCGATCACCGGGTCAGCGTGCCACACGGGCTTTTCGCCCAGGGGCCTGCTGCGCGGACCCACCACTCGTCCGAGGGGACTTGCCGGCGGACGGTACTGACCGTCACCCGGACGGGGAAGGCTCAACCCTCCTTCCCCGAGCGGACGTTGATCACCTCCGAGGCGCTCCGGACGCATCCGGGGTCATCTGTGTCCACTGTGTCCAGACGCGTGCAAAGGCGCGCGCGTGCCGTGGAGAGCGTCCGGTCCGTCACGCCGGCCGTGACCGCAGCCCCTCCAGCAGGATGTCCAACAGCCGTGCCGAGGCCGCCGCCTGCTGGGCCGGGTCCGGGAGCGAGGGCGCCGCCGTCGCGATCACCAGCAGCACGTCCGACACCGACACGTCCGGCCGCAGCGCGCCCGCCGCGTGCGCCCGCTGCACGAGCCGGCCCACCACGTCGAGCAGCGCACCCGCCCCCGCGTCGTCCTCGGCGGCGGCCGCGGCTCCCTCCGGCACCAGCCGCAGCTCACCGGCGCCCATCCGCTGCTGCGGCACCCGCGCCTCGTCCGCCGCGGCGTCGCCGCTCTCGGCGCCCTCCTCCAGAACTCCGACCCGCAGCACCTGCGGCGGCAGCAGCCGCCCGGCGCCCGAGGCCACCGACGTGCGCAGGAAGCGCGACAGCGCCGACCACGGCTCGTCCTCCTGGTTGAGCGCCGCACGCGCCTGCTCGGTCAGCCGGGAGGTCTCCTCCTCGGCTATCCGCCGGACCAGGACGTCCTTGCTCGGGAAGCGCCGGTACACCGTGCCGACGCCGACCCGCGCGCGCCGCGCCACGTCCTCCATCGGTGCGCCGTACCCCAGCTCGCCGAAGACCTCACGCGCCGCACGCAGCACGTGCTCCAGGTTGCGCTGCGCGTCCACCCGCAGCGGCGTCGTCCGCGCACCGTCCGCGTGACCGTCGCCCGCCGACCCGCTCACCGCCCCGCCGCCCGGCGCGACCGCGGAGGCCGATGACCAGTGCCTGTCCTGAATATGCATCTGCGTTCCCCCGGTTCATGACGTCTCCCCCCGGAGACTCCCCGCCACGGAATCCGGAGTGTGCGGAACTGGTGCCGTTCCCTGACCGGACCGCCCTCGCGGTGCCGTTCGCCCACATCCCCTACACCCCGTCGACACACGAACATAGTTGAGCGGGAGTCAATTCAGAAGGGGCAGGTTCCGCACAGTGCGCCCCTCGATCGGAGTACGAGTCATATTCGCCCCGATTACGCCCTCTTGGTTCCGTCCGCGCGCCCCTGCTGACCTGCCCCCTCTCCCCCTGCCTCGGCGCACGCTCCCGCCCCGCCCGCACGCGGCCCTCGGTCATACAAATTGCCGGGCCTGTGGACAAACAAGAGCGCCGGGTGCGTCATGGGAGGGTGAAGCAACGTGCGCGCATTCTCGTTGTCGGCGGCGGCTACGTCGGGATGTACACGGCCCTGCGGCTTCAGCGGAGACTGAAACGGGAGCTCAGGCAGGGAGACGTCGAGATCACCGTCGTCACCCCGGACCCCTACATGACGTACCAGCCGTTCCTGCCCGAAGCCGCCGCCGGTTCGATCTCGCCTCGTCATGTAGTCGTACCGCTGCGCCGCGTGCTGCACGACTGCCGGATCGTCATCGGCGAGGCGACCGCCATCGACCACGCGCAGCGCACCGCCACCGTCGCCACGCTCGCCACCGAGGAGGAGGGCACGGACGCCGACCGCCTCACCTACGACGAACTCGTCCTCGCCCCCGGCTCGATCTCACGCACCCTCCCGATCCCCGGCCTCGCCGAGTACGGCATCGGCTTCAAGACCGTCGAGGAGGCCATCGGCCTGCGCAACCATGTCATCGAGCAGATGGACATCGCCTCCTCCACCCGCGACCCCGCGATCCGCGACGCGGCCCTCACCTTCGTCTTCGTCGGCGGCGGCTACGCCGGAGTCGAGGCGCTCGCCGAACTCGAGGACATGGCCCGCTACGCCACGCGCTACTACCCCAACGTCCAGCCCGAGGACATGAAGTGGATCCTCGTGGAGGCCTCCGACCGCATCCTCCCCGAGGTCGGCGCGGACATGGGCCGCTACACCGTCACCGAGCTGCGCCGCCGCAACATCCAGGTCCTGCTGCGCACCCGCCTGGAATCCTGCGCCGACCGTGTCGCCGTACTGAGCGACGGCCAGCGCCTGCCGACCCGCACCGTCGTGTGGACCGCCGGCGTCCGGCCCCACCCCCTCCTCACCGCCACCGACCTGCCCCTCGACCGGCGCGGACGCCTCGTCTGCACGCCCCGGTTGACCGTCCGGGGCACCGACCACGCGTGGGCCGCGGGCGACGCCGCCGCCGTCCCCGACGTCACCGCCGCCGAACCCGGCGCGGAGACCGCGCCCAACGCCCAGCACGCCGTCCGCCAGGCCAGGGTCCTCGGCGACAACCTCGTTCACGCGCTGCGCGGCGAGCCGCTGGAGACGTACGCCCACAAGTACGCCGGCTCGGTCGCCTCCCTCGGCCTGCACGAGGGGGTGGCCGAGGTCTACGGGCGCAGGCTGACGGGCTACCCTGCCTGGTTCATGCACCGCGTCTACCACCTCAGCCGGGTGCCCACCTTCAACCGCAAGTCCCGCGTGCTCGCGGAATGGACCCTCTCCGGGCTCTTCAAGCGGGAGATCGTCTCACTCGGATCACTCGAACACCCTCGAGCCGAGTTCGAACTCGCGGCCGGTGGAAAGCCTCCTCACAGCCCCTCGGACGACCCGAAGGGGTCGTCCTGACCGGACCGAGGAACTCCACGTCCGGCCCCGGCGTCTGACGGATGTCGCCGCGGTCGGCCAAGACTGCCAGACTGCCCACGACCTCGGACGGCCACCCGCCCGCCCTCAGCACCCACGAGGCTTTCCCCACTGTGAACTTCACGCGCTGGAGCGCCCGGCTCCCCGGAACGCAGCGCCGCGCCGCAGCGCGGACCGATCACGCGGTCTCACCGGACCGGCGGGGGGAAGGCTCCGTGCCCGCGGCCCGCGTCGAACCGCCGACCGACGGCTCGTCCCCCGCTCCCGCCGTCGAGGACCTCCCCGCGCGCGAGGTCCTCGACCGCGTCCCGGCCCTCGTCGCCCTGCTGCACGGCCCCGACCACCGCCTCGCCTACGTCAACGACGCCTACACCGCGGCCTTCGGCACCCGCCCGCCGGGCGAACCGGCCTGCGACGCCCTCCCGGAACTGGCCGAACTCGGCCTGCTGCCCCTCCTCGACCAGGTCCTGCGCAGCGGCAAGCCCCGCACGCTCAAGTCCCGCAAGGCCCTCGACGGCCGTTCCTACACCTTCACCTGCACCCCGGTCGCCGAGGACGGCGACGCGGGCGTGCTCGTCTTCGCCACCGACGTCACCGACCACGCCGAGGCCGCCGAGCGCCTGCGCGCCAGCGAGCGCCGCCAGCGCGAGACCGCGGTGACTCTCCAGCGCTCCCTGCTCCCGCAGAAACTGGAGCAGCCCGACGACCTGCGCATCGCCGCCACCTATCTGCCCGGCGGCACGGAGGCCGCGGTCGGCGGCGACTGGTACGACGTCATCACCCTGGGCGGCGGCCGTACGGCGCTGGTCATCGGCGACGTGATGGGCCGCGGGGTGCGCGCGGCGGCGGTGATGGGCCAGCTCCGTACGGCGGTCCGCGCGTACGCCCGCCTCGACCTGCCCCCGCACGAGGTGCTCCAACTCCTCGACGGCGTCGCCACCGAGATCGACGCCAACCAGATCGCCACGTGCGTGTACGCCGTCCACGACCCCAACGAGGGCCGGCTGATGTACGCCTCCGCCGGGCACCTGCCGATCCTGGTCCGCGACGAGAGCGGCACGATCCTGCGTGCCGACGAACCGACCGGCCCCCCGCTCGGCACCGGTGGCTGGGTGCACACCTCGGGCTCGGTCCCGCTGAGCCCCGGCTCGACGGCCGTCCTCTACACGGACGGCCTGGTCGAGCGCCGGGACGAGGACCTGGACGAGGGAATCGCGCTGCTGGAGCGCGCCCTGGCCGGCGCGACCGGCACCCCCCAGGTGATCTGCGACCGCCTGGTCCGCTCGGCCGGTGTCACCGCCGACCACGACGACGACGTGGCGGTCCTGGTCCTCCAGCACCCGGCCCGCACGGGCCCCGACAGCGAGCTCTTCCGCAACGCCGCCCTGGAACTCCTCGGCGGGGTGGAGGCCGCCCCACGCGCGCGTGCCTTCGCCTCCGGCGTCCTGACCAGCTGGCGTTTCCCCGCCGACCTGCACGACCTGGGCGTCCTGGCCGCCAGCGAACTGGTCGCCAACTCCCTGCAGCACGGCACCCCGCCCATGCGCCTGAGGCTCCGCCGTACCGACCGCCGCCTGATCATCGAGGTCACGGACGGCGACGAACACCTTCCGCGCCGCCGCCGCGCGGAACCGGCGGACGAGGCGGGCCGGGGCATCGCCATCGTCGCGACGATCGCCGCCAGCTGGGGATCGCGCAGAACTCCGGACGGCGGCAAGGCGGTGTGGTGCGAGTTCGCACTGCCTCGCGCGTAGCTGCGGGCAGTCGTGCTGCTGGGGCGGCACGGGTTGGTCGCCCGCACCCGGCCGGTGCGTGCGAGCGAACAAACCCGCGATCAGCCCCGGCGCCGGACACTCACGCCTCCGCGGCCACCGGCTCCACCGGTTCCGCGGGCAGCCCACCGCGCGCGACGACCCGCGTCCTCGCCGACCACGGCCGATCCTGTACGGCGGTGAGCCGGCGCCCCAGCCGCAGGGCGACGACGCTGATGCCGAGCGAGAACAGCACGAAGGTCGCGATGTACGGCGCGGGCAGCGAGGCCCCCATCGGCCCGCCCACCGCCGGCCCGACCGCCAGCGCGAGCTGCTTGACCAGGGCGAAGGCCGAGTTGTACTGCCCCGCCCGTCCCTCCGGCGCCAGATCGGCCACCAGCGGTGCGACGGTCGGCGACAGCATCGCCTCACCGAGCCCGAACAGGGCGTACGTCGACACGAACGCGGCCGTCGCCAGCTCCCGGCTGCCGTGCCCGAGCCCGGCGTACCCGGCCGCGGCCCACGCGACGGCCCAGATCAGCCCCACGGCCGCGATCACCCGGGAGCGCCTGCGCCGCTCCACGAACTTCAGCACGACGAACTGCGCGACCACGATCGTCAGCGTGTTCGCGGCCAGACCGGTCCCCAGCGTGGACGTGGAGACACCGGCGGCCTCGACGCCGTACGCGCTCAGGCCGGACTCGAACTGCCCGTAGCAGGCGAAGAACAGCACGAAGCCCAGCACGCACAGCTGCACCATCACCCGGTGGCCGAGCAGCTGCTTCCAGCCGGCCTGCGCCGACCCGGCGGGCGCGTCCTCGATGTGCGGCGCGTGCGGCATCCGCACGGTCGCCATCAGCACGACCAGCAGCAGGAAGATCGCCGCCTCGATCGCGAACAGCAGTGTGAAGGAGGAGACGCGCGTGGTGTCGACGAGGTGACCGCCGATGAGGCCGCCCACCCCGAGCCCGAGGTTCTGCAGGAAGAACTGCATCGCGAACGCGCGCGACCGCGTCTCGGTCGTCGAGCACTCCACGATCATCGTCGCGAGCGCCGGCTGCATGACCGCCTGCCCGGCACCGAGCAGCGCGGCGGTGACCATCACGGTCCACGCGTGCCCCGAGATCCCCAGTCCCAGCGAACCCAGGGCGGCCACGACCAGGGCGGCGAGCAGGACCGGTAGCGGGCCGCGCTGCACGATCGCCCGGCCGGCGAACGGCAGCACGATCAGCGCGGCCACGGCGAAGACGGCGAGGACGAGCCCCGCCGTCATGGCCCCCAGTCCCCGGACCTGCGCCACATAGACGTACAGGTAGGGGACGGTGAAGCCGAGCCCGAACGCGCTGAGTGCGTTGCCCACGTGGATCCGGCGCATCGCTGCGCCCTTCACCCTGGTCACGTTCACCTCTCTCGAACAGTAGGAGTCAGGTAGTTGGAGTGCCTCAGTACTTAGAACCGAAGACTTCAAAGATAAATTTCAAAGCTAAACTGTACACATCGAAGGACTTCAACACCAAGCGCTCCCGTGCCATACTCGGGCGCATGGGTGACACCCCCGGCAGTACCGACATCGGCGGCGAGCCGACACTCGAAGAGCAGATCGCCGCCTACCAGCGCGAGTTCCAGGACCTCGACCCCCAGGTCGAGAAGATCGTCTCGGTGCTGTCCCGGCTGAACCGGCGGATGAACGTCGCCTACGGCCGCCAGACCGCCGCCCTCGGCATCAGCAACGCCGAGTGGGAGGTCCTCAAGGCCCTCGTCCTCTCCGGCGCCCCCTATCGCATGGGCCCCAGCGACCTCGCCAAGCGGCTCGGCCTCACGCCGGCCGCGATGACCCACCGCATCGACCGGATGCTGTCGGAGGGGCTGGTCACCCGGGAACGGGACGAGTCCAACCGCGTACGGGTGATCGTGGAGCTGACTCCCGAGGGCCGCGAGAAGTGGATCGAGGCCATGCGCCTCGCCACGGTCTTCGAGGAGGACCTCCTCCAGGACCTTTCGGCAGAGGAGCGGACCGTCCTCGGCGAGGCCCTGACCAGCCTCCTGCGCAGGGTGGAGCAGACCCAGCCGGACGCCGACGGGCGACTCAGCGACCTGGACTGAAAAAATCTTGACAGCGGGGGTTGACGCCCCCCTGTCAGATCCGTAGAGTTCTCCGAGTTGCCAACGAGCCGTAACGGTTCCGCGGTAGCACCTCTCGCCGCGGATGCGGCACCCAACCACCAGCACGATCTCCCGAACGGGACGGCATTCGGCATGTCCGAATCCATTTCGATTCGAGGCTCGGCCCCCGATTAGGACCAGCCGGAAAGATCCGCTAATGTTTGGGACGTCGGAACGGCCGCGAGGCCGGGAAGACAAACCCCGCTGACCGGGGGTCAGGCACGAAAGAGAGTCTGATAGAGTCGGAACCGCCGGAAAGGGAAACGCGAGAGCGAGAACCTGGAAAGCACCGAGGAAATCGGATC
>NZ_JBEYYC010000030.1:0-108869 GCF_040645355.1 Streptomyces sp. NPDC046805 | reverse complement strand
GCCGCCGACCTCGCCGCCGAAAGCGGACTCACCCTCATCGGCTTCCTCCGCGGCACCTCCATGAACATCTACACCGGCGCCGAACGCCTCCAACCACAACCCGTGGCCTGACGCTTCCCAGCGTCGCTCCGGTCGGACAACGCCCACCCGGTCGGACGAATCCCCCTTACCGATCCGGCCGGATGGACCAGAGAGACCAAGATGCTGTTCCGCCAACTCGAATACCTGGTGGCGCTGTCCCGCGAACGTCATTTCGCACGTGCCGCCCAGTCCTGCTACGTCTCCCAGCCCGCCCTCTCCGAGGCGATCCGCAAGCTGGAGGAGGAGCTGGACGTGCCGCTCGTCCGGCGCGGACGCAGCTACGAGGGACTCACTCCCGAGGGCGAGCGCATCCTGATGTGGGCGCAGCGGATCCTGGCCGACCGTGAGGCCCTCACGGACGAGGTCGGGGCGCTGCGCACCGGTCTGAGCGGACGGCTGCGGATCGGCTCGGTCCCGACCGCGTCGGGCGCTGTGTCGCTGCTCACGGGCCCGTTCTGCGTGGAGCACCCGATGGTCACCGTGGACGTGATGGGCAACCTGCCGTCCGAGGAAATCCTGCGGCAGCTGCAGAATTTCGAACTGGACGCCGGAATCACCTACGTCCCCGAGAACCTTTCCGAGAATTTCCACGTCGTCACGCTGTACGAGGAGAAGTACGTACTGCTGACCAACATCGGCGACGGCCTGGCCCGGCAGTCGACGGCGACCTGGACCGAGGCGTCACGGCTTCCGCTGTGCCTGCTGAACCCGACCATGCAGGGGCGGCGGGTGCTGGACGAGATCTTCGCCGAGGCGGGCCTGCGTCCGGCGCCCCGCGTCGAGTGCGATTCGGTGGCCGCGCTGTTCTCCCACGTCCGGACGGGCCGGTGGGCCAGCATCGTGCCGCACTCCTGGCTCCATGTCTTCGGCGTCCCGGACGGGATGCGGGCGGTACCGCTGGTGGAGCCCACCCGCACGATGCCCATCGGGCTGGTGACCACGTCCCGCGAGCCGGGTCCGGTCATGGCCAGGGCCCTGGCCGAGACCGCCCGGGCCACGGATGTCGCCGCCATCCTGGAGCGGCTTCCCGGCGCCACCCCGGCCTGATCGGTCGCAGGCGCCGCCGGCTCACACCGGGGTGTGCCCCTCCAGGTAGTCACGTACGACCTGGGGCAGTCCGGCGTCGACGTCGGCGGCTTCCGCGAACGGGACCCAGCGGATCTGCTCCGGGGTGAGCCGGGCCCCGTCCGACGGGTCCTCGCTCAGCAGCTGGCACACCACGGCCGGCGGCGCGTCCGTCCCCGTGCCCGTCGCCGCCGGTGAGCGAAGCGGCTGGGAGCCGTCGACGAGGTAGCCGGTCAACTCGTACACGAGGCGTGCCGCGGTGGCCTCCGGTGTCTCGGCCGGCTCCGGGGCGCCCGACGGCAGCCCCCAGCCGTCCTGCCGTTCCACCAGCAGCAGGCGTCCGTCGTACACGGCGACCGCCTGCACCGCACCTCCGCCGGCGTCTTCCAGCGTCATGGCCCGACCATCCCTTCCCTGTTCCGACGACGTGGTACGGCGTCCGACGACGTACCACGCGCTCTACCCGGGCCCTGCTGTCCTACCCATCGCGCAGTGGCGTACCCCAAGGCCGCGGGCGAACCGTCACGACGAGCGGGACTCGCTCTCGCCGAGCACCTCGCGGGCGGCCTCCAGCGCGGCGGCGCGGTCGCCGGGGACGAGCCCGATACGGGTGCGCCGGTCGAGGAGGTCGGACGCGTCGAGGGCGCCCTCGTGGCATACGGCCCACAGCAGTTCGGCACGGGTGACGGGGTGGCCGGGCAGGACGGGTTCGCTCAGGCGCGGATCGTGCGCGGCGAGCGCGTGCACGGCCGGGGCCTCGGTGCCGTAGCGCCGGATCAGGCGACGGGGTACGGGCAGCGCGCCGAGGCGGTGGGGCGCGGCCGCGCCGACGAGCGGCACGGAGGCGGTGGTGGCCGGGCCGGCGGGGAGACGGCGGGCCGTGACGGCGGCGTCGACGGCGTCTTTCGCCATGCGCCGATAGGTGGTGAGCTTGCCGCCCACCACGGTGACCACGCCGTCGGGCGAGGTCAGGACCGCGTGTCGGCGGGAGATGTCGGAGGTCCGTGCGGGCGCGCCGCGGCGGTCCGCGGCGGTGTCCAGCAGGGGGCGCAGCCCGGCGAAGGCGCCGACGACGTCGTCGCGGCGTACAGGTACCTCCAGGACGGAGCCGAGGACGTCGAGCAGGAAGCCGATGTCGGTCTCGGGAACCTCCGGGACGTCGGGGATCTCGCCCTCGACGGGCTCGTCGGTGAGCCCGACGTACACGCGCCCGTCGCCCTGGGGGAGGACCAGCACGAAGCGGTTGGTCTCCCCGGGGACCGGGACGTGCAGGCCTGCGGGGAGGGGGCCCAGCAGGTCCGAGCGGAGCACCAGGTGGGTGCCCCGCGAGGGCCGTATCCGGATGCCGTCCACCAGGTCGCCCGCCCATACGCCGGAGGCGTTGATCACCGCACGGGCGCGGATCTCGCCCTGCTCTCCGGTGAGTTCGTCGCGTACGCGGGCGCCGCCTCCGGTCAGCTCCAGGGCTCGGACCCGGGTCAGGACGCGCGCACCGTGGGCCGCGGCGGTGCGGGCGAGCGCGGTCACCAGGCGGGCGTCGTCGATCACCCGCCCGTCCCAGGACAGCAGCCCGCCGCGCAGGCCGTCGGCCCGGACGGACGGGGCCAGGGTGCGGGTCTCCACCGCGGACAGGCGGCGGGGTGCGGGCAGGGTGGTGCGGGACGTGCGGGCCGTGAGGCGCAGGGTGTCCCCGGCCCGGAAACCGGCCCACGCCAGCGACGCCTGGCCCCGGGAGACCAGGGGCGTCAGGGGTAGCACGAACGGCTGGGCGCTGACCAGGTGAGGGGCGGTGCGCTCCATCAGCACGCCGCGTTCCACCGCGCTCTCGTGGGCGACGTCGAACTGCCCGGCGGCCAGATAGCGCAGTCCGCCGTGGATGAGCTTGGAGCTCCAGCGGGACGTACCGAAGGCCAGGTCGTGGGCGTCGACGGCCACGACGCTCAATCCGCGGGCGGCGGCGTCCAGGGCCGCTCCGGCGCCGGTCGCGCCGAGCCCGACGACCAGGACGTCGACCTCGGTGCCGTCGACCGCCTGGGCGAGTTCGCGCCGGCGGCGGCCGGCGGAGAGGGACGATCCCGGGGTCGGAGCGGTGGGGACGGCGGGGCGGTGTGCGGGGCTCATGGCGTGAGAGTCCTCTCCAGCAGGAAGCGCATTTCGTCGAGGAAGGCCGCGGAGGTGAGGTCGGCGTCGTTCTCGTCGGTCATGGTCCGCAGGGACAGGGTGAAGGACTGGACGACCAACAGCAGGGCGCGGGCCTGCCGTTCGACGGGGCCGGGACGCACCGACCCGTCCGCGTGACCCGCGCGCAGGGCGTCGCCCAGCAGCCGGAGGAGCGCGTCCTGGCTCGCTCCGCGGCGGTCGAGCACATAGGGGAGGAGCAGTTCGGGATCGACGTCGATGATCTTGCGGAAGAGCGGATGGGCACGGAAGGCCGCCACCCCCGCCACCAGCCCGTCGACGATCAGGCCCCGGGAGTGCTGCCCCGGCCGGCGCTGGGGCATGGCCCCTGTGGCCACGTCGACCCACTCACGGGTCATCAAGTCGCCCACCAGGGTGCGCACATCGGGCCAGCGCCGGTAGAGCGTCATCCGGGAGACCCCGGCGCGGCGGGCCACGTCGGTCAGGGTGGTGCGGCGGACTCCGACGGCCAGAACGCAGTCACGCGCCGCGTCGAGCACGCGATCATTGTCCGAACCGTTGTGACGAATAGGCGTCATGTGTCACAGTGTAACGCCTGAGGCCGCGTCGGATACGGCGCTTCGCGAACCGGCGGACCACCGCATGACGAACCGGCCGACCACCGAACGATGGGGACAACCGTTCATGGACATGCTGTGGAGCGGCTGGGGCGACCCGGCCAAGGCCGCGCCCCTGCCCGACACGGTGATCGGGCTGCTGCGCGACCTGCTCGGCGTCAAGCCGCGCGACACCGCCGTACACGCCCTGGAGGACATCGCCGTCCCCGAAACCCCGCTGGACTCCGCCGCACTCGGCGCCCTGGCGGACGCCGTCGGCGACGCGGCCCACGTCCGTACGGACGCGGAGAGCCGCATCCGGCACACCCGGGGGAAGTCCACCCCGGACCTGCTGCGGATCCGCGCCGGTGACACCGAGGACGTCCCGGCCGCCGTGATCCTGCCCGCGACCCACGACGAGGTGCTCGCCGTGCTGCGCGCGTGCGGTCAACACGGCCTGGCCGCCGTCCCGTTCGGGGGAGGAACCTCCGTCGTCGGCGGACTCGCCCCCGAGCAGCCCGAGCGATCCGACGGGTCCGAGCGGTCCGGGCCGCGCGCCTTCGTCGCCCTCGACCTGCGCCGCATGGACGGCCTGCTCGACGTCGACCCGGTCTCCCGCACCGCCACGCTCCAGCCCGGCCTGCGCGCCCCGCAGGCCGAGGCGCTCCTCGCCGAGCACGGGTTCACCCTCGGGCACTTCCCGCAGTCGTACGAATGGGCCACCATCGGCGGGTTCGCCGCCGCGCGCTCCAGTGGACAGGCCTCGGCCGGGTACGGCCGCTTCGACGAGATGGTGCTCGGCCTGACCGTCGCCACCCCTCGGGGCACCCTCGACATCGGCCGCGCCCCGCGGTCGGCCGCCGGACCCGACCTGCGTCAGCTGATCCTCGGCTCCGAGGGCGCGTTCGGCGTCGTCACCGCCGTCACCGTGCGCGTCCGGCCCGTCCCGCGGACCCGCCGCTACGAGGGGTGGCGCTTCGCCTCGTTCGAGGAGGGAGCCGCCGCTCTGCGCCGCCTCGCCCAGGACGGCCCGCTGCCCACGGTGCTGCGCCTGTCCGACGAGACCGAGACCCTCATCGGTCTGGCCCAGCCCGACGCCATCGGCTCGGCCGACGCCGGGCAGAGCGCCGGCTGCCTCGCCATCGCCGGGTACGAGGGCACGGAGGAGGAGACGGCGCACCGCCGGGAACGCGCGGCGGCCGTGCTGCGCTCGTGCGGCGGCGAGTTCCTGGGAGCCGAACCCGGCGAACGCTGGGCCCACGGCCGCTACTCCGCCCCCTATCTGCGCGACTCCCTGCTGGACGCGGGCGCGTTCGCCGAAACGCTGGAGACCGCGACCTTCTGGTCCCGTGTCCCCGCGCTGTACACGGCCGTCCGCGGCGCGCTCACCGAGACCCTCACCGCGGCCGGCACACCGCCGCTGGTGATGTGTCACATCTCCCACGTGTACGAGAACGGTGCCTCCCTGTACTTCACGGTGGTCTCGGCGCAGGGCGAGGACCCGGTCGCCCACTGGGCCCCGGCCAAGCACGCCGCCAACGAGGCCGTCCTGGCGGCGGGCGGCACGATCAGCCACCACCACGGAGTGGGCACCGACCACCGCGACTGGTACGTCAGGGAAGCCGGCCCCCTCGGCATCGAGGCCCTGCAGGCGGTCAAGCGGTGCCTGGACCCGGCCGGAATCCTGAATCCGGGCATCCTGCTGCCCACCGACTGACCAGTTCCCGCACCCACGCCCCCGTCCCCTGTCTCCCCTGCGGACAACGCCAGTTGCCGGGGAGTACCCCCTCCCCGGCAGCCCTCGGCCACCATCCGTTACCCTCCACCATCCGTCACCGCCGACGTCCCCCTCACCGCCCGGAGGCTCACCGATGCGCCAGTTCACCGCCGTCGTCAATCCCACTGCGGGCGGCTCCACCGGGGCGGCGCTGCTGCGCATAGCCCGCCTGCTGCGGGAGGCCGGGGCCGAACTGGAGACCGAGTACAGCCGCAGCCTGGCCCACGCCCAGGAACTCGCCCTCGCCGCCGGTGCACAGGGCCGGGTCGTGCTCGCGGTCGGCGGCGACGGCATCGCCGGTGGCATCGGCGGTGCCCTCAGCGGAACCGGCACGGTGCTCGGCCTGGTCCCCGCCGGCCGCGGCAACGACTTCGCCCGCGCCCTGGGGCTGCCCGCCGACCCCGCCGACCTGGCCCGGGTCCTGCTCGACCACGAACCGCGCACCGTGGACACCATCGAGGTGGAGTCGGCCGTACACCCGCGCACCGTGGTGCTGGGCAGCGTGTACGCAGGCGTCGACGCGCTCGCCAACCAGCACGCCAACAACGCGCGGCTGCTGCGCGGAGCCGCCTCCTACTACCTCGGCGGACTGCGCGCGGTGACCACCTGGCGGCCGGCGTCCTTCCGCGTCACGGTCGACGGGCAGGAGCACGCTCACCGCGGCTATAGCGTCGTGGCCGCCAACTCCGCCTACTACGGCTCCGGCCGCGCCATCGCGCCCGCGGCCCGCCTGGACGACGGAGTGCTCGACGTCGTGATGATCCGTGAGGCCCCGCGCCACCTCTTCTTCGCCCTCATGAACGAGCTCAAGACGGGCGCCCACATCAACCGGCCCGAGGTGCAGATCCTGCGGGGCCGGGAGATCCGTATCGAGGCCGACCGTGCCGTCCCCTACGGCGCCGACGGCGAGGTCGAGGCCACCCTCCCCGTCACGGCCAGGGTGCGCCCCGGCGACCTCGCGGTGCTGTGCTGAGCGTGCCGAGTGTGCTTCGCGTGCTGAGCACCGGGGCGCCGGGGCATCGAACGTCCCCTAATCGAAGAGCCCTTGGACCACTCGTGCCGCCGCCTCGCTCTCGGCGGCGGCGGGCGAGAGCTCGCTGAGCGTGTCGAGGGCGGTGTCGTCTCTCAGTTCCGTCTCCCAGGCGTCGGCGAGTCTCTCCTGTTCCTCGCGCGGGCGGCGTTGCACGTGTTCCCGGGCGTGCGGGCTGAGGGCGGCGAGGAATCGCTCGACGGTTTCGATCGGCATCTCGTTCTCCTTGATCACGAGGGGTGTCGGCCCTCTGTGGGGCGACTGCGGTGTGCGGGTCCCCAGCGGCGGATGGGCCCCATGCGTTGCGTGGGCCCGTCGCGGTCCGTGGGTACCAGCGTCAGTGACCCGTCGGCCGCCATGCCGATGGACACGCCCTCGCTCACCCGCTCCAGCGTCGCGCGCAGCCAGGCGCCGTCCTCGGCGGACGCGGGCTCCAGCCGCATCCGGCGGGCCCGCAGCGGCACCATGCGCAGACCGGCTAGGCGACCCGTGTCCGCCTCGACCGAGACCAGGAACGCCAGTCGGAGGTCGTCGCGGTAGTCCTCGTAGCCCGTGATGCCTTCGTAGTCGTCGACGAAGTCGCCGCAGCCGTGCAGGACCAGCCGCTCGCCGTACACCTCGACGGGGCGGGGGTGGTGCGAGGAGTGGCCGTGGATCACGTCCACGCCGCCGTCGACGAGGGCGTGCGCGAAGCGGACCTGCCGGCCGGGGACGCGGTAGCCCCAGTTCGAGCCCCAGTGCACGGACACGACCGCGATGTCCCCGGGGCGCTTCACGCGTCGTACGTCCTCGGCGATCGCGTCGGCCGCGGCAGGCGTCAGGGCCGGGACGAAGGCGACACCGGAGCGCTCCGCGCCCGCCGCCCAGTCGTCCGGTATGCCGCTGCACGACGTCCCGATGCCGAACACGAGCACGCGCCGGTCGCCGCCCACCGGGACGGCCGCGGGCGTGCGTGCCTCGTCGGCGTTCCGTCCCGCGCCGGCCGTGCGCAGGCCCCCGTGGGAGAGGGCGTCGAGTGTCTCGGTGAGCCCCTCGCGGCCGAAGTCGAGGACGTGGTTGTTGGACAGCACGCAGACGTCGGGCCGGGCCGCCAGCAGGGCGGGCAGGTTGGCCGGGTGCATGCGGTAGTGGACCGCCTTGCCCGGCGCGAACACGTCGCTGCGGGTGACCGACGTCTCCAGGTTCACGATCCGCGCGTCCGGGGCCGCCTCCTCCAGCACCCGCAGGGCGTCGCCCCACGGCCAGGAGGGGGAGACAGGAGCGGGAATCGGGCCGTTGACGGCCTCGGCGGCCCGGACGTAGCCGCGGGCGTCGCCGACGTACTCCTCCCGCAGGGCCGGATCGCCGGGGTGCGTGAGGATCTGGTCGACGCCGCGCCCGAGCATCACATCGCCGCACAGGAACAGCGTCACCGTGCCGCCGTCCATGTCTCCACGGTAGGACGGGTTCCCGCCGGTGTCCGCCCGCGTGGGTACGCCGGCCCCCGGCGACCGGCGTCGATCACCGCCGAGAGGGGGCGTCCGAGGCGAGGCATGATGGATGCGTGATTGCGCTTGCCGTGTTCTGTGCCGTTCTGGGTGCCGCCAGCAACGCCGCTGGAACGGCGTTCCAGCGCAAGGCGGCCCGCACGGTGTCCCAGGGCGGCGGGCTGCGTCTGGTGCTCGCTCTCGCGCGGCGCACCGCCTGGCGCATCGGCATCCTCGGCGTCATGGGCGCCGCTCTGTTTCAGGCCCTGGCCCTGATCAACGGACCCATGGCCCTGGTCCAGCCGCTGTTCATCCTGGAGCTGCCGTTCGCTCTGTTGATCTCCGCTCCGCTGCTGCACATCCGGCTGCCGCCCGAGGGCTGGTGGGGGGTCGGGGGAGTGGTCGTCGGGCTTGCCCTGGTCCTGGGGGCCGCGGCGCCCTCGGGCAGCCGCAACCAGGCGCCCATGTCGCACTGGGTGCCGGTGCTCGCGGTGTGCCTGGGGGCGATGGCCGCGGCGGTCGTCCTCGCGCGTCCGTCCCGCTCGTCCCTGTTCCGCGCGGCCGCTCTCGCGACGGCCGCCGCGATCGGCAACGCCCTGACCGCCGGGCTGATGAAGTCGGCCACGGGGACGCTCGCCCACGACGGCTTCCGCGCCTTCCTCGCCACCTGGCAGACCTACGGGTTCGCGATCGTCGGGGTCTGCTCGCTCGTGCTCCTGGAGAACTCCCTGCAGGCCGGCCTGCTCGCCGCCTCCCAGCCCGCGCTGACCATCGGCGACGCGACGGCGAGCCTGCTGCTGGGCGTGACCCTGTTCAGCGAGGAGATCCGCACGGGCTGGTGGCTGCTGCCGGAGGTGGCGGGTCTCCTGCTGCTCCTGTGGGGCGTCCTGCGGCTGACGCGTGCGGTGCCCAACATCCTCAAGCTCGTTCAGTAGGGCCACGGTGGACGCGGGGCGCGCTTGTACGCCGTACGCCTTGAAGGCGCGTCGGACGGCTGGAAACATACGCACGCGTCGGTTTATCCAGGGCGGCTTTCAGGAGCCGGCGCGGAGGTGCGATCCGTGGCGCTGCAGGAACGGGCGATCAGGACACGGCAGTCCATTCTGGCGGCGGCCGCCGCGGTGTTCGCCGAGGTCGGGTACGAGGCGGCGACCATCGCGGAGATCCTCCGACGGGCGCGCGTGACCAAGGGGGCCCTGTACTTCCACTTCCCCTCCAAGGAGGAACTGGCCCGGGCGGTGCTGGCGGAGCATCTCTCGGCCGTCCCGCAGCCGCCGCCACGGGAACTGATCCTGCAGGAGAGCCTGGACGGAACGTTCCTGCTCGCCCATCTGCTGAGCCGGGGCGAGCCGTTGGTCCAGGGCGGTGTCCGGCTGGCCATGGACCAGGGCCGCCCGAACGACCGGCTGGAGCGGCGGCTGCCGATCGCCGGGTGGATCGAGCGCAACGTAGCGCTGCTGTCCCGGGCGAAGGAGAAGGGGGAACTGCTGCCCCAGGTCGACGTCGCGGCGGCGGCCCGCAACCGTGTGGCGGTGTTCGCCGGTGCCCAGGTTCTCTCGAAGGTCATGACGGGACACGCCGACCTGGAGGAGCGGGTCGCCGACATCGAGCGGCACGTGATGGCCAGCATCGCCGTACCGGCCGTGCTCGTCCGGCTGGACATGGCGCCGGACCGGGGGGCCCGGGTCTACGAGGAGGCCATGCGCCTGCGCCGGCGGACCGAGGCCGCGACCGCCGGCTGAACGCTGCCCGGCACGCGTGCCGGGCAGGCGCCGCTCGCTCGCGTGCACCGCATTGCTTGCGTCGCCCGCCGGCCCCCAGCTGGTGTCGCAGGCTCAGCCCATCGCGCTCGGTCAGTCACGCCCGCCCGGGTAGGCGATCCGCGAAGTGATCAGCGCGATCCGGCGCGCGGACTCCTCCGGGGGGCCGACCGGCTGGACGATGTGGCTGATCGTCAGGCGGACGATCGTCTCGACCGCCAGGCCCCGCGACTCCGCGTCGACGTCCGGCCACGCCTCGGTCGCGTACCCGTCGAGCATCGCCATGGCGGTCGCGAAGACCGGCTCGGTGCGGGTGGTGAGATAGGCGAGGAGCTCGTCGTCGCCGCCGCGCGCCGCCAGCAGGATGGCCTTGATCAGCGGGTTGTCCACGGCCTGTTGGAGGGTGTACACGACGCCGGCCGCGGCCGCCGCGTTCAAGTCGCTGCGATGCGCGTCGAGTTCGCGCTGGATGCCGATCAGGAAGCCTTCGAGTTCACGCTGGACGAGGGCCTTGCCGATCGCCTCCTTGGTGCCGAACTCGTTGTAGAGGGTCTGCCGGCTGACACCTGCCGCGCGCGCGATGCCGGCCATGCGCAGCCCGCCCCAACCGTCCGCGGCCACCAGGTGGTAGGCCGCGTCAAGTACCTGCTCACGCAGCAGAGATCGAACACTTTCACGGAATCGACTCATCGTGCACTCACTCTAACCAACCCTCCGTGGCGGCCTCATATCCCTCCCGAACGATCCGGTCCGAATACTGCCCGATCTGATCGATCGCTGTCCGAAGTATTGACGAGTACACGCCCCTCTGTCTATCTACTGGACTGAACGCATGCAATGTGTCCAACCAGTGACGGCGAGGAGGCCGCGCATGGCCGTGCAGAGCGAACAAGAAGCAGTACCGGCGGGCATCCCCTGGCGGGATCCCAAGCGTTATCTCTGGCTCATGGGCCTGATCGTCCCGTCCTTCCCGTTCCTCTCCTGGGGGCTCGTGGAGCTCACCGGGCTGCGGCTGTTCTGGTGGACGGGCATCGGCATCCTGTACGTGCTCTTCCCGATCATCGACCAGCTCACCGGCAAGGACTCGGCCAACCCGCCCGAGAGCGCGCTCGCCTGGCTGGAGCGGGACCGCTACTACCGCTGGTGCATCTTCCTCTACCTGCCCGTGCAGTACGCCGGCCTCGCCGTGGGCTGCTGGCTCATCGCCGACGGCGGTCTGTCGACGCTCGACAAGGTGGGGCTGGCGCTCACCCTCGGCGGCGTCGCGGGGATCGGCATCAACACCGCGCACGAACTCGGCCACAAGAAGGAGTCGGTGGAGCGCTGGCTGTCCAAGGTCGCGCTCGCCCAGACCTTCTACGGGCACTTCTTCATCGAGCACAACCGCGGCCACCACGTCCGCGTCGCGACCCCCGAGGACCCGGCGAGCGCGCGGTTCGGCGAGAGCTTCTGGCGGTTCCTGCCGAGGACGGTCGTCGGCAGTCTCGTGTCCGCCTGGCGCCTGGAGAAGGCCAGGCTCGCCCGCAGCGGCAAGTCGCCGTGGACACTGCGCAACGACATCCTGAACGCCTGGGTCATGTCGCTCGTCCTCTTCGGCGCCCTCACCGCCGCCTTCGGACCGGGCGTCCTGCCGTACCTAGCCCTCCAGGCGGTCTTCGGCTTCTGCCTGCTGGAGGTCGTCAACTACATCGAGCACTATGGCCTGTTGCGCCGGCGCGCCGGGAGCGGCCGGTACGAGCGCTGCGCCCCGCGCCACAGCTGGAACAGCGACAACGTCGCCTCCAACGTCTTCCTCTACCACCTCCAGCGCCACAGTGACCACCACGCCAACCCCACCCGCCGCTACCAGGCCCTGCGGCACTTCGAGGACGCTCCCGAACTCCCCACCGGCTACGCGGGAATGATCCTCCTCGCCTATGTCCCGCCCCTGTGGCGCCGGGTCATGGACCACCGCGTCCTCGCCCACTACGACGGCGACGTGACCCGCGCCAACATCCAGCCGAGCAAGCGCCCGGCGGTCCTCGCCCGTTACGGAGCCGCCGCGTGAGCCGTCACCGCTGCCCCGCCTGCGACTACGTGTACGACGAGACCGCCGGCCACCCCCGCGAGGGCTTCCCCGCGGGCACGCCCTGGAACCAGGTGCCGGACGACTGGTGCTGCCCCGACTGCGGTGTCCGAGAAAAGATCGACTTCGAACTCGAGGAGAGTGCGTGACCGGCGACGACCGCCCCGCGAAGAAGTGGCAGTGCCTGGTGTGCGGCTTCGTCTACGACGAGGCCGAGGGCTGGCCCGACGAGGGCATCGCCCCCGGCACCCGCTGGGAGGACATCCCGGACGACTGGAGCTGCCCCGACTGCGGCGCCGCGAAGGCCGACTTCGAGATGGTCGAGATCACCCATGCCTGAGCCCCTCGCCGGCCCCGTCGTCATCGTCGGCACCGGGATCGCGGGCGCCACCGCCGCGCTCACCCTGCGTGCCGAGGGCTACGACGGGGAGCTCACCCTCATCGGCGACGACCCCGAATCTCCCTACCGCAGGCCCCCGTTGTCCAAGGAGGTGCTCGCGGGCGCCCAGCCGCCGTCCCGAACGCTGCTGCGCCCCCAGGGCAATTGGGCGGACCGGGGCATCGACCTGCGTACCGGCACCGAGGCCACCGCGCTGGACACGATCCGGCGCGAGGTCGTCCTCTCCGACGGCACGACGCTGCCGTACCGGCGGCTGCTGCTCGCCACCGGCGGGCGTGCCAGGCCGCTGCCCGCGGCCGAGGGCCTGCCGGGCGTCCACACCCTGCGCAGCCTCGCCGACGCGAACGCGCTCCGGTCCGCGCTGATCGGCGGCGGCCGGGTCCTGGTCGTCGGCGCCGGACTGATCGGCCTGGAGGTGGCCGCCACCGCGCGCGGCCTCGGCTGCGAGGTCACGGTCACCGAGGCCGACGAGCGGCCGCTCGCCCGCGTGCTCCCGGCGGCCGTGGCCGACGCGGTCGCCGGCCTGCACCGGGCGCGGGGCGTGGCGATCCGCGCCGGGGTCCGGCTCGACGACTTCGCACGGCGTGACGGCCGGATCGTCGCCACGCCCCGCGGGGGTTCGGCGGACGGCGAGCTGACGGCGGACACGGTCGTGGTCGCCGTGGGCATGACCCCCGAGACGACCCTCGCCGAACGCGCCGGCCTCAAGACCGACGACGGGATCCTGGTCGACGCGTACGGCGCGACCTCCGCGCCGGGCGTGTACGCGGCCGGGGACGTGGCCCGCGGCCTCTACGGGACCGGGGGCGCGCCCAGGAGGTACGAACACTGGTCCCACGCCCAGGACCACGGGGCGGCCGTCGCGCGTACCCTGCTCGGAGCCACCGTCCCGTACGAGCCCCGCCCGTGGTTCTGGGCCCAGCAGTACGGCAACACCCTTCAGGTCGCCGGCGACCCGCAGGAGGCCGAGACGTTCACCGTCGACGGGGACATGGCCGACCCTGAGGCGTGCGACTTCGCCGTACGGGCGTTTCGCGACGGCCGCCTGATCGGGGTGGTGTGCGCGAACCGGCCGCGGGAGTTCCGGACACTGCGAGCGGAACTGGAGGCCGGAGCGGATCAGGCGCCGACGCCGTGAATCAGCCGTACGGCCGGTGAGATGACGTCGAGTGCGACGCTCCGTGGGGCCGCGCCCGACACCCCCGTCCGAGCTCGCGCCCGCCGAGTGGCGGGCGCGGGCCGGACATCCGACGGCGGCCGTATCGCCTAGCAGCCGCCGCAGTTGTAGTACAAGACGTCCCAGTGGTTGCCCTCGTCGGTGTAGATGTTGCCGGAGCCCGACTGCCACATCGGGTAGCCGTCACCGCGCAGGCCGATGTAGCCGAAGTTGTTCTTGATGTAGTTGCCGATGCACGTGTACTTGCTGTAGTCGAGCTTGTAGCCGTTCCAGTGCGAGTACGTGCCGCTCGCGTGGCCCGTCTCGGTGCCGCCCGTGATGTTGAGCGCGCAGCCGCTGGCCTTCTTGAGCGTCTGGGCGCCCTGCGCGGTGGCGAGGTTGAGCTGGTCGAACGACGTACAGGTGGAGTTGTTGCGGTTGGTGCAGTTGCCCGACGACGACCAGGTGATGCCGACCGAGCGGAACATCGATTCGGCCGTGGCCTGGCTGATCTTCGTGACGGCGAAGGCGTCGGTGGCGGTGCCGACGACCGCGACACTCGGAGCGACGACGAGCGCGAGTGCGGTCAAGGCGGAGCGGATTTTCATGGGGGAACCCTTCCTGCGAACGACCGTGCTTCCTGTGAGGTGGCTGTGCGGGCGGTGCAGGCAGTGCACGCAGATAGTGCCCGAGGTCTACGCGCGTCCGCCAGAGGGCTGCGCGAATTTGCCCGGAAGCGCCATCCGCCGCGGGTTCTCGGCCGTATCCCTGATGGGGGATGCGAGCAAGGGAGAAACTATGGCGATCTTCAGTCACCTCATTCCCGCGAATCGTGACCGCGACCGGTTCACGTCGGAGTTCGGCGGCTACGGCCACGGATATGGCCACGGCCACGGGCACGGTGGCAGCGGCCATGGCGGTCATGGTCATGGCGGCCATGGGCACGGTGGTCATGGCGGCCACGGTGGTCACGGTGGGCACGGCGGCCACGGCGGCTACTAATCACACACGGCTGAGCGGGCCGGGGCCCGCAACTCCGGTCCGCTGAGCCCGCGACCTTCGAGGTGCGCACGCCATGGCCCGCGTCCCGCGGCATGTTCTGCGGCGTCTGCTGTCGGTGGGCGAGGATCCGCATGCCGTGGTCGCCGCCGCACCCCCGGTGCCGCTCCGCGACATCTTCCGGCGCTTCTGGCCGTACACGCGCGGGGGCCGGCGCTGGCTGCTCCTCATCCTCTGCTTCAGTCTGCTCGGGCCCGCGCTCGACGGGGCCGAGATCTGGCTGTTCAAGCTCGTCGTCGACGACGTGCTCGTCCCGCGCGATCTGGGCCCGCTGCTCTGGATCGCGCTCGTCTACCTGGGACTCATCGTCGCTTCCGGCGTGCTGGGCTTCGCCGACGAGGTGACGTCCACCTGGGTCAGCGAGCGCTTCCTGCTGTCCCTGCGCGCGGATGTGTTCCGGCACGTCCAGAGCCTGTCCCTCGCGTTCTTCGAACGACGGCGGCTCGGGGACGTGCTCTCCCGCGTCACGGGCGACGTCGACGCCGTCGAGACGTTCCTCCTCTCCGGCGTGGCCAACGCCCTCTACTACGTCGTCGAGGTGGGCGTCTTCCTCGGTCTGCTGGTCTATCTGCGCTGGGATCTGACCCTTCTCGCGCTCGTCATCGTGCCGCTGTTCTGGGCCGCGGCCCGCCACTTCTCGCGGCTGATCAAGGCAGCCTCGCGGGAGCGCCGGCGCCGCAGCGGCTCGCTCAGCGCGATCGCCGAGGAGTCGCTCGGCAACGTCGCCCTGGTCCAGGCGTACAACCGGCAGGGCTGGGAGGAGGGCCGGTTCCAGCGCGAGAGCCTCGGCAAGTTCCGGGCGGCGATGACGTCGGCACGGATCCACGGCGTCTACGGGCCCCTCGTCGAGATCATCGAGGTGAGCGGCGCGCTCGCCGTCATGGCGCTGGGCACGTGGCAGCTGGCGGCCGGCCGGCTGACGCTCGGCGGCCTGCTGGTCTTCCTCGCGCTGATCAGCAAGCTCTACGCCCCGATCCGCGGCCTGTCCCACCTCAGCACCACGTTCTACGCCGCGTCCGCCTCCGCCGAGCGGATCATCGAGCTGCTCGACCAGCGCCCCCAGGTCGTCGAGGCCGCCGGAGCCCGCCGACTGGCGAACGCCCGCGGCGACGTGGAGTTCGACGGGGTCTCCTTCCGCTACCCGGGCACGTCCCAGTGGGCGCTCGCCGACGTGTCGTTCCGGGTGGCACCCGGTGAGACGCTGGCGCTCGTCGGGGCGAGCGGCGCCGGCAAGTCCACCGTCGCCAAGCTGCAGTTGCGCTTCTACGACCCCGACCGGGGCGCCGTCCGCCTCGACGGAGCCGACCTGAGGGACCTGCGGCTGGCCGACGTACGGGAGAGTGTCGCGGTGGTCCTGCAGGAGACGCTGGTCTTCCACGGCACCGTCCGGGAGAACATCGCCTACGGCCGCCCGGACGCGAGCGAGGCGGACATCGTCGCCGCGGCCCGGGCCGCCGACGCCGACGATTTCATCCGGCTGCTTCCGGACGGCTACGACACCGTGGTGGGCCACCAGGGCCGGATGCTCTCGGGCGGCCAGCGCCAGCGCGTCGCCATCGCCCGCGCGATGATCAGGGACGCCCCCGTACTGCTGCTCGACGAACCCACCACCGGGCTGGACGCCCGGTCGGGCCGGCGGATCATGGAGCCGCTGCGCCGGCTCATGGCCGGGCGCGCCACCATCGTCATCTCGCACAACCTGCTCACCGTGCGCGACGCCACCCGCATCGTGGTCCTCGACCACGGCCGGGTCATCGAGTGCGGCACCCACGAAGACCTGCTGGCGCACGACGGCACCTACGCCCGGCTGCAGCGCCTGAACGCGGCGACAGCGCCGAACGCGGGGACGGGGCGCACCCCCTTGAACTCCGCCGCCGCCCCGAGGACGGGCACGGTGCCGACATGAGCGGGGACACCGCATCGGCAGCGCCGACCCTGGCACCCGGCACGGAGATCGTGCCGGGCTACGAGGTCCTGGCCCATCTCACGCGGACCGGCTGGCTCGACCTGTACGACGCGTGGAGCGAGGAACGGGACTGCCGTTGCGTCGTCAAGGTCGTACGTCCCGACCGCCGCGACGACGAACGACTGGGCCGGCGGCTGCTGCGCGAGGGCCGCTGGCTCCAGGCCTTCAGCCATCCTCATCTGGTCCGTGCGTACGAGACGTTCGCGTCGCCGGAGCCCGTCGTCGTCCTGGAGACCCTCACCGGCGAGACGCTGTCCCACCTCATCCACCGGTTGCGGCGCAGGCCGTCCGCCGCGGACGTGGCCCTGCTCGGCGTCCACCTGTGCTCCGCCATGCACTACCTCCACGGCCAGGGACTGCTGCACCTCGACCTCAAGCCGTCCAACGTCGTCGTCGACTGCGGGCACGCCAAGGTGCTCGACCTGAGCGTCGCGCGGCCGCCCGGCACCGCTCCCGCGGGCCTCGGCACATGCTGCTACCTCGCACCCGAGCAGGCGCGCGGCGGAGCGCTGACGACGGCCGCCGACGTGTGGGGAGTGGGTGTCACGTTGTACGAGGTCGCCACGGGGAGCCTGCCGTTCGCCTGCGGGCGGACGGGGACGGAGGCGGGGGACACAGGGGACACACCGTCGGGGGACGCTCAGGCCGGTGACAGCACGACCGGGCGGGGCGACCGGTATCCGCAACTCGAAGGAACCGCGCCGCCGATCGGGTCCCGCCGACGCCTGCCGCGGGACATGGCCACGGCCATCGACGGCTGCTTGCGGCCGGCACCGGCGGCCCGCCCCACCATCAGAGACCTCGCCGCCGCCTTCGACGCGACCCTGCCGTGGCAGCGGCGCCACGTGCCCCGGGCCTGATGCCGCCGCCGGCCGCGCAGGCGCGCCCGGCCCGGAGGATCACGCCGTCGTGTGGAAGTGCGCCTTGGCGATGACCGTGCCGTCCGGGTCGGTCAGGTGAGCGCCGGCGAGAGTGGTCGGCTCCACCGTCAGCGGGACCTGCCAGGAACCGTAGCCGTCGTGCAGTGCGAAGGTGCCCACGGGCACGGTGGTGCCGTTCTTGCGCTCCAGCAGGCAGTGGACCTTCCCGCTGTACCCGATGTCTTCGAGGTCGATGGACACATACAGCCAGCCGGGCGTTCCGGGGTGAGCGAGGATCTTGCCGGCCGACTCTCCACGGGGGCCGATTGTCGTCAGATCCGCGAGCATCACCCCGGGCACGACCTGAGTGGGCCGCGACGGCGAGGCCTGGTTCTCGAGGGCCGTGCCGATGGCCCAGCCGCCGAACCCGGCGGCGAGCGCGAGAGCGGCCGCGGCGGAGGCGACGCCCAGCCGTACCCGTCCGGGGAAGCCCTTGCGCAGGAGACGCAGCCGGCGCAGGCCCCCACCTCCGTCGCGCGCCGCAGCGGCCTGGGCCAGCGAACGCGCCACCCGGGTCTCGAACCCGACCGGAGGCTCCCGGGCCGGCACCAGGCCGATCAGCCCGTCGCCGACGAGGGTCAGCTCCTCGACGTACCGCCGGCAGTCGGCGCACCGCTCCAGATGCGCGACGGCCTCCGCCCGCTCTCGGCCATGGAGAACGCCGAGAGCCAGCTCCGCGCCGATCTCCCGCAGCGTCTCGCAGGTCACGTCAGGGGACATCGTCGCCTCGCTTCGGAGACGTCAGCGTGGTCCGAAGTTTGCCCATTGCTGTCCTGATCCGGGTCTTGGCCGTGCCCAGCGGGATGTGCTCCCGGTCGGCGACCTGTTGGGCGGTCATCCCGTAGATGCCCGCCATCACCAGGGCACGGCCCTGTTCACGCGGCAGCCGCGCCACGGCGGCCCGCAGGCGGGACGACGCCTCGTCCGCGAGCGCGTACTGCTCGGGGGTCTCGGTCACGGCATCGAGGAGCGTGTCGAGATCTTGGGGTGCCACGGGATCCGGTCGACGTGAGCGGACGGCGTCGATGGCCAGATTGTGTGCGATCGTCGTCAGCCAACTTGTCACCGACCCGCGGCGGGAGTCATAGATCTGCGCGTGTTTCCACGCACGTTCGAACGTCTGCTGGGCGATGTCCTCGGCCAGCTGCGGATCGCCGATGACAGCCATGGCGACACCGAAGACCGTCCGCTGAAACCGCCTGACGAACGTCACCGCGAGCTCTGGGTCACCCGTGGCCAGCCCCGAGAGCAGAGCCTCGTCTGGAAGGCGGCCCACGGGAAGCCCAAAACCCTGCATACCCATATATACGGACCATTCAGGGCAGAAGATTGCCTGGTGGCGGTGCACGAGAACGCTTCCATTGTCCTCCCGTTCCACCGCCCAATCCATCGGAGCGGGTGACCCGTACCCCCTTACCGGACCTTGCGAGCCTCAGCGTGTCTCGCAACACCTGGAGTCACCATGAACCGCCGTACGGCCCCTCTCGCTGCTGGTCGAGGGGATCTTCGTGCTCGCCTTCCTCGCCTGGCTCGGGGTCGTGGCGCGCCGGTCCGAGGACACCGGAGGACTGGTTCACGCGCGGATCGCGGTGGAGGGAGGCGCGGCGGAGAGGCGCTGAAGCCCGTCCGCCCGGAATGCGTCAGTCGACGACGCAGTGGACGTGGGCGCCGCTGCGGCAGGTGGCCCGCTGGTGGTCGTGGAAGCGGGTGTACGTGCCGGCGCTCACCTTGCGGTCATGGCCGCCGGCACCGAACCTGACGTAGTAGTAGCCACTCGAGAGGACGGTGACACCGTCCATGTCGTCCCAGAACCCGGTGGTGGTGTGGGGCCTGACGTCCGTGCCGCTGCACCTCCATGTCACGGGCTTGTACGTGGAGTTGCCGTCCTTGTTCCAGACGTGACAGCTGCTGCGTCCCCCGGAGACGAAGTGGGCGCCCTTCAGATGGCGCCCTGTCCTGTTCTCGATGGTTCCGAACGCACCTCGCACGCCGACCGTGCCGGTGGCGACAGCGGTGGTGGAAGCGATGGCGGTTGCGGGTAGTACCGACGGGACGGCTACGGCCGCCGCGAAGGTGAGGCCGAGCGCGAGGCGCCGGGCGGTGAAGGCCCTCGTCGGCACGGTCGGTCGTGTGTGCCCCGTATCGGTTCGCGAATTCCGTGCCGTGTAGCGCTGGTTCATGAGTCCCCCGTCTCTTCGTTTCTCACCGATCCCGACCAGGGCATCGCGCCCTGTCGGGGCTCCATGCATGCCGAAGCTACGGGAGCGCGACGTACGTCAGGCGCCACGCCGCGCATCTCCGGTCGCCATTTCGCGCACGTCGCCGGAAGCAATGCGGCTCGGCTCAGCTCGTTCAGAGGTTCAGCGTGATCGCGGAGGCGATACCGCCCAGGCCGAGCGCGACGGCGCCATCGGCCCAGCCGCCCCTGCCCCAGGGGAAGAGCCGGTCGACGGCCAACTGCCCAGGGCCGGTGAAGGCGATGGACAGGGCGACGATGGCGATGACGACGTTGTACTCCACGCCGCCGTGCGTCGCCCACAGCCCATGGGCACCGGTGACGGTCACCATGGCGTTGATCATCACGCCGATGAGAGCGGCGGCCGCGAGCGGGGTCAGCAGCCCGAGAGCGAAACAGAGGCCACCGCCGAATTCCGTCAGACCTGCGATCAAGGCGAACACCTCGCCCGGGTGGAAACCGAGGGCTGCGAATCCCTTGCCGGTCGCGGCCAGGCCGGTGCCGCCGAAGATCCCGAACAGTTTCTGAGCGCCGTGCCCGGCCATCAGCAGTCCGAAGGTCAGTCTGATCAGCAGAAGTCCGCAGTCCGCGGCGCCCGGACTCGCCATGCCGGCAGGCCGCGCTACCGGATTCGACGGGTCCGGCGGGTCCGGGTTCCGGTGCGGGACGCGTTTCGTATTCATGGAGTGCTCCGGTGAGAACGCGAGGAGCGCGAAGAACGCACAGTGCGTCAAGAATGCGATGTGCGCGAGGAGCGCGAAGAACGCCGACGGGGCGCTCCCCTCAGCCCGGCCAGGCGCCGAGCCACCGGTCGGCGGTGCTCATCCGCGCGCCACCGCGCAGCGCGGCTCCCTGCCCATCCTTGCGCAGGTGAGCGGGTCGCGCAGTCCGGGCTCGGCGGCAACGGGGCGGGTCGTATCTGCCGTTTTTCGGGCGGAGCACATACTGTCCCGGTATGGGATCGCAGGGTGGTCGAGAGCCGGCGCACGGGGCAGGAGCTGGGGCCGGTGCTGGTGCCGGGGCCGCCGGCGGGACTCCGTCGGGTGCGGCGGGTGATGGCGGTGGAGGCGGGTCCAAGTTCACGGTCATCGTCGCGGCGGCCGCGAACCTGGGTGTGGCGCTGGCGAAGGCCGTGGCGGGTGTGCTCAGCGGTTCAAGCGCGATGCTCTCCGAGGCGGGACACTCGGTCGCCGACACCGTGACGGAGCTCCTCCTGCTGACGGCGCTGCACCGCAGTGAGAAGCCCGCCGACGAGGAACACCCGCTCGGTTACGGCCCGGCGCGGTACATCTGGGCGCTGCTCGCCTCCGTCGCCACGTTCGTGGGCGGCGGCGTGTTCGCGGTGTACGACGGTATCCACTCGCTGACCCACGGCGAGCGCCCGGGCAACCCCCTGGTCTCCTACATCGTGCTGGCCGTGGCCTTCGTGCTGGAGGGCCTCTCCCTGCGCACCGGGTTCCGGCAGGCCACGGGCCAGGCGGAGCGCCGCCGTATGCCGCTCCTGTACTACCTGCGCCACACGCCCGACACCGCCGTCAAAGCGGTCGTCATGGAGGACTCGGCGGCCCTCATCGGACTGGTGCTGGCCGCACTCGGGCTCCTCGGCGCCCAGCTCAGCGGGTCCGGTGTGTGGGACGGCGTGGCCTCGATCCTCATCGGGGTGCTGCTCATCTTCGTCGCCTGGGAACTGGGCCGCTCCAACACCGAACTCCTCCTCGGCCGCGCTCTGCCGAAGCCGCAACGGGAGGAGGTGCGGCGGGTGCTGATGTCGGTGGAGCCGATCGAGGAGGTGCTGGAGCTGATCACGCTGGTGCAGGGCCCCCGGGAGGCCCTGATCGCCGCGAAGGTCGGTTTCCGCGACGTCTACACCGCCGAGCAGATCGAATGGGCCTGCGAGGAAGCCGAAATCCGCCTGCGTGCCGCGCTTCCCTCGGTCCGGCGCGTCTACCTGGACCCGACCCCGGGTCGCCGTACCGACCGCAGTATGGACGGCCGTACCGACTGAAGCTCCGTGTTCGTAGGCTGCGGGAATGATCTCGAACAGCCAACACTCCTACCTTTCCGAACTGTTCTCGCTGGACGGCCGGGTCGCCGTGGTGACCGGCGGCAGCTCCGGCATCGGCCGCGCCATCGCCGGTGCTCTCGCGCGGGCGGGGGCGAGCGTGGTGATCGTGGCGCGCAAGGAGCCGGAACTGACCGCCACGGTCGACGAACTGACGGCGGACGGCTGCCGGGCGGCCTGGGTGAGCGCCGACCTGAGCACCCGTGACGGGGTGCGCGCGGCGGCGGAGCGGGCGGCCGAGGTGTTCGGCGAACCCGACATCCTCGTCAACAGCGCCGGGA
The DNA here is from genome assembly GCF_040645355.1 of Streptomyces sp. NPDC046805. Lineage (NCBI taxonomy): Bacteria > Bacillati > Actinomycetota > Actinomycetes > Kitasatosporales > Streptomycetaceae > Streptomyces > Streptomyces sp. NPDC046805. Next base: position 86,810 of record NZ_JBEYYC010000030.1, on the reverse strand, counting down.
TCAACCTGCGGCCGCCGATGGGAGAATTGGAAGAGGACGTGTGGGACGCCACCATGGCGGTGAACCTGGAGGCTCCCTACCTGCTGGGTCGGCGGTTCGGGCCAGGCATGGCCGAGCGGGGCTTCGGGCGGATCATCCACATCACCTCCCAGCAGGCGCACCGGGCGTTCGTCCGGAGCGGTGCCTACGGGGTCTCCAAGGGGGCGCTGGAGTCGCTCGCCCGCTCACAGGCGGAGGCGTGGTCGCCGTACGGCGTCACCTGCAACACGCTGGTGCCGGGCTTCGTCATGACCCCGCTCAACGCACAGCTGTCGTCCGACCCGGACAAGGTGGCGGCGCTGGCCGCGCGCACGATGGTCGGGCGCAACGGCCTGGCGGAGGACTTCGCCGGAGCGGCGGTGTTCCTGGCCGGCCGCGCGTCCGGCTATGTCACCGGGCAGGCGATCTTCGTCGACGGAGGCTTCTCCGTTCACTGAACATTGAATAGTCCAGGACTGGATGGACCACTGGACCACTGGGCCGCTGGACCACTGGACCGATGGGCTAAAGTGTTGAGTCGGGTCCGAACAGCTGTTAAGGGGGCAGCTCAGAGGTCCTGGGGACCCCATCCGGGAAGGGACATGCGCCTGTGACCGAGTCGCTGCGCCCGCTGACACGGCCCCGCCTGTACGAACAGGTGGTAGACAGGCTGCGGGAGTACGTGAAGCACGCGCACCTGCAGGTGGGGGACCGTCTCCCCCCGGAGCGTGAGCTAGCCGGGCGGCTCGGTGTCAGCCGCACGTCGGTACGGCAGGCCATCGTCGCCCTCGAAGTGCAGGGACTCGTCGAGGTACGGCACGGCGGCGGAACCTACCTGCTCCGCGACGGTCTGGACGCGCAACCACCGGACGCGCAGACCGGCCGGCAGCCTGAGGTCTCGACCGTCCCGAATGTGCATGACGTCCGCGTCTTCGAGAGTGACGCGGACGTCATGGACGCACGAGACGCCCTGGAGACCAAGCTCGCCGCGCTCGCGGCCGCCCGCCGTACCGACGACGACCTCCAGGAGATCGACGCGGCACTGTCGGCCATGGCGGAGGCGATCGACCGGGGTGAATGCGGTGTCCCCGAGGACGAGCGCTTCCATGCCGCCGTCACCACGGCCGCCCGCAGCCCGCTGCTCGCCGCCTTCCTGACGGAGATCGCGCCGCCCATCGCCGACAGCCGCGCCGAGTCACTGGGCCGGCCCGGCCGGGCCGCGCTGTCCCTCGACCAGCACCGACGTATCGCCGAGGCCGTACAGGCAGGCGACCAGGAAGCCGCCGCGCAGGCGATGCACCACCATGTGGCCGCGGCCGACCACGCCACGTCGCCGCACCGCCGGGCGGACTGAGCCGCAGCCACCCGGACCCACTCCCGCGCGTCGAAGCCGCGTCGAAGCCACGTCGAGGTCACCGGGCAATCCGGGCCTTGACGATCTCCATCTCGCGCATCCTCTTGACATGCCCGCAGCGGGGTAGCACGCTCACCGCAATTCGTTCATTGGTGCAGTGGTTCAACCAATTGTCCGGGAGCCGCCATGACCGCAGTCGAGCCCTCTGCTACCCCTCAAGAGGTGCACAGACACCGCCGCCGCGCCGTCGTCGCCAGTACGGTCGGCACCGCGATCGAGTGGTACGACTTCTTCCTCTACGGCACCGCCGCCGCCCTCGTCTTCCCGCACGTGTTCTTCCCCGGCCAGGACCCTTACACCGGCGTCCTCGCCTCCTTCGGCACCCAGTTCGTCGGCTTCGCCGCACGTCCCCTGGGAGCCGCGATCTTCGGGCACATCGGCGACCGGGTCGGCCGTAAGTCCACACTCGTGACCACCCTCGTCCTGATGGGGCTCAGCACCTTCCTCATCGGCGTGCTGCCCGGCTACGCCTCCATCGGCCTCGCCGCACCCATACTGCTGATCCTGCTGCGGGTGATCCAGGGCATCGGCGTCGGCGGTGAGTGGGGCGGCTCGGTCCTGATGTCCATGGAATGGGGCTCCGAGGGCCGGCGCGGACTGATGGCCAGCTGGCCGCAGTTCGGAGTGCCGCTCGGTCTCCTCGCCTCGACCGGCATGGTCAAGCTGATGAACGGGGTCGCCGGCGGCGGCTTCGACAGCTGGGGCTGGCGCGTGCCCTTCCTCGCCAGCCTGGTGCTGATCGGCATCGGACTCTACGTGCGGCTGAAGGTCATGGAGAGCCCGGCCTTCACCGAGGTGAAGCAGGAGCGCGTGGTGGTGCGCCAGCCGGTCTGGAGCGTCCTGCGCCACCAGTGGCGCACCGTGCTGACCGCCGCCTTCGTGCGCCTGTCGGAGCAGGCACCCTTCTACCTGTTCATCACCTTCGTCCTCACCTACGGCACGGAGAAGGTCGGCCTCCCCAAGGGCGACCTGCTCAACTACACGCTCGTCGCGGCGGCCATCGGGCTGATCAGCGTCCCGCTCTTCGGCCACCTCTCGGACCGCTTCGGGCGGCGCCTGGTCTACGGCATCGGCATCTGCTGCGTCGGCCTGTTCGCGTTCCCGTACTACGCCATGCTCGACTCGGGCAGCTCCTGGATCGTCCTGCTCGCCATCGTGCTGTCCCTCGTCTTCCACGACATCCAGTACGGCCCCCAGGCCGCGCTGATCGCCGAGGGATTCGGGACCAACGTCCGCTACAGCGGCGCCGGGCTCGGGTATCAGCTCGCCTCCGTGATCGCGGGTGGACCGGCACCGCTCATCGCGGCCGCGATCCTCGAAAACACCGGCTCCAGCACCGGGATCAGCTGGTACATCGTCGGCTGCTGTGTCGTCGCCATGGGTGCGCTGCTGCTCATGCCGCGTCAGGTGCCGGCGCTCGCGGCCTCGCAGGAGGCGGCGCCCGTGCCCACGGACGCCGCGGCCTCCTCGGGCGAGAGCTGACCGTGGGTGGCGCCTGTGGCGGGGACACGTACCACGCCCCGCCTCAGGCGCCGCGCCGCCACCGGGCCACGTAAGGCAACCGCAGACCCTCGCGCGCCCGGCACCTACTAGGTACCATCGCGGGCATGCCATCCCTGAACGTGTCCTTCACCGACGAGGAACTCGAGGGCGTACGGGCCGCGGCCGCAGCCGAGGGCAAGAGCCTCAAGCAGTACCTCCACGACCTCGGCGTCCGCGAGATGCAACGCAAGCAGTTCGTCGCCGGCGCCACCGGGTGGGCCGACCGGCTGCGCGAGGAGTTCGACCAGGCCTTCCCCGACGAGGTGCCGCCCGCTCGGCGCGGCAACGGAGCCGCTGCCGCCTGATGCACCTCTACATCGACGTCTCCTGGCTGCTCGACGTCCAGGAGAACGCACTCGGCCACGACGACCTCACCGTCGCCGACTACTCCGCGCTGGTGGCCGCCGTAGCCCGCCACAAGACCAGGCTCCCCACCCTCGCGGCCGCCGATCCCGACGTGGCCTGGCGCGCCGCCGCCCTGATGCACACCCTCGTGCGCCTGGAGCCCCTCCCGCACCGCAACAGCCTGTACGCCGCGTTCATCGCCGCCCAGTACATGGACCAGTCCGGTCAGGGCATCGATCCCCCTTACGGCGCCCTCTCCGACCTGGTGCGCAAGATCCGCGACACGCGCGTCGGAGTCCAGGACGTCGCGGACCAGTTGCGTTCCTGGAGGCTCTAGGGGGCGTGACGTCGCCGTGGTGCGGCGCGTGGAGCACGTGGTGCAAGGCGAGTTGGGGTGCAGGGACAGGCACGTCACGGGGGAACAAGCCTGCCCCTGCACCATGGCGCCCGCGTACCTCCCCCCGGAGAGCGGGCGCCGTGATCCCGCCCGGGATCACTCTCTTCAGCGGATCATCACGCGGGAATGTCACGGGTGACGACGGATGGTCACGAGGTCACCACCCTTGTGGAGAGCGCTACTTGGTGGCGTCACGGATCAGACGCGAATGATGCACACCGGACTGCGGAACAGGCGTCAGCTGATCACCGTCACGCGGGCCCGGCCCTCAAGGCTTCCTGGCCACGCCGCAGAACTGCGTGACGTCCACGATCTCGCCCTCACCCGAGGGGGCCGGCCGCCAGCGCGAGCACGAGACGACGCCGGGCTCCAGCAGCTCCACGCCGTCGAAGAACCCCAGCAGTTCCTCGCGGGTGCGCAGGGTCATGGGCGCCGATCCCTGGCTGTTCCAGTAGCGCACGGCCTCCGCCATCGCCTCGCCGTCGACCTCGGTGGTGGGATGGGAGATCACCAGATGGCTGCCGGACGGTACGGCGTCCAGGAGGCTGCGGACGATGGCCTGGGCCTCGCCGTTGTCGATGACGAAATTGAGCACGCCGAGCAGCGTGAGGGCGACCGGGCGGCTGAAGTCCAGTGTCCGGGCGGCGTGTTCCAGGATGGTGCCCGGGGCGTGCACGTCGGCGTCGACGTAGTCCGTGACACCTTCGGGGGTGCTGGTGAGCAGGGCGTGGGCGTGACTGAGCACGATGGGGTCGTTGTCCACGTACACGATCCGGCTGCTGGGAGCGACGCGTTGGGCGACCTCGTGGGTGTTGTCCACCGTGGGCAGTCCGGTGCCGATGTCCAGGAACTGCCGGATGCCCTCCTCGGCGGCGAGGAACTCCACGGCCCGCGTGAGGAACCCGCGGTCGGCCACGGCTGAGCGGGGCAGTCCCGGGACGAACTCCAGGATCTGGTCGCCGACTTCCTGATCGACGGGATAGTTGTCCTTGCCGCCCAGCCAGTAGTTCCAGATCCTGGCGGAGTGCGACACATCGGTACGGAGCCGGGATGTCCACGCGGAGCCGTCGTCCTGGGGCAGTGAAACGTCTGACATGCCGGAGCTCTCCTCGCGGTCATCGCTTGATCAGTACCGTGCCCAACCTAGACGTCTTCTGCCCCGCCGACATCTGCTTCATCAATCGCCGCAGACATCTTGCTCAACTTCCCATGCTCTGCACCGACTTCGATCCGGGAAGCAGGTCTCCTCGCACGTCTCCTCGCACGCGGTGAACGGCGACCGAACGCCACCGGCACTCGCCCGTCGGGCTGACGGCCCGACGGCCCGCCGAAGCCGGGTCAGGCGCCGTCCCGCAGGGCGTCGAGTCGTTCGCGGACCCAGGTCTCCACCGCGGTGACGTGACGGCTCGCCGCGGCGAAGGCGCCGAGGCTGTCGCGGGCGCGCAGGGCCTCGTAGATGTCCATGTGCTGCTGGTGCGTCCAGTCCAGTACGTCGGACTTGACCAGGGCCCGCCAGATGCGGGCCCGTGCCGTGCGGTGCGTCACCGAGGAGACCAGGGACTCCAGCGTGAGGTTGCCGGTGGCCGCGACCACGGCGGAGTGGAAGGCCAGGTCCTCGCGGACGAGTTCCTCCGGGTCCTGCAGGGTGCGCATGCGCTCGATGCGTTCCAGCAGGTCGTCGAGCGCGGTGTCGTCGATGCGGGTCGCGGCGAGGGCGGTGGCGCCGGGCTCCAGGACCTTGCGGCATTCGAGCATCTCGCCGAGGCCGGCGTCGTGGGCGAGGTCGAGGAAGCTGCCGATGGCGTTCACCAGCCGGTCCGGGCGCAGGTCGGTGACGAACGTACCGTCGCCGCGCCGCACGTCCAGTACACCCGCCATGGCGAGGGCGCGGACGGCCTCGCGCAGCGAGGGCCGGGAGAGTTCGAGCTCGGCGGCGAGCACCGCCTCCGGAGGGAGGCGGTGCCCCGGCTTGAACTCGCCGGTCTCGATGCGCTTCTTCAGGCGACTGATCGCCACGTCGACGACACTGCCGCCCGCCGCGTCCGTGTCTGACTTCGTCGGCATGGGCTCAGTCTGCCACCGGGCGGGCCGTGCTCCAGGCCGGGCCGTCGGGGTAGCGGTACGTCTGCAGGGTCTCGCGGTGGATCTGGGCGCTGTAGCCCGGCGCCTCGGGCACCAGGTAGCGGGCGCCCCGGACGCGGACCGGGTCGTGGAAGTGCTCGTGGAGATGGTCGACGTACTCGACGACGCGGTTCTCCATGGAGCCGCTGACGGCGACGTAGTCGAAGATCGAGAGGTGCTGCACCAGTTCGCACAGGCCGACACCGCCCGCGTGCGGGCAGACCGGTACGTCGTGCGCGGCGGCGAGCAGCAGCGCGGCGACCGCCTCGTTCACGCCGCCGAGCCGGCAGGCGTCGATCTGGCAGATGCCGATCGCCTTGGCCTGCAGGAACTGCTTGAACATGACGGCGTTGTGGGCGTGTTCGCCGGTCGCGACGTGGGTGGGGGCGATGCGCTCGGCGATGGCGGCGTGCCCCAGGATGTCGTCCGGGCTGGTCGGCTCCTCGAACCACCAGATGTCGAACTCGGCGAGCGCCTCGGCCCAGGCGACGGCCTCCTGCACGCCGAGGGTCTGGTTGGCGTCGATCATCAGCCGCCGGGACGGCCCGATGATGTCGCGGGCGATCCGGCAGCGGCGGATGTCGTCCTGCAGATCGGCGCCCACCTTGAGCTTGACGGCGTCCCAGCCCTGCGCGACGGCCTCGTGGCAGAGGCGGGCGAGCTTCGCGTCGTCGTAACCGAGCCAGCCCGCGCTGGTGGTGTAGGCGGGGTAGCCGTGCTCCCGGACGTGGGCTTCGCGCTCCGCGCGGCCGGACGCGCGTGACTCGAGCATCTCCAGCGCGGCCTCGGGGGTGAGCGCGTCCTTCAGGTAGCGCCAGTCGACGAGGTCGACGATCTGCTGCGGAGTCATGTCGGCGAGCAGCTTCCATACCGGCTTGCCCGCGCGCTTGGCGGCCAGGTCCCAGGCGGCGTTGACGACCGCGGCCGTACCGAGATGGATCGCGCCCTTGTCGGGGCCGAGCCAGCGCAGCTGGCTGTCGCCGAGCAGATGGCGCGAGAAGCCGCCCAGGTCGTTCACGATCTCGTCGACGGACAGGCCGACGGCTCGCTCGCCGATCGCACGCGCGGCCTGCAGCGCGAGCTCGTTGCCCCGCCCGATGGTGAAGGTGAAGCCGTGCCCCTCGGTGACGGCCGCGGCGGAGTCCGTACCGGCGGAGTTGGTGTCCTCGACGTGCAGCACCACGTACGCGGCCGAGTAGTCGGGGGCTTCGTTCATCGCGTCCGAGCCGTCTAGCTCCAGCGAGGTGGGGAAGCGGAGGTCGATCGTCTCGACGTCGACGATACGAGCGGTCATCGGCACTCACTCCTGTCCATGGGACCCATGGGACGCCTGCGGACGCCATGCGGGCATACGGCTGCGCACGCTTGCGGCCTCACGACCCCGCTCGCGCGGCACTCCGCCCGGCGCACGGTGGGCAGGGCGGGTCGCGCAAGCGGCGGCGTCGTTCGGGGTACGAGGGCTTGCGGACCTCAAGATGTCAGATGTCTGCCGTGAGGGCCAGAGGTGTCTGGCGGAAAAATTGCTGAACGCAGGTGTCTTGCCAGGTGAGTTGATCGGGCCCTACGGTCCAGCGGTCAGATGTCTGATGTCTGAGCCGCTCGGAGGTCCCGTGAACGCGGTCGTCACCGCGGAGGGCGTACGCCGGAAGGTAGCCGGCCGTCTGCTCCCGCCCCTGTTCCTGATGTTCGTGCTGAGCTTTCTTGACCGCACGAACGTAGCCCTGGTCAAAACCCATCTCCAGACGGACGCCGGAATCGACGCTGCCGCGTTCGGTTTCGGTGCCGGTGTCTTCTTCGTCGGCTACGCCATGCTCGGCGTGCCGTCCAACCTCGTCCTGCACCGCTTCGGCGCACGCCGCTGGCTCAGCGCGCTGATGTTCGTGTGGGGTCTGCTGTCCTGCGCGATGGCCCTGGTCAACAGCCCCGGCAGCTTCTATCTGCTGCGCTTCCTGCTCGGCGTGGCCGAGGCCGGCTTCTTCCCCGGCGTCATCCTCTACCTCACCTACTGGTTCCCGGCCGTCGAACGCGGCAGGGCCACCGGCGTGTTCCAGTCGGCCGTGGCCGTGGCCAGCATCATCGGCAACCCGGTGGGCGGTTACCTCATCGGGCTGCACGGACTCGCGGGTCTGGACGGCTGGAAGTGGATGTTCATCCTGGAGGGCGCGCCGACCGTGCTGCTCGCCCTCGCCGTCCCGTGGCTGCTCACCGACCGTCCCGAGCAGGCCCGTTGGCTCAACGACGAGGAGAAGCGGCTGCTCGCCGCGCGCATCGCCGCCGACCAGCCCGACGCCGGCACGACGCCCACGCGCATCCGCGAGATCATCGGCGACAGCCGGGTCCTGCGGCTGATGTTCGTGTACTTCGCCATCCAGATCGGCGTGTACGGCGTGACGTTCTGGCTGCCCGCCCTCGTCGGCCGCATCCACGGCCTCAGTGACGTCGGTATCGGCTTCGTCTCCGCCCTGCCGTGGGTGTTCGCCCTGGCCGGAGTCCTGGTGCTGCCCTGGATCTCGGACCGCACCGGGAACCGTCGCGGCCCGCTGCGGCTCGCGCTGCTGCTGACCGTCGTCGGACTGATCGGCGGAGTCGTCCTGCCGCCGGTGCCCGCCGTGGTCGCGCTGTGTGTCGCCGCCTTCGGATTCCTCGGCGCACAGCCGGTGTTCTGGACGGTGCCGCCGACGGTCCTGTCCGGCCTGCAGATGGCCGGGACCATCGCTCTCATCTCCGGCTTCGGCAACCTCGGCGGTTTCCTCGGCCCCTACCTCATGGGCGTCATCGAGACGTCCACCGGCTCGGGCGCCGGCGGACTGTACGCGGTGGCCGCGATCGTGGCCGTCGGCGCCGTGGTCGTCACCACCTTCCGCTGGGTCGGACAGACCGCGCACGCACACAAGGAGAGGACCCCCGATGACGCGCATCGTGCGCTTCGCTGACGGCACCGGAGTCGTCCGTACCGGCATCGCCGACGAGGCGGGTGACGTACGCGAGTTCACCTCCACGCCCGGTATCGCGGACCTGCTGCGCCTGCCCGTCGCGGAACTCCGCGCCCTCGTCGAGGAGACCGCGGCCCGCCCCGTCCCCGACGTCCCCGAGGCCGAGGCACACCTGCTCCCGCCGCTGGACGGACGCATGGAGCTGTGGGCCGCGGGCGTCACCTACGAGCGCTCCCGCGAGGCCCGCGTCGAGGAGAGCACCGAGCAGTCGATCTACGAGCGGGTCTACGACGCCGAGCGCCCCGAGCTCTTCTTCAAGTCCGTGCCGTGGCGCGTGGTCACCGACGGCGAACCCATCGCCGTACGCGACGACTCCCCGCTCAACGTCCCCGAGCCGGAACTGGGCCTCGTCCTCAACCACCTTGGCGAGACAGTGGGTTACGTCGTCGTCGACGACGTCAGCTCCCGCTCCATCGAGGGCGACAACCCCCTCTACCTTCCCCAGGCGAAGATCTACGCCGGCAGCGCCGCGGTGTCGTCCGGCATCGTCCCCGCGTGGGAGATCGCGGCCCCCGAGGACCTGAAGATCTCCCTCGTGGTGTGGCGGAACGGCGCGCCGGCCTTCGAAGGCGCCACGTCCACGGCCGCGTTCCACCGCGACCCGCAAGGGCTGGCCGACCACCTGCTGCACGCCCAGCCGTTCCCCGACGGCGTCGTGCTGTCCACCGGCACGGGCATCGTGCCGGGCATCGACTTCACGCTCCAGGCCGGTGACATGGTCGAGATCGGCATCGACGGTGTGGGGGTGCTGCGCAATCCCGTGACACACGACACGGCGGCTCTGGACTGGTTGGCCGAGGCGTCGGACCGGCCGTCGGTCCGCCTGGCCCACCGCTCGTACGGCCCCGAGGAGTGACCGTGACCACGACTACGACGACTTCACCCCTTCCCGCCGACACGACGGCGACGGAACTCGACTCGGTGCTCGACGCGGCGGCGCGCGCCGCCGCACCGCTCGCCGACCTCGGACCGCGTGCACGCTCGGGCCTGCTGACCGCGGTCGCCGACGCGCTCGACGCCGCCGGCGACGAACTGGTGCCGATCGCCAAGGAGGAGTCGGGCCTGCCCGAGCCCCGGCTGCGCGGCGAACTCCTGCGTACCACCGTGCAGTTGCGAGCCTTCGCGACGCTGGTGGCGGACGGCGGCCATCTGGGCGTGACGATCGACCCGGCCGACCCCGACTCCCCCCTGGGCCCACGCCCCGAGCTGCGACGCATGCTCGTGCCCCTCGGGCCCGTCCTGGTCTTCGCCGCGAGCAACTTCCCCTTCGCGTTCAGCGTCGCGGGCGGCGACACCGCGTCCGCGCTGGCGGCGGGCTGCCCCGTGGTCCTCAAGGGGCACCCGGGGCACCCCCGGCTCTCCCGGCGCACCGCCGAGATCGTCACCGACGCCCTGCGTGCCGCCGGCGCACCCGACGGCACCTTCGGCCACATCCTGGGGCTGGAAGCCGGCACACAGGCGCTGCGCGACCCGAGGATCGCGGCCGCGGCCTTCACGGGATCACCGACGGCCGGCCGGGCGCTCTTCGACATCGCCTGCTCGCGCCCGACACCGATCCCCTTCTACGGCGAACTCGGCAGCCTCAACCCGGTGTTCGCCACGGAGGGCACCGTAGCCGCCCGCGGCGCCGCACTCGCCCAGGACTACGTCGCGTCCTTCACCCTCGGCTCGGGCCAGTTCTGCACCAAGCCCGGACTGCTCTTCCTGCCGCGGGACCACGGCCTGGAGGACACGCTCGTCCAGGCCACCCGCGACGTACCGGCGGCACGGATGCTCCACCCGGGCGTCCACGAGGGCTTCCGCGCACGCCACGCCGAGCTGACCGCCGTACCCGGGGTGCGCACCCTGGTCCAGGGCGGCACCGGTGAGGACCTGACCGCGACGCCGTCCCTCCTCGCGACCGACGTTCCCACACTGCTGCGGCACCGGGACGTCCTCCTGCAGGAGGCCTTCGGCCCTCTCTCCGTGGTCGTCACCTACGAGGACGAGCGCGAACTGCGCGCCGCCGCCGAGGCGTTCGACGGCAATCTCACCGCGACGGTTCACTCGGAGCCACCCGAGGCCGACGCCGTACGCAGCCTCCTCACGGTGCTGGCGACGCGCGCCGGACGCCTGATCCACAACGGCTGGCCCACCGGTGTCGCGGTCACCTCCGCGATGCACCACGGCGGCCCCTACCCGGCGACCACGGCACCGCTCCACACCGCGGTCGGCACCTCGGCGATCACGCGCTTCCTGCGTCCGGTGGCCTACCAGGGAATGCCGGAGGAACTGCTGCCGGAAGCACTGCGGACGACGCCCACCGAGCCGGAACCCGGCGGCGCGGAGAGCGCTTCGCCCTCCGGGGGGCGGGGCTGACCGCTGACCAGGTGGCGGCGGCGGGCCGGGCGACCGTCCCGCCGCCACCGCGTGAAGTGCCGGGAGAGCCGGGGGAGTTGTCAGTGGCGCAGGCTAACTTGAGCGCATGACTGATGTAGCGAGCGAGGTCGGGCGTCTCAGGCCGCAGCAGTTCCATGCGACCGCCGGTCTGGGGGACTGGCGGGTCCTGGGCGAGGGGGCGTGTGCCTACTTCCGCACCGGATCGTTCGCCGCCGGCGCACGGCTTGTGCAGGCCATCAGCGAGCTGCCCGACATCGAGGCGGGCAACCCTGATGTCGACCTGAGACACGACGGCGTGACCGTGCGGCTGATCACGATCACCGGCGAGTACTACGGCCTGACCGAGCGGAACGTCGAGCAGGCCCGGCGGATCTCGGCCCTCGCGCGCACGCTGGACATCCCGGCCGACCCGTCCGCCGTGCAGACCGTCCAGGTCACGGTCGACGCCCTGGCCGGTCCCGATGTGGTGCGGTTCTGGCGCGCGCTGCTCGGCTATGCGGACCGGGCGAACAGCCCCGAGGACCTGATCGATCCGCACGGCCGCGGGGCGCCGTTCTACTTCCAGCGGATGCAGACGCCGCGAACCGACCGCAACCGGGTCCACGTCGACGTCTGGGTGCCGTACGACCAGGCCGAAGCGCGGATTGCGGCGGCTGTCGCCGAGGGCGGCCGCGTGGTGACCGACGCCCACGCGCCGTCCCACTGGGTGCTGGCCGACCCGGAAGGAAACGAGGCCTGTGTCGGCGCCGCAGGGTGGATCGGCCCGGAGCCCACTGATCACGAAGTTCCCTGATCAGGCAGGCGAGTTGGCCGTAGGGTGCCGGTTGGTGATCGTCTTCCGTGTCGGACGCAAGGGGGAGTGGGCGGATGTGGGTGGCGTTGTTCGCGCTGGGCGGGACGGTGTCGGTCGCGGGTGACACGCCTCGGTTGACGGGCAGTCAGATCGTCGCGGGGGTGCCGGGGTTGGACCGGCTGGGGGTGCGGATCGATGTCCGGGACGGGGAGGCGGTGCCCAGCTCCGGGCTGACGTTCACGAAGGTCCTCGACGTGGTGGACGCGGCGTCACGGGCGATCGCCGAGGGCGCCGCCGCGGCCATCGTCCTGCAGGGAACGGACACCCTGGAGGAGACGGCGTTCCTCGCCGATGTGGTGTGGCCGCACGAGGAGCCGCTCGTACTGACGGGTGCGATGCGCAACGCGTCGCTCGCGGGCGCCGACGGCCCTGCCAACGTGCTGGCGGCGGTGCGGGTCGCGATCGCGCCCGAGGCCCGTGGGCTGGGGGCGCTGGTGGTGTTCAACGACCAGGTACACGCGGCCCGTTGGGTACGCAAGACGAACAGCACGAGCACCGCGGCGTTCGTCTCGCCCAACACCGGCCCCCTCGGTCATGTCGTGGAGGACCGGGTACGGGTGCTGGCCGCGCCGCCCCTGCGCGAGGTGCTGCCGTACCGGCGGCCGGACACGGAGCGACTGGCCGCCACCCGCGTGGCCGTGTACACGGCGGTCCTCGACGAGGACGGCAGTGTCGTCGACGACGTGGCGCGCAACTGTCAGGGACTGGTGGTCGCCGGGTTCGGTGTGGGGCATGTCGCCGGTGCCCTCGCGCCGCGGCTCGGCGAGGTGGCCGCCCGTATGCCGGTCGTGCTGACGTCCCGGACGGGCAGCGGTTCGGTGGCGCGTGCCACGTACCGCTCGCCGGGTTCGGAGTCGGACCTGCTGGGCCGTGGCCTGATCGACGCGGGGCTGCTGGACCCGTGGAAGGCGCGCGTCCTGCTGCGTCTGCTGCTGGCCGGGGGCGCGGACCGGGACGAGATCGCCTCGGCCTTCGGCCGCTGGGGCTGACGGCACCCGGCCTGTCGGCAGGCCGGGTACCGCGGGCAGGGGCAGGTGTCGCAGGCAGGCCGGTGCCGCCGACAGGGGCGGGTGCCGCGGGCGGACCGGCTAGCGGCGGCGTGGCAGGTGTCGCGGGCAGGTGTCGCGGGCGGGCCGGCCGCCGTCAGCGACCGGCTGCCGTCAGCAGAACCAGCCGTCCTGGACCCAGCCGTGACGGTTGATGTTGCCGTACGCGAACCCGTACGCCCAGCCGGACTGCTTGCTCTCCACCAGGAAGGTCTGCCCCTTGTACAGGGTGCCCATCCAGGCGCCTCCCGGGTCGGTGCGGACGAAGAGATCCTCGGCGCAGACGGTCTCGCGTTGGCCGACGGTGCCGTTGGCGGCCTGGGCGGTGCCGGGGCTGAGCAGCAGGGTCGCGCCGACGGCGGCTGTGACCGCCGCGGTACGGACGGCGCGCAGGGTGCGGTGTGCGGACATGGCCTTCCCTCTCGAATCCCGGCTCACCAGGAGCCGTAGCCGCCAATGCATTCGTAGCGCACATAGCCCCAGTCGTTGGGGCCGAAGTCGAACGTGGCTGCCCAGCCGTTGTAGACGGGGTGGACACCGCGGGTGTGGCCGACCTTGTCGCCGTAGTACAGGGTGCGGACAAAGCCGCTGGGACCGGAGGAGCTGTCGTAGTTGGCGTAGAAGCTCGCGCTCTGGCAGACGATGATCGCGTGCTCCGGGACAACCGTGGCGTGGGCCGGAGCCTGGAGCAGTGCGACGGTGGCGACCGCGGCGGCACCGGTCGCGAGGGCGCGCCTGATGTACGGCATAGCGCATCGACTCCTCGTGGGTGATGGCTTGGTTGACGCGAGTAAACCGTAGCCTGATTGTCATGCGCGCAACAGACTGTGGAAGGCCTCGGCCAGCTGGTCAGGCGGTGGGGTGGCTAGGAGCGTGGGTCGGTAACGGGCAAGCTGACTGATGGCCGTGATCGACGGGCTTGGCCATGCGTTCCTTCAAGGTGGCGTTCACCGGTATTCGTCCGCGCGGTGCGGGCGGGACCTGCTCGTCGTGGGCGAGGCGTCCCGTGGCCATGAATGTCTCGGTGCCGCAGGCGAGTTGGCGGTTCTTCGCGGCCTGCGGGTTGCTCTCGGAGCAGTACCCGGCGTCGACCAGAACCTGCTTGGGGGGGGACACCGGTGTTGGCCGCGCACTGGTCGAGCATCGTGGTGTAGTTCAGTGCGTCCGAAGGCGGGAAGCCGCGCTTCTCGGTGTAATCGGCCAGGACCGGTCCGAGGTCCAGCACGTCATCGACCAACTCGGCGACGAAGCGGGCCAGATGATCCTGGGGCAGCCACTCGTCCGGCGACGGGCATCAGCAGGACCTGGTGCGGGTCGAAGGACCTGAACCGCTTGTCCACCGCCGCCGAACGACCGTGCGTCCGCTCGGATCGACCGGCTCAGCCTTGAACAGCCCATCCCCATCACGCATACCCGGATCATCCCACATGAAAGATCACGAGACGCATGCGGCTTACCAGTTACTGACCCCGCTCCTAGGCGGTGAGCCGGTCAGATGGTGAGCCGGTCCAGCACCAGCGCGCCGTCACGGGAACCGGCCGCGAGCAAGGCACTACCGTCGGGCAGCGCCGTCACCGCGGCGGCGCCCATTCCGGGATAGACGGCCGCCAACTGCTCACCGGTGAAGGCGTTCCGCTGGCGCACGGTGTCGTCATCGCATCCGACGATCACGCGCGGTACGCCCTGGACCGGTACGACGGCGATCGTGTTCGGCCACCAGTCGCCGGTCGGCAGGGAGGGGCCGACGGGTTCGCCGGTCGCCGCGTCCCAGCGGAACAGCGCGCCCTCGTCGTCGTGCGCGACGAGCAGCCCCCGCCCGTCCTCCAGAACGCACGCCGCCACGACACACACCCGGCTGCCGGGGCTCACCGGCAGCGGCTTCCCGACCGGTGCTCCGCTCCCGGCGTGCCATCGGCGCACCGTGCCGTCCTCGCCGCCGGTGACCAGGAGTGGGGTGCCGTCCGGCAGTGTGAGGTCGGTGACAGTCATGACGTAGCCGTCGTGGCACTTCCACGGCGCTCCCACCGGCTCGCCGGTCGCGGCGTCCCACCGGTGCAGGTGACCGTCGATCCCCGCTCCCGCGAGAACCGCCCGACCGTCCTTCGATGTCGTCGCGGCCACCTGCCACATGGTCGTGTCGGAGATCCGGTCCTCCAACTGCCCGGTGCGGACGTCCCATGTACGCAGCCCGTCCGGGTCCGAAGTGGCGAGGACGACCCTCCCGTCGGGCAGGGGAGCCAACACGCCGTCGTGGACGATGAGATCGCCGCGAGGCACGTCGAATTCCAGCGACACGCGACCAGTTGACGCATCCCAGCACCGGAGTTCCCTGTGGCCCTCCGAGCCCGCCGTGAACAGCAGTTGCCGACCGTCGGGCGGAAGCCACCACGCGAGGGGATGAGCAAAGGCGCGGTGGGCCGAGGGGATATGGCGCAAGGGGACTCCTGGAGAACCTGAGGAAGACGCCGGCGAAGTGCCGCGGCGGGCCTGCTGATCGGGCCGCTTGAAACCGCTCAGTCGAACTGCTCCGGCCCGTAGAGCGCGTGGTCGACGCCCGTGGTGAACGCCCAGTACGGGGCGACGGACCCCACGGGGTGCGGTCCCGCACCCGGGACCCGGCCAAAGGTGAAGCCCCAAAAGGAAAGGCAAGGAGGTTGATTACCACTCCTTGCCACTCTCAACGTATAGCGCACTGGGGGCCTTGCGGCAAGGCCCCCAGTGTGATGCAGAATCTCCAGCCGCAGTCAGAACCTGCGGAAATCAGGGATTCGGAGCAGTCGGCCGAAAGGCAGCTTTGCTGAGAAGAACAACCGTGTCGAGTGGGGGGTTTCATGATTGACGTGATCGTGGCCGGTGGCGGACCGACCGGCTTGATGCTGGCCAGTGAGCTGCGGTTGCACGGCGTGCACGTGCTCGTGCTGGAGAAGGAGCCGGAGCCGACCGCGTACGTCCGCGCGCTCGGTCTGCACGTGCGCAGCATCGAGGTGATGGACCAGCGCGGTCTGCTGGAGCGGTTCCTCGCGCACGGCAAGAAGTACGCGGTCGGTGGCTTCTTCGCCGGCCTCGGCAAGCAGTGGCCCGACCGGCTGGACACCGCGCATTCGTACGTCCTCGGCATCCCGCAGACCATCACCGAGCGTCTGCTGACCGAGCACGCCACCGAGCTCGGCACCGAGATCCGGCGCGGCTGCGAACTGGTCGGGCTGAGTCAGGACGAGGACGGGGTGACCGTCGAGCTGGCCGACGGCACGCGGCTGCGCTCGCGCTATCTCGTCGGCTGCGACGGCGGCCGCAGCACGGTGCGCAAGCTGCTCGGCGTCGGCTTCCCCGGTGAGCCCAGCCGGGTCGAGACCCTGCTGGGCGAGGTGGAGGTGGCCGTATCGCCGGAGACGCTGGCCGAGGTGGTGGCCGAAGTCCGCAAGACCCACATGCGGTTCGGCGTCATGCCTCTCGAGGGCGGGGGATACCGCGTCATCGTGCCTGCCGAGGGGGTGGCGGAGGACCGCACGGTCCCACCGACCCTCGAGGAGCTCAAGCAGCAGCTGCGGGTGTTCGCCGGGACCGACTTCGGCGTGCACTCACCACGCTGGCTCTCCCGCTTCGGCGACGCCACCCGGCTGGCCGAGCGTTACCGGGTCGGCCGGGTCCTGCTGGCCGGCGACGCGGCGCACATTCATCCGCCGACGGGTGGGCAGGGGCTCAACATGGGCGTGCAGGACGCGTTCAACCTCGGGTGGAAACTGGCCGCCGAGGTGGACGGCTGGGCGCCGGAGGGGCTGCTGGACAGCTACCACGCCGAACGGCACCCGGTGGCCGCCGCTGTGCTGGACAACACCCGCGCACAGATGGAACTTCTGTCCGTCGAGCCGGGTGCCCGGTCAGTGCGCCGGCTGCTGTCGGAGCTGATGGACTTCGAGGACGTGAACCGGTACCTCATCGAGAAGATCACCGCGATCGGTGTCCGCTACGACTTCGGCGACGGGCACGAACTCCTCGGCCGGCGGTTGCGCGACGTGGGGCTGAAGCGCGGGCGCCTGTACGAGCTGATGCGCGCCGGCCGTGGGCTGCTGCTCGACCAGACCGGCCGGCTCTCGGTGGCGGGCTGGGAGGACAGGGTCGACCACGTCGTCGACGTCAGCGAGGAACTGGACGTCCCCGCGGTGCTGCTGCGGCCGGACGGCCACGTGGCGTGGGTCGGCGAGGACCAGCAGGACCTGCGCGACCGACTGCCGAAGTGGTTCGGCGCTCCCGCGCTCTGACCATGAGCCGCATGGCGGTCATGTGAGCTTGCAGGACGCCTACTTGGAGACCGCGACGCAGACGTTGCTCCTACTGGACACACCGCAAGGTCCGTGCCCGGGGCAGGCATGCCTTGACAGGTCATCTCATGTGGCTGGTTCGACGACCTGCTGTCGTGGGGATCGTTGAACGACTGGTGCCGGATGAGCTGTGGAAGCTGTTCCAGCGAGTCGTGCCGAAGGCGCCGACCCGGCCGCTAGTTGGCGGTCGGCGCCGGCACGGCGAGCGGGGAGGTCCTTTATTGCCTGCACCCTCATCTGCTACCGCCGGTTGGTGACGTGACGTGGTCGGCGAGCCATCGGGTCACTTTGTCGAGGTAGCCGGGCGCGAGGTCGTCCGAGTCCCCCACCTGCACACGATGGTCGGCTCCGGGGAACACCTCGACGGCCAGTGTGGCCCGGTCAGGGCGGGCCGGGTGGCAGGCGGCCGTGGCGAACTTGTGGATGCTGTCGGCGACCGGAACCAGCGTATCCGCGCCGCCGAAGAGCGCCAGATGCGGGCAGCGCAGCCCGAGCAGGTCCGACATCGGGTCATGGTCCTGCTTACGTTTGAGGAACGTCCAAAGGCGTTCGTCCATGTCGGCCCAGTAGTGGGTCAGTTTCGACGGTCCACCCGCGGCGTCGACGAGCTGTGCCGCTGTCGGGAAGTCGGCATTGTGTCGGCCGGCTTCGACCAGACGGTCGTACAGAGCCAGAGTGCTGTCGATCTCCGCATGCCGATCCCTGTGTGTCTCCCGCAGATGGTTGGCGAGCGCATACCGTTCTTGTACGGCCGGGCTCACTCCCGGGCAGCTGTTGGTGATCACCCATGGCACGTCGTCCCGCGCTGCGGAAGCGCGCAGGGCGACCCAGCCGCCCTCGCTGTGGCCGAAGAGTCCTGTCGCGCCGGGTTGAATCTCGAGCTGGCCACGGAGGAAATCCAACGCGGCGGCTGCGTCAGCTGCCAGGTCGTTCATGGTCGCGGCGCGCCAATCGCCCGATGACTGGCCGACACCACGCTTGTCGTACGACAGCACAGCGAATCCGGCATTCAATAGGTGCTGCCGCAGCGGCCGGAAGTACCCGCCATTGTCCCTGTCGGACGGCCCGGACCCACCGACCAGCACTACGCCCGCAACACCCGCGTCGGCCTGGCCCGGCACCCTCAGCGAACCGGCCAGCTTCACCGCCCCATTGAAAAACGTGATGTCCCGCACCCTGACGGTCTTCATGCCGTCAGTCTCGTAGATCCGCCCTGGCTCACGTAACACTTCTGTCGATCCGGGCCGTCGTCCATGTCGGCTCCGCGGCCCCCCTCTTGACCGTCGGGCGGCGGCCTAGCCCTTCGAGTCCGGCTTCCATTCCTGGACGAGAAGCCCGAGCAGCACCTCGTCCAGGAACTCGCCCATCACCCAGGACGAGGAGCGCAGCACGCCCTCGCGGACGAAGCCGTTGCGCTCGGCGGAGCGCAGCATCGCGGTGTTGTCCGACAGCGTCTCGATCTGCAGTCGCTGCAGGCCGCGTACGACGAAACCGTAGTGGCACAGCACCGCGACCACGTCGGTGCCGTAGCCCTTGCCGCGGGAGGACGGCAGCAGCCCCAGCCCGATGTGCGCGGACCGGTTGTGGTTGTCGATGCCCCACAGCGTCGCGGTGCCGACCAGGGTGCCGCCCTCAAGCTCCACCACGGAGAACGGGACGTGCCCCTGCTCCGTGTCGTCCACCACGAGCCGCGGATCCTTCGAGCCGGGCGTGATCGGCCGCCACGGCCTGCTTTCGGCCCGCGAGCCGTTGACCACGTCGTCGTAGAGCTCGGCCCGCAGGATCGGGATGTCGTCCTCGTGCCGGGCCCTGAGCCCGACCGTGCTGCCTCTTAGCATGCGAGCTTCCTATCCGGCCGGACTGGCCGGCGGCAAACCAATAAGCGATCGTCGCAGTGGATGTATCCCGTTCAGGAAAGACGCTGGATCGTTGGGCGCAGCCCGCCTTACGCTGGCGCCGTGAGCAACCACTCGGAAGCGCCTGTCGCGCCCGTCGAGGCCTTTGAACCCCCCTACTACGTGGCTGTCTTCACTACGGTGCGAACCGAGGACCAGAGCGGCTACAGCGAGACCAACGCACGCATGGAAGACCTGGTGAAGGACGTCCCTGGGTTCCTGGGGATGGACCATGCGCAGACTCCTGGCGGGCTGGGCATCACCGTCGGGTACTTCCGCGACGCCGACGCCCTCACGGAGTGGCGGAGCAACGCCGAGCACCGCGCGGCGCAGAAGCGCGGGCGAGCCGAGTGGTACCAGAGCTACACGCTGCATGTGGCGAAAGTGGAGCGCAGCCACGGGTTCACGCGAGCGTAGGTCCCGCAGAGCCCGACAGCAGGCTGACCAACCGAAGCCACCTCAGCGCCCGTCCCGCCACCGGCTCGCATCGAATGGCTCGGCATGCCCCTCGCGAGCCTGAACTTGCGCCGCATCAGAGGACCTTCGTCCTGTTGCTGCTCCCTGCGCAGCCTTTACCCCCAGGGCGAAGTTTCTCTGACGCGGCCCTACTTGTCCGAGCCCGCGGCCGACGGCGGGACCTCCACGACGAAGAACAGGAAGCTGGTCTTGGTCGAAAGGGCAGAAGCCGTCGGGGAACAGTTCACGGGTGGCCGGGTCGGGCTGCGGCTCGCTGATGACGGCAACGCGGAAGCCGGCGGTGGTGAAGGCATCGGTCATCGCGTGCAACGGCCTGCGCCAGAACTTCATCGGGAAGGACCGCCCGTTGAGCTTCCAGTCGAAGGTGTAGCTGGTGGTCGCGAAATAGTCGGGACGAGGATCCTCGATCGTGTAGGGCGCCAACGGCGTCGCCGCGACCATGGGCCCGGGCGGCCACGAGCGTAGCGATGTCGGGCGCGAGACCGCACAGCAGTGACGTGATGCCGAAGAGGGCGAACCCCGTGACCACCACGCTGCGGTGCCCCCACCGGTCCCCGACCACTCCCGCCCCCAGCAGGAACGCGGCCAGCGCCACGGTGTAGGAGTCGACCACCCACTGCAACCCGGACAGGTCGGCCCGCAGCGCGTGGCCGATATGGGGCAGGGCGACGTTGACCACGGTCACGTCGAGCTGGACGAGGAACATGCCCGCGCACATCACGGCCAGGATCAGCGGCGCCGCCGTTCCAACGATGCCGTACTCAGCGAGCGGGATCGGGTGTGCGCGGGCGAAGGGCCGGGGGATCGCGATGCGGACATGCGGCCATGGTTCCAGGCAGTTCCAGGCCGATACCCCCAAACAGCTCAGTGAAGCTGGGCCGGAGGAGGCGAGGGTGCGTGAGCGGTGTGACCGTGGTGGAAGACATGGCCGCGCGGAGGAAGCAGAGCAGG
This sequence comes from Streptomyces sp. NPDC046805, assembly GCF_040645355.1. NCBI lineage: Bacteria > Bacillati > Actinomycetota > Actinomycetes > Kitasatosporales > Streptomycetaceae > Streptomyces > Streptomyces sp. NPDC046805. The sequence goes on along the minus strand of NZ_JBEYYC010000030.1, from coordinate 66,060 downwards.
CACCACGAACCCGAGTACGCACACGAACCCGAGTACGCACACGAACCCGAGTACGCACACGAATTCCGAGGAGGCGCGATGCCGGAGGGCCTGGTCGAGGACGGCGTGACGTGTGCCGTCACAGCGAGGGGCGCAGACCTGCCGGCGGAACCGTACTGGCGCGGCTTCGAACAGGTCAGCACCGTCGCCGACGCCGTCCTCTACGAGGGCTATCTCCTCTACCCCTATCGCCGGTCGTCCGCCAAGAACCGTGTCCGCTGGCAGTTCGGGGTGCTCTTCCCCCGCGACTGGGTGGAACAGGCCGGCCCGGTGGTCCCGAGCGTGTCCGGTTCCGCGGACTCCTGGTACCAGCAGACCGAGTGCCTCCTGCGTATCCGAGGGCATCGGCCCGGTGCCGTCGTACGGGTGAGGGTGCGATACCTGCAGATGCAGCACAAGCAGATGGAGGAGACCGGCCGGAACGGCAGCCACCGTGCGGTCGCTTCGCTGCGTACCGACGACGGCGTCACGCATCTGACCTTCGACGAGGCGGTGCCCCGCGAGCTCGACCTCGCCGTCCCCCTGGACGAGCTTCTTCGGCGTGAGCACACCGCTCCGCTGGAGGCAGCCGCTTGCGTGGACACCGAGCCGCTGTCCGGGCAGGTCGGAAGGACGGTACGGCGTCGCGAGGAGGTGCGGGCCGACGTCACACTCACGGCCGAGCGGCTGTCGGAGGATGTGTACCGGCTGCGGGTGCGCACCGCGAACACGGCGCCCGCACCGGATCCGCGGACCCCTCGCGACCAGGCGCTGAGCCGTGCGCTCATCGCCACGCACACCCTTGTCGGCGGCGAGGGCGTGGAGTTCGTCTCGCTGATCGATCCGCCTGCCGAGCTGCACGAGCACGCCCGCGCATGCCGGAACGAGTTCACCTTCCCGGTCCTGGGCGGCGCCCCGACCCCCACCGGTGACACCTCCGCCCCGCAGGACGGCGCCACCGGCGCCCTTCTCCTCTCCGCGCCGATCATCCTTCCCGACCACCCGCAGGTGGCACCGGAGAGCCCGGGCGATCTGCACGACGCCGCGGAGATCGACGAGATCCTCACGCTGCGCACCATGCTGCTGACCGACGAGGAGAAGCGCGAGGCACGCGCCACCGACCCGCGGGCCGCCGCGATCCTCGACCGGGTCGACACCATGCCCCAGGAGGTCTTCGCGCGCCTGCACGGCGCCGTCCGCTCTCTGGCACCGGTCACCCCCGCCGGCCCTGCCGCGACCCCCGTCCCGGACTTCGCCGATCGCCCCGCCTGGTGGCAGGAGGGCGCCGACGACGGTCTGTCCCCGACCACCGACACCGTGCTCGTCGACGGGGTGCCCGTCGGCAAGGGCAGTCCCGTACGGCTGCGCCCGCGCGGCCGGGGAGCCGACGCCCAGGACATGTTCCTGGCCGGGCGGACCGCACACGTGGGTGCCGTCTTCCACGACGTGGACGGCAGCGTGCACCTCGCCGTCACCCTCGACGACGACCCCGCGGCCGAACTGCACATCTGGTACGGCCGCTTCCACTACTTCCGGCCCGACGAACTCGAGCCGCTTGAGCCCCTCGACCCTCTCGAGCCCCTCGAACCCCGCGAGGCCGCCGAGGCCCCGGACGAGCCGCCGGCACCGGCTCCCGCCGCAGCCCCCGGCGCGGCACCCGACCGACTCCGAGACCCATGGCAGCGGAGGCCGATGACATGACCAAGCACAGCGGCACCACCGACGTCAGCGCCGGACCCGGGCGTTCCGCGGAACGCAAGGGCTTCGACGAGATGACCATCCTCTGGATCTCCGAGGGGATGAGCTGCGACGGCGACACCGTCTCCCTGACGGCCGCCGACCAGCCCTCCCTGGAGGACCTCGTCCTCGGCCGGATCCCGGGCCTGCCGAAGGTGCACCTGTACAACAAGGTGCTCTCCCCGACCCTGGGCGGCGAGGAGTTCCTCGCTCCCTACCGGAAGGCGGCACGCGGCGACCTGTACCCGTTCATCCTCGTCATCGAGGGCTCGGTCCCCAACCAGAAGATCATCGAGGGCGACGGCTACTGGACGTCCTTCGGCAACCACCCGGACACCGGTGAGCCGGAGACCCTGAACACCTGGATCGACGAACTCGCGCCCAAGGCCTGGGCGGTGGTGGCCGCGGGCACCTGCGCCACCTTCGGCGGCATCCACTCGATGGCGGGCAACCCGACCGGCTGCATGGGCCTCGCGGACTACCTGGGCTGGGACTTCACCTCGCGCGGCGGGCTGCCCGTGGTCAACGTTCCCGGCTGCCCGATCCAGCCGGAGAACTTCATGGAGACCCTGCTCTGGGTCCTCTACCACGCGGCCGGCTCCGCGCCGCCACCCCCGCTGGACCACATGCTGCGCCCGCAGTGGCTGTTCGGCAGGACGGTGCACGAGGGCTGTGACCGCGGCTCGTACTACGAGCAGGGCAGCTTCGCCATGGACTACAACTCGCCCAAGTGCTTGGTCAAGACGGGCTGTTGGGGTCCGGTCGTGAACTGCAACGTGCCCAAGCGCGGCTGGATGGCCGGCGTCGGCGGCTGCCCGAACGTCGGCGGCATCTGCATCGGCTGCACGATGCCCGCCTTCCCCGACGCGTTCATGCCGTTCATGGACGAGCCACCCGGCGCGACGCTGTCGACGCTCGTCATCAAGCCGTACGGCGCCGTCATCCGCCGCCTGCGCGGCTTCACGAACGAGACGGTCAACCGCGAGACCAAGTGGCGCCACAAGGGGCGAAAGCTGACCAGCGGTTACGACCCGTACTGGCGTTCCTGATGCGCGACTCGACCCACCCACCACACACCGAGACCGAGGGGCAGTACCACCGATGACCGCAACCGAAGCCCGGCCCGCGGCGGCACGCAAGACGCCACAGATCGTGGACATGTCCTGGGATCCGATCACCCGCATCATCGGAAACCTGGGCATCTACACGAAGATCGACTTCGCCAACCGGGAAGTCGTGGAATGCCACAGCACCTCGTCGCTGTTCCGCGGCTATTCGGTCTTCATGCGGGGCAAGGACCCGCGGGACGCGGGCTTCATCACCTCCCGCATCTGCGGCATCTGCGGCGACAACCACACCACCTGCTCCGACTACGCCCAGCAGATGGCCTACGGTGTCAAGCCGCCGCCGCTGGGCGAGCAGATCGTCAACCTCGGTGAAGCGGCCGAGTACATGTTCGACCACACGATCTTCCAGGACAACCTGGTGTTCGTGGACTTCTGCGAGGCGATGGTCAAGGCCACCAACCCGAGTGTCCTGGCCCGCGCCGAACGCACCGACGCACCCCGCGGGGACATCCACGGCTACCGGACGATCGCCGACATCATGAAGGCCTTCAACCCCTTCGAGGGCGAGGTCTACAAGGAGGCCCTCAAGGTCAGCCGGGTCACCCGCGAGATGTTCTGCCTGATGGAGGGGCGGCACGTCCACCCCTCCACGCTGTATCCCGGAGGCGTCGGCACCATGCCCACGCCGAGCCTCTTCACCGACTACCTCAGCCGGCTCATGCGGGTCATCGACTTCGTCAAGAAGGCCGTCGCCATGAACGACGACGTCTTCGACTTCTTCTACGAGGCGCTGCCCGGTTACGAGGAGGTCGGCCGCCGCCGTATCCAACTGGGCTGCTGGGGCGCCTGGCAGAACCCCGCCGTCTGCGACTACCGCTACGCGTCGATGAACGAGTGGGGCAAGGCGATGTACGTCACCCCAGGCATCATCGTCGACGGTGAACTGGTCACCAACAACCTCATCGACATCAACCTCGGCATCCGCATCATGCTCGGCAGCTCGTACTACGAGGACTGGGTGAACGAGGAGCCCTTCGTCACCCACGACCCGCTGGGCAACCCCGTCGACATGCGCCACCCGTGGAACCAGACGACGATCCCGCAGCCGCAGAAGCGCGACTTCTCCGGCAACTACACCTGGGTGATGAGTCCGCGCTGGTACGACAAGCGAACGGGCCAGCACCTCGCCCTCGACACCGGCGGCGGTCCGCTCGCCCGGCTGTGGTCGACCGCGCTGAGCGGGCTGGTCGACGCCAAGTACGTCAAGGCCACCGGCCACAGCGTCCGTATCTCGCTGCCCGCGGGCGAGTCGCTGCCTGAGACGACCCTGGAGTGGCGCATCCCGAAGTGGAGCAACACCATCGAACGCGACCGCGCGCGGCCGTACTTCGTGGCGTACGCGGCCGCCATGGCCCTGCAGTTCCTGGAGGAGTCCATGGGGATGGTGCGGGCCGGCGAGACCAAGGTGTTCGAGGACTTCGAGGTGCCCGACGAGGCGATCGGCTGCGGCTTCCACGAGGCCGTACGCGGTGTCCTCTCCCACCACCTGGTGATCAAGGACAAGAAGATCGCGAACTACCACCCGTACCCGCCCACCCCGTGGAACGCCAGCCCCCGCGACAAATTTGGCACCCCCGGCCCGTATGAGGACGCCGTCCAGGGCCAGCCGATCTTCGAGGAGAACGGGCCGGACGACTTCAAGGGCGTCGACATCATGCGCACCGTCCGCAGCTTCGACCCCTGTCTGCCGTGCGGCGTCCATATGTACGTCGGCAAGGGCAAGACGCTGACGACCCTGCACTCGCCGACGTACGGGGCGAACCATGGCTGACGCCCCGGCCGTCGAGCGCCTCCCGGACCCGGCCGTCGAGGCCCGGCTCGCCCGGCTCGACACGCTCCTGGAAGGACTCGAATCGGCGCCCGGGCCCACCCCCGGCTCCGCGATCGAGGCGGTGCGGCTGCTGACCGAGGTCTACGGCGAGGCACTCGCCCGGGTGCTGGACCACGCGGACGGGCAGCTGGCCGAGCACCTGGCCGACGACGAGCTGCTCGGCCACCTGCTGGTACTGCACGCGATCCATCCGGAGCCCGTCGAACGCCGGGCCGCCCGCGCCGTCGAACGGCTGCGGCCCGCCGTACGCGAACGCGGCGGCGACGTGGAGTGGGCCGGCGTGGACGGGCAGGTGGCCCGGGTGCGGCTGACGGCGGGCGGCGGCTGCGGCAGCGGATGCGGCGGGGGAGCGGGGGAGGTCACCGACGCGGTCCGCGAGGCCGTGCTCGCCGTGGCCCCGGAGCTGACCGGGGTGGAGCCGCTGCCGGCCACCCCCCGGCGGTCCGCTCCGGCCTTCGTACCGCTGGCCACGCTCACCCACCGAGGTGCACGGTGACCACGGACGGAGCGCTGGCCCGCCTCATCCGCACTTCGGCCGACCACGCGGCGACGGCCGCGGCCGAGGTGTGCGAGCTGTGCGCCACGCGGGTGCCCGAGGAGCACCGCCATCTGTACGACGTCGGCGACGACGAGGTGCGCTGCGTCTGCGGCCCCTGCTCGGTCCTGTTCGCGGACGACGCCGCGGGCGAGGGACGCTACCGGCTCGTCCCGCGGCGCCGGGTCCGGCTCCCGCGGGTCGACACGGAGATCCTGGGCGTGCCCGTCGGGCTGGTCTTCTTCGTGCCCTGGGCCGACGGCACCGTCACCGCGCAGGGGCCGAGCCCGGCCGGCGCCATGCGCTGGGAGGTGGACGCGGCGGCCTGGCAGCGGCTGACCACCGTGTGTCGGCAGCTCGCCTCCGTGGAACCCGACGTGGAGGCACTGCTGGTCAACACCGTCCACGGCCTCGACCACCACTGGATCGCGCCGATCGACGACTGCTACCGCATGGTCGCGGTCGTACGCCGGGAATGGCGCGGCCTGTCCGGTGGCGGCCGGGTCTGGCCGGCCGTCGAGCGGTTCTTCGAGGACCTCACCGAGCGGTCGTGAGCGCGTCCTCCGCGGCGCGGAGGCGAGAAAGGAGAGCACCCCATGGGCACCATCAGCAACGTCAGGGTCGGCCGAGCCCAGGCCAAGCCCGACACGCCCACGCACGTGCCCGGTATGCACGAGGGCAACGAAGGGCCGTACGAGGACCAGGCGGGGCACCACGAGGACGGCACCGCCGACGCCCGCCGATCCACCGGGATCGGCTCGAAGCGGCATGACGCGCTCCTCGACATCATGCCGAACATCCCGCCGGGTTGAGGACAGCGAACAGCAGGGAGCCACCGCGATGAAGATCCGGCGAGCAATGGTGAGAAGAGCAATCGTGGGAACAGCGATCGTGAAAGGAGTGAGAGCGAGAAGAGCGAGAAGAGCGAGAGCGCGAAGGAGGCACGTCGCCCCGTGCCCGGCCGCCCCCCGCGCACGAGCCGGGACGACGGGAAGGCGGGTGCTGAAGGCCCAGGCCTGCGTGCTGGGCGTGCTCGCCCTGGCGCTGTTCGTCCGGGAGATCCCCAGCCTCGTACGTGAGGCACGGATCCGGCGGATGACCGGCGGATGCCGCGCCAAGCACCGGTACCCGTGAGGCGGCCGTGCACGAGCTGTCGATCGCGACCGCGATCATCGAGCAGGCCGACGAGCTGGCCCGGGCCGACGGGACGGACGCCGTCTCGGCGGTGACCGTCCGGGTCGGCGAGCTGGCCGGAGTCGTTCCCGACGCCCTGAGTTTCGCCTTCGAGGTGGCCCGCGACGGCACTGCCCTCGCCGCGGCCCGGCTCGTGGTGGAACACGTCCCCGCACATGCCTACTGCGGCCCGTGCGCCGAGGAGTTCCCGGTGGGCATGCCCCCGTTCTTCTGGTGCCCGCGCTGCGACCAGCCCTCCAACGACCTGCGCAGCGGCCGGGAGCTGGAGATCACCGGCATCGAGCCGGCAGCGGCGGCGGCCTGACGCACACAGGTGGCCCCGCCGGCGTGTATCTCGCCGGCGGGGCCACCTGCGCGCGGATCAGCAGATGCGCGGCAGTTGCTCACCGAGCGGCAGGTCGACCACCCGGGTGCCGCCGAGGCCGGTCGCGACCACGACCATGCCGGGGTGCTCGGCGACGCACTCCCCGATCAGGGCGGCGCCGGTGCCCTGCGGGTGCGCCTGCATCGCCGCGAGGACCTCCTCCGCCGCCGGGCCGGGCACGAACGCCACCAGCCGTCCCTCGTTGGCGACGTAGAGGGGGTCCAGGCCCAGGAAACCGCAGGCGTTCGCGACGGCGTCCGGCACCGGAAGGGCACGCTCGCGCAGCCGGACGCCGGTGCCCGAGGCACGGGCGATCTCGTTGAGGGACGCGGCCAGACCGCCACGCGTGGGGTCGCGCAGCACATGGATGTCCGGCGTGACGGCGAGCATGGCCGCCACCAGGTCCGCCAGCGCAGCGGTGTCGCTGGCGATCTCCACGCCGAACTCCAGCCCCTCCCGCACGCTCATGATGGCCACACCGTGCAGCCCGATCGGACCGCTGACGATGACGGCGTCGCCGGGCCGCGCCCGCTGCGGGCGGATGTCCACCCCGTCGGGGACGAGCCCCACCCCGGCGGTGGTGACGTACACCCCGTCGCCGTGCCCGGACTCCACGACCTTCGTGTCACCCGTGGCGATCGCGACGCCCGCCGTCCGGGCCGCCGCCCCCATGGCGCGCGCGACCCGGTCGACCACGGTCAGCTGCACGCCCTCCTCCAGTACGAAGGCGGCGGACAGGTAGGCGGGCCTCGCACCGCTCATCGCCAGATCGTTGACGGTGCCGTTGACCGCGAGGTCGCCGAGGCTGCCGCCGGGGAAGAACAGCGGCTTGACCACGTAGGAGTCGGTGGAGAACGCCAGCCGGGCGCCGCCCAGTTCGAGGACCGCGGAGTCGGCGAGCGCGGCCAGGGTGGCATTGCCGTAGGCCGGGGTGAAGACCTGCTCGACCAGCTCGGCGGAGAGGGCGCCTCCGCCGCCGTGCCCCATGACCACGACGGGCTGGTCGCGCAGCGGGGCGGGGCAGCTCCAGTCGGCGGGATCGACGACCGGGTCGACGGTCGTGTCGGCGAGTTCAGGCAACGGGGTTCATCTCCTTGCGCGCGGCTCGGTCGGCCTGCGGCGTCGGGCCGTTCATCCGGCGGTACAGGTAGTAGGCCGCGCAGGCGCCCTCGCTGGAGACCATGGTCGCGCCGAGCGGGGTGCGCGGGGTGCACGTGGTGCCGAACGCCGCGCACTCGGTCGGCTTGATCAGCCCCTGGAGCACCTCGCCGCTGCGGCATTCGGCCGGTTCCTCGGTGCGGATGCCGGTGACGTCGAAGCGGTGCTCGGCGTCGTACGCCCGGAAGGCCTCGCTCAGGCGCCAGCCGCTCGACGGGATGGGCCCGATGCCGCGCCAGTTCCGGTCGGTGACCTCGAAGACCTCCTCGATCATGCGGACGGCGGCCGGGTTGCCGTCGTCGCGCACCGCCCGCGCGTACGCGTTCTCCACCCGGTGCTCACCGCGCTCCAGTTGGCGGACCGCCCGGCGGATGCCCTCCAGGATGTCCAGCGGTTCGAAGCCCGTCACCACGATCGGTACGCCGAACCGCTCGGCGAGCTCCGGATACTCGGTCGTGCCCATCACGCTGCACACGTGACCGGCCGCGAGGAAGCCCTGCACCCGGCAGCTGGGGGCCGTCATGATGGCCTCGACGGCGGGGGGTACGCGCACATGGGACACCAGCAGGCTGAAGTTGGTCAGGCCCAGGCGGCGTGCCTGGTGCACGGCCATCGCGTTGGCGGGGGCGGTGGTCTCGAAACCGATGGCGAAGAACACCACCTCGCGGTCCGGGTGCCGGCGCGCCAACTCCAGTGCGTCCAGGGGGGAGTAGACGACGCGGACGTCACCGCCCCCGCCCTTCACCCGGAACAGGTCGCGGTCGCTGCCCGGCACACGGAGCATGTCGCCGAACGAGCAGAAGATCACCCCCGGACGCGAGGCGATCTCCAGTGCCTTGTCGATGACGTCCAGCGGTGTGACGCACACGGGGCACCCCGGACCGTGGATCAACTCCACCTTTTCGGGCAGCAGTTGGTCGATGCCATGCCGGATGATGGAGTGCGTCTGACCGCCGCACACCTCCATCAGGGCCCATGGCCGGGTGGCGGTGGCGTGGATCTCGTCCAGCAACCGCCGTGCCAGAGCAGGGTCGTTGAACTCGTCGATGTACTTCATCGGGCCTCACTCGTGCCGTTCTGGTGCTCCGCCGGTACAGCCGCCCCGGCCTCGTGCGCCGCCTGCTCCCAGGCGTCGCCGAACTCCTCCTCCAACAGGCCCAGTTCCTCGAAGAGCTTCAGGGAGGCCAGCGCCGACTCCTCGTCCAGACGCTGGAGGGCGAACCCGACGTGCACGATGACGTACTCCCCGACCCGTACATCGGGGACGTACTCCAGACACGCCTGCTTCTGCACACCGCCGAAGTCGATCAGCCCGGTGAGCGGGTCGGCACGGTCGTCGATGGCCACGACTTTGCCGGGCACTGCCAGACACATGGGTCACTCCTCCTGTCGTTCGTGCGCCGCGACCATCAGCTGGCCCAGCGCCAAGCCGCCGTCGTTCGGCGGGACTTCGCCGTGACGCAGGACGCTGAAGCCGTCGTCGGCCAGCAGCGCCGTGCACGTCTCCTCCAGGAGGGCATTGGCGAAGACGCCGCCGGTGAGGGCCACGGTGGCCAGACCGGTGTCCCGGCGCGCCCGCTCGCAGATCTCCACCACCGCCTGTGCGACGCCGCGGTGGAAGCGCGCGGCGATCACCGGGACCGGGGTGCCGCGCCGCAGGTCGGTGACGATCTCCCGCAGCACCGGGGCCGGATCGCACCGCACCGGGCCCGGCCCGTTCGTGAAACCGAAGGCGTACGCCGAGGCGTCGGCGCCCTGGGCCGACGCGGCCGCGGCCTCCAACTCCAGGGCGGCCTGGGCCTCGTACCCGGCGCGGTGGCACACTCCCGCGAGGGACGACACGGCGTCGAAGAGCCGGCCCATGCTGGACGTGGGCACGCAGGCCAGCCCGCGTGGCAACTGCCGGTCCAGTACGGCCAGTTCCTCGGGCGCGCAGGCGGCGACGCTGGGCAGGTCCGCGTCCCACGGCAGGCCCGCGGCCCACAGCCGGGCCAGCGCCAGACGGCACGGGTTGGCCACGCCCGCGTCTCCGCCGGGGAGCGGGGCGGGGGTCAGATGGGCGAAGCGCCGGTAGCCGGTGTAGTCGGCGAGCAGGACCTCGCCGCCCCAGACGGTGCCGTCGTCGCCGTAACCGGTGCCGTCGAACGCGACGCCGATCACGGGTGCGGTGCCGTCCAGGCCGTGTTCGGCCAGGGCCGAGGCGATGTGTGCGTGGTGATGCTGGACCAACACTGGTTCCAGGCAGGGGAGTTGGCGGGCGCGTTGGCGGGCCCAGCCGGTCGAGTGGTAGGCCGGATGGCGGTCGGCGGCGACGAGGCCGGGGCTCACCCCGGTCAGACGCGCCACATGCTGCTCCGCCCGCCGCGCCGCCTCCAGGGTGGTCAGATCGCCCATGTCGCCGATGTGCGGGCCGAACCACGCCTGGTCGCCCTCGCCGAGGCACAGCGCGTTCTTCAGATCGCCGCCCACCGCGAGCACCGGACGCACCGCGACCGGCAGGCGCAGCGGCCGGGGCACGTACCCGCGGGAGCGGCGCAGTACCTGTTCTGTGCCGTCGGGGCGCACCCGCAGCAGCGAGTCGTCGCACGGCGAGGCGATGGGCCGGTCGTGGGCGAGCCACGCGTCGGCCAGCCCGGCCAGCCGGGTCAGCGCCTCGTCGTCGTCCGTGACGATCGGCTCGCCCGAGCGGTTGCCGCTCGTCATCACCAGCACCCGCGGCCCGGGCGGATCGCCGGGCAGCCCGAACAGCAGGGTGTGCACCGGGGTGTACGGCAGCATCACGCCGAGGTGCGGGCTGCCCGGGCACACCCCGGGAGCGAGCCGGAAGGCGGCGTCGTCCGCGCGGCGGCGCAGCAGGACGATGGGGCGGCGGGGACCGGTCAGCGCGGCACCCTCGGCGGCGGACACCGCGGCGATCCGCCGTACGTCGGCGAGGTCCGCGCACATCACCGCGAACGGCTTGCCGCCGCGCGCCTTGCGGCTGCGCAGCGTGTCGACGGCCCGTGCGTCGGTGGCGTCGCACGCCAGGTGGTAGCCGCCGAGACCCTTCACGGCGACGATCCCTCCGGTGGCCAGCAGCCGCCGGGCCGCCGTCAGGGCGTCGGCGTCCCGGGCCGGGCGGATGTCGCTGCAGGCCGCGGGCACCAGGCGCAGCCGGGGACCGCAGTCGGGGCACGCCAGGGGCTGGGCGTGGAAGCGGCGGTCGCCCGGATCGCCGTACTCCCGGGCACAGGCGGGACACATCGGGAAGCCGGCCATGGTCGTGGCCGACCGGTCGTACGGCATCCCGGTGGTGATGGTGAAGCGGGGGCCGCAGTGGGTGCAGGTCGCGAAGGGGTGCCGGTGGCGGCGGTCGGCCGGGTCGGACAGCTCGCGCAGGCATTCGGCGCAGGTCGCGGTGTCGGGCGGGAGCAGGGTGCGCCCCGGGGACTGCTCGGTCGAGCGGATGGTGAAGGCGTCGTCGGCGCCGGTGGCGGGGAGGTGTTCGACGTCGACGCCGGTGACAGCGGCCAGCGGCGGCGGCTCGGCGGCCAGCCGGTCGCAGAACCGTGCGACGCCCTCCGCCCGTCCCTCCACCTCGATGAGCACGCCGTACGCCGTGTTGCTCACGAACCCGGCCAGCGCGAGGTCGCCCGCCAGGCGGTGCACGTACGGGCGGAAACCCACGCCCTGGACCGTGCCGCGCACGGTGACGCGGCGGCGCACCGCCTCCGTGGCGGGCGCGGTCACGAGACGCGACCGGCCGAGAGAGCGGACGCGTGCCCGGCGTCCCCTCCCGCGCTCTCGTGATCATGGACGTGGGGGTGCGGTGCGAGGGGCGGCCGGTGGACCGGGGCGCCGTCCCGTGCGGCGAGCACGCGTTCCAGGACGACGTCGACGCCTTCGCCGGTGCGGGCGCAGGACCGTACGATCTCCACCCCCGGATTGACCCGCTCCACCTGGGCGTTGAAGGCGGCCTCGTCGAAGCCCGCGGGCTCGGCCAGATCGGTCTTGGTGAGCACCACCAGGTGGGCGGAGCCGAAGGCGGTGGGGTACTTCAGCGGCTTGTCCTCGCCCTCCGTCACCGCCATGAGGACGATGCGCAGGCTCTCACCGAGGTCGTAGGCCGCCGGGCAGACGAGATTGCCGACGTTCTCCACGAACAGCAGCGCCGTGTCCCGCGGCAACCAGTTCTCCACATGGCCGCGCAGCTGCCGGGCCTCCAGATGGCACAGCCCGTCGGTCAGCAGTTGCTTCACCGGCGCCCCGGAACGGGCGAGCCGGACCGCGTCGTTCTCCGTCGCCAGATCGGCGGTGAGCGCGGCCACCGGGACGCCCCGCTCCACCGCACGGGCCAGCACCCGCCCGAGCAGTTCCGTCTTGCCGCTGCCCGGACTGGACAGCAGATTGACCACACTCACCCGGCGCCGGGTCAGTTCGGCGCGCAGGCTCGCGGCCAGGCCGTCGTTCTTGGCCAGGACGGCCTGGGTGGTGACGTCCACGGAATCGCACATGGCGCTGCTCCTCGCGACGAGCTGTGGAAATGAGTCCGGGGGAGATTCGGAGAGATTGAGGGGGACGGGGGCGGCTGCTGCGCTACCGATCCTCGACGTCCCCGGCGCCCGTTCGCGCGAGACCGACCGATGACGGAACCCCGGATTCCTCCGAGCGGCTCAACGAGGGAGTGGCCGCGGGGTCAGCGAGCAGCACGGGAACCATGACGTGCAGCGCCTCGACGGCCCGGCCGACCGCGTCGCGCACCGGCGCGCTGAGGACGGGCAGGATGTCCTCGTCGCCGCGGGGCCGCACCTCCGGCTCGCAGGCGAGCACCAGGACGCGCGGCAGCGGCCCGTCGCCCAGATGGGCGGCCAGGGCAAGGACCTTCGCCGGGTCCATGCCGTGGGCCTCCGGCGGGGCCGCGGCCCGCGCGCCGTCCGGGAGTTCCGGCTCGATCAGCGACAGGGTGCCGGGCCGGTGGCCGCGCGCGGCCGCGTCGACCAGGACGGCGGTGGCGTAGCCGTCCAGCAGCTCGTACGCGAGATCCATGCCGCGGATGCCGAAGTCCCGGACCCGCACCTCGGGCGGCAGCGGGCGCCGGTCCAGGGCCCGGATCACCTCGGGGCCGAACGCGTCGTCCGCGAGGAAGATGTTGCCGACGCCCGCCACCAGCAGACGCGTACCGGCCCGGCTCATCGAGCGTCCCCGGTGCCCTGCTCGCTCACCGGGGACAGCGGCCGGGCGCCGGCGCCGGGCAGCTTCCGTACGAAGGCCGACCGCAGGGCGTGGTACGGGGCGTGCGGATCGAAGAAGACGGCGTGCATCCGGGCGAGTTCTGCATGCCGGTACTCCGCGAGCGGTCGCTCGTCCTCGTCCGCCCGCCGCGCCGCGGCCTTCGCGGCGATCCGCTGCCCGAGGTCCGGAGCATCGAGGAGCGCGTCCGCCATCCGCCCGACCTCACCGGCGAACCCCTGTGCCGGGACCAGCACTCGACGGTCCACCAGCCCGATCCGCACGGCCGACGCGGCGCTCACCGGCAACGCCTCGGTCGTCAACCGCCGGGCCGTCTCCGCTCCGACGCGGCGCGGCAGCGAGTACGTCCAGAACTCCGAGCCGTACAGGCCCATCCGCCGGTAGTGCGGGTTGAGGACGGCTCCCGCGCGGCACCACACCTCGTCGGCGGCCAGCGCGAGCATGAGGCCACCGGCGGCCGCGTTGCCGCCGAGCGCCGCCACCACCAGACGGTCGGTGGTCCGCAGCACCGCCTCGACCAGGTCGTCCATGGCGTTGAGGTTGGCCCAGGACTCCGCCGCCGGATCCGCGGCCGCCTCGATGACGTTCAGATGGATGCCGTTGGAGAAGAAGTCGCGCGCACCGCCGAGGACCAGCACCGAGGTGGGGCGGGTGAGCGCGTACCGGTAGGCGGCGAGCAGCCTGCGGCAGTGGTCGGTGCTCATCGCGCCGCCGGGGAAGGAGAAGTTCAGGAACCCGACGTCGCCGCGCTGCGCGTACCGGATGTCGGTCCAGGTGCGGCGGCCCTGGGGCAGTTCGAGCGGGACGGAGACCTCCTGCAACCACTGCACCCCGGCGTACGACCTCGGTACGGCGTCGGGCGGGGCCGGGAAGGTGGCGAGCACGGAGGCCGCCGGGCGGCGGAACGGCGCGGGGTCGCCGGAGTTCTTGCGGGGCCGTAGTTCGGGGATCCACACGGCGCCGTCCGCGGTGGCCCGGCAGACCGCTCCCGCCCGTGTCGCGAGCAGCTCACCGGGGCGGCCGCGCAGCCGGTCCTCCGAGTGGCCGCCGTGCAGGAACACCTCCCGGCCCAGCAGTTCGTCCAGGACGCCCGGCTGGGAGTCGGCCCCGCGCAGTTTGCGCAGCACCGTCTGCGTGCTGTCGCGCGCCCAGTCGATCCGTCGCTGCTCCTGGCGGAAGGCGTCGCGCCAGACCACGTCCACGACGGCGGGATCGTTCTGCCGCTGCGGCTTGAACGAACCGTCGCCGTAGCGCTGTACGGCCAGCCGGACGGCGGCCGAGGCGGCGTCGGAGACCTCGCCCCGGTACAGGTCGCTCTTGCCCACCGGCGACACCGGGAAGGACTCCGCCGCCCAGATGTCACCCGCGTCCATCGCCGCCTGTGCCTGGAGCACCGTCACCCCCCACTGCGGTGCCGCCTCGGCGATCGCCCAGTCCAGCGAGGAGGGCCCACGGTCACCGGGCGGTCCCGGGTGCACGATGAGGCAGGTGTGCTCCCGCCACACGTCCTCGGGCAGCGCCGTTTTCAGCAGCGGCGCGACGACCAGCTCCGGGCGCCGTTCGCGTACGGCGGCACGGACCGTGTCGGGGTCGTGCGAGGCGAGCACGACGTCCACCCGGTGCCCGAGGTCCGAGAGTTCGGCGTAGACGCGCTGGGACAGGCTGTTGAACGCGCTGACGACGAGCAAGATGTCCATGACGCGGCATGTTCGCGGGTTTCCGGCGGGACGGAAAGGACTACGGCGGCGTTTCGCCTGCCTCCGTCGGATCCCTTCCGCCATCCGGATCGCGTTCCTCAGCGTCCCTGCACGTCACCGGCGGCGATGCGGGCGGTCTCGGCGGTGACCAGGTCGAGCGCCTCGGTGATGCGGTCATGGTGCGTGCGATGGGAGACGACGCAGATGCGCAGGGTGTAGCGGCCGTCGACGACCGTGCTGGAGAGGACGACCCGCCGGTGGGCGTTGATCCGCTCCAGCAGGAGCCGGCTCGCCTCGTCGGCCCGCTCGGCGGCGGCCCGGACGTCGTCCGCGGGACGGACGCGGAAGATCACGGTGGACAGGTCCGGACGGTGCGGCACCTCCAACTCCGGTACCCGGGACAGGGTTTCGTGGACGTGCTCGGCCAGGTCGAGCTTCTCGTCCAGGGCGTCGCGGAAGGCGTCCGTGCCGTGCAGGTGCAGCGGAAGCCAGGCGCGCAGGCCGCGCATCTCGTGGGTCAGCTCGGGGCCCAGGCGGGCGGAGTCCGGCACGCCGCCAGCGTCGCCCATGTCCTGCAGGTAGCTGCCGGTGCCGTCGTGCGCGGCGTGCAGTGCGGCGAGGTCGCGGACGACGAGGGCGCCGGTGCCGAACGGTATGAACAGGGTCTTGTGCGGGTCGAGGGTGATCGAGTCCGCCTCTTCGAGGCCCGTCAGGCGCTGCCGGCCGCGTGCGGTGAGGCGGAAGAAGCCGCCGTACGCCGCGTCGACGTGGAACCACAGGTCCTCGTCGCGGGCCAGGTCGGCCAGGCGCGGCAGCGGGTCGACGGTGCCGCTGTCGGTGGTGCCGGCGGTGGCCACCAGCAGGAACGGCCGCAGCCCGGCGTCCCGGTCGGCGCGGATCATCGCGGCCGCGGCGTCGGCATCCATCCGCAGGTCCGGGGTGTGCGGCACGAGGCGTATGTGCGCCGCGCGAATCCCGGCGAGGCGGGCTGCCTTGGCGACGGAGTGGTGGGCGAAGGCGGTGGTGTAGACGGTGCCGGTGGCGAGGTCCTCGCCGAGCCGGTCGTGGCGGGCGGCCACCGTCGCGGAGAAGGTGGCCATGGAACCGCCGCTGGTCAGCAGGCCGCCGCTGCCCGCGGGCAGCCCGCACACCTCCGTCGCCATCCAGCGGAGCACGCTCTCCTCCAGCGCGGCGAAGGCCGGGGCCACCGCGGCGAGGCCGCCGTAGCGGTTGGTGGCGCGGTTGTAGAACTCGGCGAGCGCGGCGGTGAACAGGCCGCTGCCCGGGATGTACGCGAGGTGACCCGGCCCTGCGGTCTCCAGGGCGCAGTCGGCGGCCTCGTCCAGACGCGCGAGCAGACTCTTCAGCTCGCCGCCCCGCGCGGGCGGCGGCGCCAGGAAGGACTTCACCAGGTCGGCCGTCGCCTCGGGGGAGAGCGGGCTGGTCGCCGGGCGGGCCGGGAGCTGCTCGACGCGGTCGACGATCCGGTCCAGCACGAGGCCGCCCATGTCGGCCATGGCGGCGCGGTCGGGTTCCAGGGGGAAGGGGCGCATGCGGCAATCCAGGGGTGGGAGGGCTCGGATCGGAGGCGGCACTCCGGCCCGTCGGCCGGGGCGCGTGGCCAGCATGCGCCGCCCGGGGCGGCATACGATGGCGTCCTCAGCGCGTCAGGCGCCGGATGGCGGAGGATTGTGCGGGGGATCGGTCGTTACGCTGCATTTCATGCCACGCCCCCTCTACGACCGTATCGACCGGGCGATCCTGGACCACCTCCAGCGCCACGGCCGCACCCCGAACGTCGACCTCGCCGAGGCCGTCCATCTGTCGCCCACCTCCTGCCTGCGGCGCACCAAGGCGCTGGAGGCGGACGGCGTGATCGCGGGCTACCGCGCCGATCTGGACCGCGAACGCCTCGGCCTCGGCCTCACGGTGTTCCTCTCCCTCAAGGTCGAGCACTCGCGCACCACCTCCCGCGTGGTCGAGGAGGCCCTGAAGGCGATCGAGCACGTCGTCGCCTGCCACGTGGTCTCCGGTGACGCCGACTTCCTCGTGGAGCTCGCCGTACCCGACCTGCGCACCTTCGAGCGGGTCCTCACCGACCAGATCCTCGCGATCGGCCAGGTCCGGGACGTCCGCAGCACCGTCTGCATCCGCACCGTCGTGGACCGCGGCCCGCTGCCCCTCACCTCCTGGTCGCCCCCGCGCCCCTGACGGGCCGCGGCGGGCCGGCCCGTCCACCGTCATGAGGACTTGCGGAACCGCTCCACCAGAACGTGTCCTACGGGCGGGACGAGACGCTGGTCCGGGACGCTCACCCCGAACGCCGCGGCCAGTTCGTGGCCGTGGACGTCCACGACCGCCTCGACGACCTCGGCCAGCGTGTCCACCGCCGCCCGGGCCCGCCGCCAGGCCGTCACGCCGAGCCCCGCGCCGACGAGGACGGCCGGCCACCACAGGGCGCCGAGCAGCGCGTACAGCACCGCCCATCCGGCCAGGACCGTCGCGGCCGTGAGCCGCTCGCGGGCCGACTGCACGACGGCACGGGAGGTGTCCGGGAGTATCAGCCACAGCCGCGCCCAGGAGACCGTCAGGTCGAGCCCGTACTCCTGCCATATCCGGGAGTCGGCGGCCCGCAGACGGTCGGCCATCCACGTCGGCTGCGTCGGGCGCTCCAGCCCGATCCGGTTCCGCCGGGCCGTACAGGCGTCGAGTTCGGCGCCCACGGCCCCGGACCGGAGCGCGTCCGCGGCGTCCCAGGCCCGCACCCGCCGGGCCGTCCAGGGCGCCGCGACCCGCCGCGCCCAGCGGGGCCACGGTCCCGTCCACACCCGGTCCACCGTGGCGCCCGCGGCCTGGGCCGCCAGCCCGACCGCGCCCGCCGCGAGCAGAACGACGGTCAGCAGGACGACGACGGACACCCCGGAAGCCGGGGCCTGCGCACCGACGGCACCGGTGATCGGCCGCACCGCACGACGCACCGCCCGGGCGGCGCCGTCCAGGCGCGCACCCCCGAGTGCGGCCGCCGCCAGCAGACCGCCGACGTACAGCAGTCCCGGCAGGACCAGCAGCGCGATCAACCGATCGGCGAGCCGGCGGCCGAGCTCCGCCAGGACGCCGTTCATCGCCCGTCCGGCACGAACCGCAGCGCGTCGCCGTACACATGGCAGACCGGCAGACCCTCACCCGTGCCCCGTACCTCGGCCCGCAGGCACTTGCGGTGCGGGCACAGATACGTGCCCGTCACCACGTGCGGGTCGACTCGCAGCGGAGCCGTCGTGACTCCCGCGTCGCGTCCGGCGAGCGGGCTGTCCTCGCTGCCGACCGCGATCCCCAACTGCCGCAGCAGCGGCGCCACGGGCTCGCCCTCACGGACGGCGTGCTCGGCCCGGTCGAGCAGCGCGAGCTGCCGGGGCGATCCCCGCAGCGCCGCACGCAGGTCAGGCAACTCCGCACAGAAACGGGCAAGTTCGTCAACCGTCATCAGCGATGTCCTCGCAACAGCCTGAAGCGTCCGAATTCCTGATGTCTGTTCAGAAAGTAAGCGTGATCGTACTCTTGGTGGCATGGCGCTCTTTCGGCGATCCAGGTCCAACCGCTCACCCGTGCCGGTCTGGTGCGACTGGTGCACCGCCGAGGAGTGGGCGGCCTTCGAGGGCCTGGTCCGGGAATGCCTCGCCCACGACTACGCCGGGGCGCCATGGATTCCCTGGGCGCCGGGCGGGAGCCTGCTCCCCGAACTGGACCTCGTACAACTCGCCGGCCGACTCCGCGACGAGCCTCACGAGCAGTGGCGCGCGACGGTGGCGCAGTACCCGCAGTGGTCCGCGGACGCGGCGCGCGAGGCACAGGCGCAGCGGACCATGCCCTTCGACGCGGCCAGGCGAGCGCTCCTGCCTACGATCCGCCTCGCCGGTGCGTCCGAGGACCACCTGGACGCGATGACCCGGATCGTCGGCGGCGGACTGGTCGCCGAGGCGCAACTGACGGGTGAATACGCCGACTTGACGATCGGGACGGAGCAGACACGCCGCTGGGACGTGTCGCCCGCCGAGGTGTGGTCGGTCGCGATGGCCAACCTCCGGCGCCGGCCCTGCGACGTTCACGAGGGAGGCCCCGGTGACTCCCCGCTCCACGTGGTGCTGGGCAGCGGCCACCACACCGCCGCGCACGTGCTGCGGCTCGGCGAACTCGCGGGCCGCCCGACGCCGTACGGCATCCTCGTCGTGGTCCCGCGCACCGACGCCCTGGCGTTCTGGATCATCAACGGCCCGGACCTCATCACGGCCGGACCGACCCTCCAGAAGTACGGCAACACACTCCGCGACCTGCCGCAGTCCCCGCAACGGCGGCTGAGCGGCGAGCTGTTCTGGTGGTCGGAGGGCACGCTGGAGATCGTGGAGATGCCGGACTGGAAGGCCGATGCCGCCACCGGCATGGGCACCCGGGACCGGCCGCACACGATCCGCGGATCCGAGCGGTTCCACGACATGTTCTTCAGCCTCGTCTCGCCGCCGGGCGACCGGTGAAGGGCGACAAGCAGGCGGCGCTGGCCGCCGTCCGGGCCCGCGTCGACGCGTACCGGCGCACCGGTGACGCCGCGCTGGTGCTCGGGCCCGATGCCGACGCGGAGGCCACCCGTCTCGTCCTCATGCCGCTGGAGGACCGCCGCGGCCGGCCCGACACCGACGCCTTCCTGGCGCTGGGCTGGCTGCGCTGGTGCGCCCATCTCGCGCTGACACGGCAGGGCCACCCCGCACGCGCGGAAATGCCCTACCAGACCGCGCTCTCCCACCTCGCCGTCGCCCACCGCCGTCGCCCGAAGGCCGTACCCGAGCCGGTCGCCGCGCTGCTGCGCCGTACCTCGGCCGTACGACGCGACCCGCACGCGGCCGTGCTGCGGGCCGGCAAGGAGCTGATGGCCGCATCGACGGCAGGGATCTCGCCCCGAGAGCGGGACGACCTGCCGGACAGCGCGACGCAGCCCACCCGCGCGGCCCGGCGCGGCGGAGCACCGCCCGCCCTGGACGACGTCATCGACACCCTCTATCACGTGCTGGCGGTCACGGCGCGCGGCGACGGCACACACAACGCCGCCGACCTGTTCCTCAGCATGGCGCTGCAACTACGTGCCCAGGAGAACGGCGACCGCGCCGACCTCGACCGCGCCATCGCCAGGCTGCGCTGGGCCGTCGAGGAACGGACCACGCCCGCCGACCTCGACCAGGCCCGCCGCATGCTCGGCGAAGCCCTCTACCAGCGCGGGGCCCGGGACAACGACCCCGCCGAACTGGACGAGGCCGTCACCCTGCTGCGGGCCGGAATCGACAGCGTCCCGCTCAACCACCCCAGCCTGCCCGCCCGTTGGGCCCTACTGGCCGACGCCTGCTACGCCCGGCACCTGGCCGCCCCCGACCCGGCCACGCTGAGCGCGGCGATCACCGCCGTGCGCACCGCGATCCGGGTCGGCCGGTCCCTGGGCCACCGCACCCGCGTCGGCCATCTGACCCAGCTGAGCGGCATGCTGCGCGAGCGCTACCAGACCGTCTCCGACACCGACTCCCTGCACGAGTCCCTGGCGGCCGCACGCGAGGCCATGACCCTGGCCTCGGGAGACCCGATGCTGCTGAACAGCGCCCGGCCCACACTCGGCCGTGCCCTGCTCGTCCGCTTCCGGCACGGCGGAAAGCTCGGCGACATCCTCGAAGCCGTCAAAGTCCTGCGGGAACAACTCGCCGCCGTCAAAACGGATCCTGCGCCCTCACGCGGCCACAGCGCACGCGAGGACCTCGCCGCGGCCCTTCTGCAGTCCTACCGCGCACACGAGGAACTGGAGGGCGACGCCGCCGACCCCGCGCAACTGCAGGAGGCCATCGGCCTGTTGCGCCAGGTGCTGGCAGGCCCGCCCACGCCCCGGCGGGCCACCGTACTGAACAACCTGGGCGCAGCCCTCGCCACCTGGCACGGCCGACCGGACACGCCCGACACCCTCGACGAGGTCATCGACGCCTACCGCCGTGCGGTGGCCGAACCCGACCTCCCGAGCGGCCGCGTCACCTCCCTGCACAACCTCGCCCACGGGCTCGCCCAACTCTCCCGGGAGCGCGGGGACCGCGCCGCGCTGCGCGAGGCGATCGACGTGATGCGCACCGCCGCGTCGGCGCCCGGCGCGACGACCGAGCAGCGGATCGCGGACGCCACCCGGTGGGCCGACTGGGCGGCCTCGACCAGCGACTGGCCCGAGGCCCTGGACGGCTACCGCGCGGCCATCGCCCGCCTGCCGGAACTCGTCCCCGTCCACCTGCGACCCGCCGACCAGGAACGCCTGCTGGCCGGGCGGTTCCAACTGGCGGGCGACGCCGCGGCCGTCGCGCTCCAGGCCGGCCATCCCGAGACCGCCCTCGAAGTACTGGAACACGGACGTTCCGTCCTGCTGTCCGCCGCACTCGACGCCGACCGCGAACTGGACGAACTCCGCTCGCTGGCACCGCACTTGGCCGCCGAACTGCTCGCCGTCCAAGAGGCGCTCGGCGTGCCCCACCCCGACCCCGACCGACGGCACACGCTGGGCCTGCGCTGGGAGCGAACCCTGCGCGAGATCCGCCGGCTTCCCGGATTCGGACGCTTCCTCGACGCCCCACGGGCCGACCAACTGCGTGCGCTGGTCCCGCGGCAAGGTTCCGTGGTCACGGTGAACGTCAGTCGGCACAGATGCGACGCCTTGGTGCTCGACCGCGACGGTCTGCGCGTCGTGCCGCTGCCAGATTTGCATGACGACGAACTTGACCGGCGGGTCAGGGAGTTCACCTCGTCGGTGGCCACGGCCGAAAGTCCTCGCCTGGGGCTCGTCCACCGCCTGGAGGCCCAGGCCACGGTCCGGGAGACACTCGGCTGGCTCTGGGACACGGTGGCCGCTCCGGTGCTCCGGGCCCTCGGCCACACGGACCCGCCACCACCGGACGCCGACACCTGGCCCAGAGTGTGGTGGTCACCGACCGGCGCGCTGAACGCCCTTCCCCTGCACGCGGCCGGACACATCGAGGAGGGAGTTCCGCACGGCGAGGCGGTCCTGGACCGGGTCGTGTCGTCGTACACCCCGACGATCCGCGCGCTTCGGACGATCCAGGCCGGGATTGAGGCCGGGGCCGGGGTTTGGGGCGGGGCGGAGGCCCACGCCGGCGTGCCGACCGAGTCCGAGGTCCCGACCGATCGGCCTGCCGGCCGTCCCTTGGTCGTCGCCGTCCCGGACACCCCGGGCCACCCGCCCCTGCCCGCCACCCTGACCGAGGCCACCGAACTGGGCACCGCAGCCGGGGCGCGGCTCCTCCTGGGGCCACAGGCCACCAGGGCCGCGGTGGCCGACGCCCTACGGTCGAGCGGCTGGGCGCACCTCGCCTGCCACGCCCACCACGATCCGGCCAACCCGTCGGGCAGTCATCTGGTCCTGCACGACCAACCGCTGATGATCACCGACCTGCGGCGTCTGCGGGCCTCCCACGCACAACTCGCCTATCTGTCGGCCTGCTCGACCGCTCGCAGTACGGGCGAGTTCGTCGGCGAGTCCATCCACCTCGGCTCGGCGTTCCGTCTGGTCGGGTTCCGTCATGTGGTCGCCACCCTGTGGCAGGTCAATGACCAGACGGCGGCCCAGATCGCGCGCACTTTCTACGCCGGGTACGGAGTCGACACCGGTACGGACGGCGACGATCGGGTCGCACTCGCACTGCACCGGGCGGTGCGCGCGGCTCGGGCCGCCGATCCGTTGCTGCCGACCCGCTGGGCGGCCCACATCCACACGGGTCCGTGATCATCCGTGGATCCGCGTCCGTGCAGTCGACGTAAGCCTCTGCAACTACGAGGGCGACGCATTCACGAGGGCGTGCCTGTCAGGACTTCCACCTTGCCGGTGTCGAGGGAGTAGTAGGCGCCGACCACGGCAAGGGCGCCCTTGCGTACGAGCGGGGCGAGGTCCTGGTTGGAGCGCAGATCGTTCGCTGTCAACGTGACCTGGGCGCGGGCCATGGCCTCGACCGGGTCGTGGCCGCCTTCTTTCGCCGTCTGCTCGTACGCCGGCCGCAGGGCCCTGACGATCGCCTGCAGGTTGCCGGGGAGCGGCTTGCCGTCGCGAAGGGACTCGTACGCCGCCTTGACGGCGCCGCAGCGCTGATGACCGAGGACGACGATGAGCGGGGTGCCACTAGTCATCGGCCCGTACTCGACGGACCCGGTGACTACGGGACCGACCGCCTCCCCGCCCGTGCGCATCACGTACAGGTCACCGAGCCCGGTGTCGAAGAGGAGTTCAGGCGGCACGCGGGAGTCGATGCAGGCGAGGACCGACCCGAAAGGCTCCTGTTGCTGGGCCACGAGCTGACGCCGGGTCGGGTCCCGGTCGGGGTGTTGCAGGTCGCCGCTCACCCATCGCTTGTTGCCCTCCATGAGTCGCGCGACGGCCGCGGCGGGAGTGGTCGGCCGCGCTGCCGGTGACGAGCCGGCCGCCGATGGGCTGATCGCATGCGTCGCGGCGCTCGTCGACGTGCATCCGGCGAGCGCGACCGTGGCGCCCGCGAGTGCGCCGGCAAGGACGGCTCTACGTTCCGGACATCCTGCTGTGTCCATCGGTCGTTCTCCTCGGTGCCGTTCGGACGCGTGCGGGGCACGCGTGTCTTGAACGGGGCCATTGTTCAGCGAGGTGCGGACGACCGGACAGCAGGCGCAAGCGGGGCCGGCTACTTTGCCACCGACGGCCCACTGGACTTCGCCGGCACGCACACCCACGCGAGGACCGCGGCGATCAGGTAGGCCAGGGCGCCGATGCCCATGCTGACGCGCAGCCCGGTCCCGTAGTCGGCGCTGGCCGCCAGCAGGCTGCCTCCGAGGGCCACGCCCGTGGCGCTGCCGATCTGGCGGGTGGTGTTGAACAGGGCGGAAGCGGCGCCCGCGTAGGCCGAGGGCGCGGCACCCATCACGGTGGCGGTCGTGCCGGTGAGCGCGAAGGACGTACCGAATCCGGCGGCCATCATCGGCGCCACCAGCAGCGGGTAGGCGGGCTCGAGCCCCGCCGCGGTCCAGCCGGCCAGCCCCAGCGCGCCCAGCAGCATGCCGGTGACCACCAGCGGACGATCTCCCGTACGGCGGCTCAGCCGCCCGGACAGCACGGAGGCGAACATGGTCACCGCCACCGCCGGGAACAACGCCAGTCCGGTCTCCAGGGCGCTGAAGCCGCGCCGCCGCTGGAAGTCCAGGCTGGCGGTGAACACCATGCCGTAGAAGCCGAAGTTGAACAGCAGCCCGACGACGGCCGCGCCACTCATCGCGCGCGAGCGCAGCAGACGCAACGGCAGCGCGGGGAACCGGGCGAACCGCTCGCGCAGCACGAACGCCACGACGGCCAGCACGGCCAGGCCCAGCCCGGCGATCACGGCGGGATCGGACCAGCCGCGCCGTCCGGCCTCGTTCAGTGCGGCGGTCAGCAGGGCCACCGCCGCCACCACGGCGCACTGCGCCGGCCAGTCCAGGGCCCGGTCGGCGTGCCGCGGCGAGGGCGCCACGTACCGCAGCGTCAGCAACAGACAGGCGACCCCTACGGGCAGATTGATGAGGAAGACCCAGCGCCAGCCCACCGTGGTCACGAGCAGCCCGCCCAGCAGCGGCCCGGCGGAGGCCGCGACGCCCGCCATCGACCCCCACAGCCCGAAGGCGCGCGAGCGTGCAGCGGGCGCCGGGTAGGCCTGCTGCAGCAGGGCGAGGGAACCGGGCACGATCAACGCCGCACCGAGCCCTTCCACCAGCCGCGCCACGACGAGGAAGGAGGCATCCGGCGCGAACGCACACGCGGCCGAGGCCACCGTGAACACCACCACGCCCATACAGAAGACGCGCCGGTTGCCCAGCCGGTCGCCCAGCGCACCACCGGTCATCAGAAACCCGGCGAAGACCAGGGTGTACCCGTCCGTGATCCACTGGATCCCGGTGAGGGAGGCCGACAACTCCCGGCCCACCACGGGCACCGCGACGTTGATGATCGTGACGTCCAGGATGACCATGAAGTACCCGGCACACACGGCCAGCAACGGCGCCGGAGACCTCCGCCCGGCCCCCGCACCCGAGCACGCACGCCCGGGCTCCCCACCACCGGTCGACTCCGCGAAGGGCACGTCGCCAACTCCGTCCTGTCCGCGGAATCCCTGAGCGGTCAGCATGCTATGGGGCACAGAACGGCGAACCAGGCTCGCCGCGCAGGGGGATGCGCCAGGGCGGCCGAGCAAGCGGCACCAGATGCGCGCGAGCCCGTGCTGGGACACGGACCAGAACTTCTGTGCCTGGGGGAGTGGGTCAGTAACGGCGGCTCAAAGGGGTGGGCCGGTCACTGGCGCGTGGCAATGGCCAGGATGCGGCGGGTGACCAGCGGGAGCTGATTGTCCAATTGACGCTGCAACTCAGCGATCATGGCGACTGCGCGTTCCTCGCCAAGTTCCTCGACAAGTTCGGCGCGACGCGTGATCATGCCGTGACTGGTGGCCTGCCACCGGTGCCTCCAGTCAGTCGTCTCCTTGTAGCCGAGTACCTGGAATCCAGCACGTTCGAGCAGCGGGCGGTGGTCCTGGACCTGGGGCGGCCGGTTGTCCGGGGTGCGCTTGTAGTCCCAGCTGGTGAAGACCAGCCGACCTCCAGGTGCAAGGATGCGTGCCATCTCGGTGAGCGCCTGTTGCTTGTCGAGAGCGAAGGTCAGGGCGTCGACGCTCATGACTGCGTGGACGCAACGGTCTGTCAGACCAGTTGCGGCGAAACCGCCTCTGCGGAACTCCACCCGCTCGGTGAGACCAAACTTCTGTGCCGCCTGCTCCGCGTCAGCCAGAGCCACCTCGGAGATGTCCAGGCCGATCAAACGTGCGCCGGTGCGGAGAGCTACCACGAGTCCTGGGCCGCCCCTCCCGCAGCCGAGATCAACGAAGGCACCGGACTGCCCAATCTGCAAATGCTCTGCGAACTCCTCCAACTCGGAGCGGGACACGTAGCTGTAGGGTTCCGCGTGCTCCGCGTAGTCCTGTCCGTACACCTCACGCCAGACCCTCTGCCTTGTGGAGCGAGATTGCTCCGTGAAGCTGCGGTCGAAGACCCGAGCCCAGTCCACATCGGACACGCCGCTCCTCTTTCATTGCTAGGTCGGACAGGTCACCTTCGGGAGGTTTCCATCGCTGCGGAGGCATGTCCACGGGGCGTGATAATGGGCTGTGGCTGGGGGCGACGCCCTGTTCACCATGGAGTCAGCGCTGCACCGACCGGACGCTGACCCGCAGGTCGTGCGCGATGACCACGTTCTCGTCACCCTGGGCGAACCGCTCGGCCGCCGCCATCCTCAACTTCTCGCGGGAGGCCCGCCGTTCATCGGTCAGCCCGCCCCTTGCGCATACCTCATGCAGTCGGCATACCGCAGGGATCACCGGCCGTCAGCCCCTGCCGACACCACGCTTTGAAACTCAGTAATCAGCGGCCTCGCTGACCAGCGAGCCAGAAGAAGCCCACGGCTGTGACCAGTTCAGATGCCGTGGGCTTCCGTCGTTGTCGGTCGGGTCGGGCGGCCTCGCACGACCCAGAGACGGTCCGGGAGGGCGCTCGTGCGTGAGCACCGAATTAGGAGTTCGATCGCTGCTCGGCACTGCCGGGGAGTCACCCGGCCATGCTGGCCATGCCGGACCGCCCAGGAGTGCCAGCGTCTGGCGTCGTTGATGTCACTCGTGGATGTCACGCCAGAGTAAGACCTCGCGACCGCTGGTCACTCCGCCCGGGGAAGAGGTGAGACATCGTCCATCACGGGCTCGGATCGGTTGTCAGCGTCGTGGTGTTACATGGCGTGTTGATGCCCAGTCAGCGCTGACCGGGCGGGCGAGGATAAGGTGGTCATGGAACCGGTCTACCGAGGGCGGCGAGCGCCGAGCGGGGCACCAGCGGGTGGTCAACGGTTGGGGTGCGCGCCATGACGTTGGGTCCGGCCGGCCACCTCCGTCACTCCGTCGTTCTGGTCGCCATTCCCGCCGCGCGTCAGGGAGAGGTGCTCACGGCTGTCCAGGACCATGGCGCCGCCTGGTCCGGGGAACTGCCGGATCTCGTCCTGCGTCAGGCGGATGAGGAAAGGGCACAGCATCTCGCCAAGGCACTCACCGCCATCGGCGCTGTCACCGAAACCTGGCCGGAGCCGACGCCCGGTCACATGGCGGTCGAGCCTCAGCAGGAAAGCGACCTGGTCGCGGTCGCCTCCACGCCAAGTGACACCTGGGTGGTGCTCGCGCACGCAGGTGACCGGAAGATTCAGGTCATCAAGGTAATCAGGGAGATCACGGAACTGGGCCTCAAGGAATCCAAGGATCTCACCGACGAGGCACCCAGCATGCTGGGGCCCTTCGTCAGGGAGCAGGCCGAGGCCGCGGTCGATCTCCTGACAGCCGCCGGCGCGACCTGCGAGATCATGGAGCCGAGCCCCTCCTCCGTGCTCCTCGACGTCATCCTGACGGCCATCCCGCCCGGTCGTCGTCGAAGCTGGCCGTCGTGGCTCACGGAGCGGCTGGGCGGAAAGCGCCGGATCACGGCACATGAGAAGCCCTTCGTCATCGCGCCCCGAGTCAGCCACCACATCGCCGACAACATCGTGCGCATCATTGACGAACTGGGAGGGGAGACGATGACAGCCCCTTCCGAGAGTCATGACGGCGAGCAACCGAGTGGGGTCGTATGACTGACGTCGCTTTCAAGCCCGGCGAGGAATTCGAACGGGACGTGCGGTCCATCCTGGCGCTCCGCGGGGACATCCAGATCACGGAACACAAGAGGATCGGCGGCAAGGACGTCGACATCGTCTGCGAGGCGCGCAGCCCGATCGGGTCCGTGCAGACCATCGTCTTCGAGTGCAAGGACTATCAGCGGGCCCTGAGCAGGGAGCGCGTGGCGACCGAGATGTCGGGATACTGGCCCCTGCTGCAGAACGGTGACGTCGATCAGATCGTTCTCGTCACCCGTAAGGGCATCGTCGCGAACGCCCGCTCGATCTTCGACGGCAAGAGGACGCTCCACTTGACGCTGGCGGACCTCACAGGGCAGATCCTGCGACCCGAGGCACTGGTCCGCAGCATGATCGACTCTTTCGAACAGGATTTGAGCGACTACTACATGCCGACCAGGTGCCGGGCCATCGACCTGGACTGGGTCGCGGCCAACCACCGACTGCTCCACTCCGACTTCATCACGTTTGCCGAGCAGTCGGGACTGCTCCGGTACGCGGAGGCGGCGGAGCAGTGGGTCGCGTCCACGCGGGGCACCGCGGAGGAGAGCCAGCCGACCCTGTACACGGAGTCGTCCTTCCAGGAGGTGCTCGCCGCCCGCACCAGCTCGCAGATCACCCAACTCGAGCCCCTGGTGCAACAGTGGCTGCGAGACGACGGCATCACCCAGTCCCTGGCCGTGATCGGCTCCTACGGAACGGGCAAGTCGAGTTTCGCCCGCAAGATCGCCCACTCATGCGCCGTGAGCTTCGACAAGAGCGCCACCGGGCGCATCCCGCTCCTCATCGAACTGCGCAACTTCGGCGGCCACCAGACGATCGAAGGCCTGGTGATTCACGAAATCCAGCAGCGCTACGGCACGGCGTGGACCTTCCAGACTTTCAAGCGGCTCAATGAATCCGGCCGTCTCCTCCTGATCCTCGACGGATTCGACGAGATGAAGCACGGGATGACCCAGGAGGCCCTTTTCCACAGCTTCGAACAGATCGGTCGCCTCAGCAGAGGCAAGGCGAAGGTCATCATCTGCGGCCGGCCCACGGTGTTCTCGTCGGACGAGGAGCAGGCGAAGATCCTGGTCGGGAAGCCGGCAACCTACATCGAGCAGGCGACCGGCTACCTCCAGATCGACATCGCCCCCTTCAGCCACGAGGACACCATTACGTTCCTGCGGAGGTTCTGCCTGAGCCGTACTCCAGACATTGCCGCGCTGTTGGAGACCAAGCTTCCGCAACTCCAGCGGTTGGCCAGCGAGAACGACGAGATCGCTCGCCTGCTCGCCCGGCCGGTGCACCTTCCCATGATCGCTGAACTCCTCCCGAAACTGGAGATATCGGCGGATTCACTGAAACGCGCGAAGGTGTATGAGGGGTTCATCCAGCTCTGCATCGACCGCGAGATCCGGAAGCAGGCCGTTCCTCGTCCCTCCGCCGAGGAGCACGCCCGGTTCGCCCAGGAACTGGCGCTGACCATGCTGCGCAGCGGTGAGTCACGGTCCGTCAGGTACTCGGAGGTGACCGACGCGCTGGTGCTTCCCTTTCTGCGGAAGGGCCAAGAGATCGACGAGTGCCGCAGAGAACTCATCTCGGCCTGCTTCCTGGAACGCAAGGCCCCTGACGTCCTCTACTTCCCGCACAAGAGCTTCGCGGAGTTCCTGGTGGCACAGGCCCTGCTGCGCAGGGTCCGTTCGGGCACGGCGGGAACCTCGGGGCTCGGCACCGCCATGTCGGCCGAGGTGGTCTCCTTCTTCCGAGAACTGGCCACCCACCGGGACATGCGCGCGTTGGTCCTGGCATGTGGCAGCAACGTCGAACTGCTGGAACGCCTGATCACCGTCAAGGACACCCGGGTGGTCGGCCTGCTACACGAACCCGAGATCGTCGATTCCATCGGTGCGCGCATCCTCGAACTGCCGAAGCTGCTGCTGTTCCAGATCTTCAAGCTCTGGCGCACCTACGTCGCCTCGGAACCGAGGATCCGCACCGTCGCCGAGCAGATCGCCCCTTACCTCGATGGCGCCCTGAAGATCCTGGTAACGGAACTCACCACGTCCGACGACCCCCGCTAAAGGAGAGAGGCTGGGGTGTCGGGGCGGTGACCTTCTGCTTCGGCGGCCGAGTCAGGGGGCACGTATGCACCCGCCAGCTACCCTTGTTGACCGCTGCTGACCCCTGCATCTGGCACGGCTGTGGCACGGAGACCTCTTCGTCCCAAAGCAACTTAGGCCGGGGCAAGGCCCGGAGTTGTTGTGCCTCTCACCTGGCCGAATGATCCGCAAGTGCGCCTCGTTGGGCGTTGCCGTCTGCTGCCCTTCAACGGGCTTTGAGTGACAGTGCCTCGGCTGGATGGTCACTGCTCCTGGAGCAAGGCCCGTGTCAGTGCCCAGCTTTATCGTGGATCCATGGGGCCGGCCGGGGATCTACTCAGACCAACCACCGGTGACCTATCCTGCCAGCCTCTGTGCTCAGGCGGGGGGCTGCCGGTGGTGGAACTGGTTGGTGCGGGCGGGGAGGGTAATCTGAGCTGGCTCTACAATGCCACTGTCATTCGAACAATGGGGCATGCGGACGAGTATCAGCGGCCTCGATCTGTAAGGAATGTTTCGGCCGGGCAGATGAACCGCTCCGGGTCTGATGGAGGCTCGATTCCCTGAGAGGATCGAGTCATGGCACGTCCGTCCCCGTACCCTGCTGAGCTTCGTGAGCGTGCGGTGCGCATGGTCGCGGAGATCCGTCCCAACTACCCAACCGAATGGGCGGCGATGAAGGCGGTCGCCGCGAAACTGGGCATTGGTGCCGCCGAGACGGTGCGGACATGGGTCCGCAAATCCCAGGTCGACGCCGGCCAGCGGCCCGGCGTCACCTCCGAGGAGGCCGCGGAGATCAAGCGGCTCAAGGCCGAGAACGCCGAACTGCGACGAGCCAACGAGATCCTCAAGGCGGCCTCGGCTTTCTTCGCGTCAAGCTCGACCGGCCGTCGAAGTGCTCGTAGCGTTCATCGACGCACACCGCCAGGTGTTCGGAGTCGAGCCGATCTGCCGGGTCCTGACCAGCCACGGACTGAAGATCGCGACGAGCACCTACTACGCCGCCAAGAACCGCGCCCCCAGCACCCGGTCGGTCCGCGACGCGGAGCTGAGGACGCAGATCAGCTGCGTCCACACAGACAACTTCAGCGTCTACGGGATCCGAAAGGTTTGGCGGCAGCTGCACCGCGAAGGCATACCGGTGGCCCGCTGCACCGTCGCCCGGCTGATGCGTGACCTTGGCATCCAGGGCGCTCGGCGAGGGAAGAAGATCCGCACCACCGTCCGGGACGACGGCCATGAGCGAGCCGGTGACCTGCTCCGGCGCGACTTCACCGCGTCCCGTCCGAACGAGCGGTGGGTAGCCGACTTCACCTATGTCGCCACCTGGTCCGGGGTCGTCTACGTCGCGTTCGTCGTGGACGTGTTCTCCCGGGCGATCGTCGGCTGGTCCGCCTCCACCAGCAAACGGTCCAAGCTCGTCCTCGACGCCCTCGACATGGCGTTGTGGCGCCGGGACCGTGCCGGAACCCCCGTTGGCCCGGGGCTGGTTCATCATTCGGATGCAGGCAGTCAAGGCGGATTCAACCGGTTGTCGCAACACCGGCGTGCACTGATCGTAGATGATCGTCGAAGGCTTCCGCGGGTGTCTTCCACTCGAGGGTCTTACGGGGGCGGGAGTTGAGGACCGCGGCGATGGCGGACAGTTCGTCGGCGCTCCATCGGGACAGGTCGGTGCCCTTGGGGAAGTACTGGCGCAACAGCCCGTTGGTGTTCTCATTCGTGGCCCGCTGCCAGGGAGCGTGTGGGTCTGCGAAGTAGACGGGCAGCCCGGTCTCGACCGTGAGTTGGGCGTGAGCGGCCAGCTCCTTGCCGCGGTCCCAGGTCAGTGACCGGCGGAGCTGGTCGGGCAGGGTGGTCATCGTGGTGGCCAGGGCATCCTTCATGGCCACGGCGCCGTAGCCGCCCAATGCGGGCCCGTTCTTGATCGGTGGGATGGTGCCGTAGCCCTCGGCTCGTGGAAGGTGAACGAGCATGGTGTAGCGGGTCGTTCGTTCCACAAGCGTGCCGATCGCCGACCGATTCAGCCCGATGATCAGGTCTCCCTCCCAGTGTCCCGGCACGGCGCGGTCGGCGGCTTCGGCGGGCCGCTGGCTGATCACCACGTCCTTCGTGACGTGGCCGCCTGGCTTGTTGCGAGACCTGGCCCGTGGGACGCGCAGGGCGCGGCCGGTGCGCAGGCAGGCCACGAGCTCGCGTTTGAGGCCACCGCGGCTCTCGATGTAGAGGGACTGGTAGATCGCTTCGTGGCTGATACGCATGGATTGGTCCTCAGGAAAGTCGATCTTCAGGCGGGCCGATATCTGCTCCGGGCTCCAGGCGTTCGCCCACCGGCGGTCCTTGCGGTGCGGCTTGTTGCGCCCCTTCCATTCAGGAACCTGCGGCCCGGGAAGTACGGTGCCGTCCGGGGCTCGGACTACGCCCAGCAGGCGGTCCTGCACGTACTCCCGCAGCCGCTCGTTCCCGGCCAGCTTCGCCTCCTTGGGCCGCTGAGCTACCAGGTCGGCCTTCCACTGCGCGACCGAGGCCCGGTACTCGAGCTTGCCACCGCGGGTGGCCGCGTTGCGCCGCAGCTCCCGGGAGATCGTCGAGGGTGCCCGACCCAGCTGCTGGGCTATCTCCCTTACTCCGGCGCCCTGCACGCGCAACAGGGCGATCTCCTCGCGTTCGGCGAACGAGAGGTAGCGGCCCGAGACGGCAAGATCGATCTGCGGCCTCCCGCCAGCATGCCGGAACCACCGGGTGCCCACCGCCGGCGCCGCCCCGACAGCGACAGCCGCATCCTCACTGGTCAGCCCCTTGGCAATCTCTCGCCAGAACAGTCTCTCGACCTCCCGCCGAGTCGAGGGCCGTCCCGGCGACTTCATGGGCGACCGCCCCGTCAACTCCGTCATCCAACCCGCTGGTCGTCCCACAACACACTCCTCTGACCAGGGGTGTTGCAACGACTGGTTGAACCCGGGCAATACACGTCATTCGCGTTCGCAGCGCACCTCCTCGAGGCCGGCATCGACGCCTCGATCGGCACCGTCGGCGACGCTCTGGACAACGCGCTCACGGAGTCCCAGATCGGCCTCTACATGACCGAGTTGATCAGGCCCCGCAGGCCTTGGCACGGCCTCGCCGACGTCGAACTCGCCACCGCGGAATGGGTCGACTGGTTCAACAATCAGCGCCTCCACACCGCAATCGCCGACATCCCGCCGCACGAGCACGAGACCAACTACTACGCTCAACACCAGCCCCAACCGGCGGCTGGAGCCAACGCATAGAGCCTCCACCGATCCCGGAGCGGTTCACCAGCTGGGATCCGACACGGTTGCGTGGGGCTTGAAGTTCTGTGCGGTGGCCGGGAGGTCGGCATTCTGGTGGGCGGGAAGGGCAGAGCTGACGGCACCAGGGAGCACTGGAGCGCCCGGTCTGGCCGGGCCCAAGGGCGGGCCGTATTAGTGCGGACACACAGATCGCTGCACGCGAGTGATCAGGTTCTGGGCGTCGGTCCCGTACACCGCTGACTTCCGCAGCATGTTCCAGACTCGTAGGTAGGTGGCGATGGAGTCGGTGTCGTCCAGCCACAGCTCGGCGTGCCAGTCTTCTACGACTACCCGGCGTTCGTCGTAGATCCAGAAGCCGTTGCCCGGATAGATCTCGAGGGACGCAGTGAAGGGAACGATGCCAAGTTCCAAGGTGTCCAGGCCGATGACCGATGCCAGGCGGTCCAGCTGAGCGGCCAGGACGGAGGGCGGGCAGACCAGCGAGTGTATGGCGCCTTCCCATATCAGGATCCGGTACTTCCGGCCTGGTTCGTAGAGGCCCTCTTGCCGGCGGATGCGGGTCCGTACGGCGTCCTCGGTGTCCCGGGGCGACTGCATGAGGTTGGCGTGCCGGGTGAGGACATGTCGGGCATAGTCGGCTGTCTGGAGCATGCCGGGAACGAGCACGTTCTCCCAGATGGTCAGCACCCGCGTGCGGTCGTGCTCGGCTGTGATTGCTTCCTGCACGGGGCGATGGCCGGATGCCAGCTGCCGACGCCACGACCGGATGTGCGACTCGAAGCTGCGCAATTGGGCCAGCAGGCCGTCGCGCGCCTCGGGATGCCCGGTTGCTTCGGCCCACGCCTGGAGTTCATCGGCGGTCGCGGTCTGCCGGCCGTTCTCCAGCTTGCTGACCTTCGACTTGGTCCAGTTGCTGCCGAGGCGTTCGGCGAGCAGCTCGCCGGTGAGGCGACCGCCTGGGGCCGTGAGCCTCAGCTCCCGTAGAGAGAGGCCCAGAGCCTCACGGGCCTGCTGGTAGTCAGTGCTCACCGGACCTCACGTCATGTGTTGATCTCGAACTTGGCGTACGGAACGGCATAGTGCCAGGCCGCGTCCCGTGCCTGGCAATAGCGGTTCACGGCGGCCGGCTCCGTGATGAGTTCAATGCCCGTGAGGTGGTCGTCCATGTCGAAGAGCAGCCGGGCCACGAGCCGGGAGTCGAAGAGCCAGAAGTCCTCGTCCGGCAAGTGCAGCCGCTCGGCGCGGGCGCGGGAGAGGGTGCGGATGTCCTCGCCGACGGCGCAGTTCCGGGCGGCGTTGCTGCGCAGGTACAGCTGGCCGGGCGTGGCGGGGCTGTCGACCAGCCGCACCCGTTCGAACCGTTTGCCCTGGCGGGTCTGCGCGCGGAGGTTGCGGCACCAGGCATCGTCGTAGTCCCAGTCGATCCGCTGCCCCTTGGCGAACTGTGGCCACTCTTCCGTCTGTTCGTCACTGGCGTAGCGGCGCCGGGTCTCCAGTCGCCACGCGGTGTGGTCGAAGGTCGAGAAGAGGCGGTCGAATTCGTCCTCGGCGTTGATGAGCCGGGGCGTCCCGTCGCGCGGCCCGAAGTCCACCAAGGTGTTGCGCGGTACGACAACGGCCACTTCGCCGGCGCCGAGGTGTTGGAGCTGGGCCACGTCGTCGGGGTCGGTGAGCGGTGGCCCGTGGACGATGACCTCTCCGCTGTCGAGGTCCTCATGGATGCTGGGGCAGCCTCCGCCGCCAGAGCCGGTGCCGTTGAAGCGAAGGTTGCGCATGGTTCCCCTCCGACAGGTGCAGCGGATGCGGGCCAGTCTCCCCGAGGCCAACAGCCGAGACATCGCCTCCAGTTGACCCGTGTGGGAAACGTTGCGCAACTCCGGCAGATAGTCAAGAAACTTCGCGCAACTCCAGATGTGGTGAGCAACCTCCCATCCTACGGTCCTGTTCATGGCCTCACCACCCGAGAGGAGTGGCAGTGTGAGCGTGAGCGTAGTAGGCGGCGACCCCACCAGGCGGGCTCTCACCGCGCTCCCGTTGCCCCGCGCGATGCTGCTGTCGCCCACCCAACTGCGCGGTGCGGGCTGTGTCTGGTGCGACAGCGAGCTGCACGGCGACACCGCGCAAGACCTGGGGCAGCGCTACGAAAGCATTCTCGGCGTCGTCGGTCGCTGGTTCCCCCGCGGCTGCCGG
Source organism: Streptomyces sp. NPDC046805 (assembly GCF_040645355.1). Taxonomy (NCBI): domain Bacteria; kingdom Bacillati; phylum Actinomycetota; class Actinomycetes; order Kitasatosporales; family Streptomycetaceae; genus Streptomyces; species Streptomyces sp. NPDC046805. The sequence continues at coordinate 30,849 of NZ_JBEYYC010000030.1, read as the reverse complement.
GCCTGCACGCTGAAGGCCACGCTGGCCCAGTACAAGGCGCATCCGGGGGCGTGCAAGGAGTGCGTCGACGACCCCACCCGCTGCGAGGTCCGGCGCGGGCTGCGTGCCTTGGCCTTGGAGCTACGCCCATGACGTGCTGTGCGCGCTGCAACGAGCCGATCCGTCATGACGAGGAGGCCGAAGAGGTACCCAATCATGGAGCCACCGGCGCCGGCAGTGTCATTACCGTGCACGCCAAGTTGTGTGCCCGCGCCCCGAAGCAGGCCACTCAGATGGGCCGACCCCATTGACTGCCGTTGGCGGCCATGATGCCGACGACGGCCGGGAACGGAGTAGCCCCTCCAGCCAGGGGCCCACTGACGGCGGATCGGTGCAGGGCCACGCTGGAGCGGGGCATCCGCTCCCATCGAAGGACGGGGCATGTGGCATCCAAACGGCATCCGATCATGAAACAGGCCCCCCGTTCGCATAGAACGAGGAACCTGTGACCATCTGACCTGCTGCGCAGGTGGTGCCCTCGGCAGGATTCGAACCTGCGCACACGGCTCCGGAGACCGGTCCCGGAGTGATTGTCAGTGGTTCCTCCTTCGGCGGCTCTTCTGACCGGTGCGGCAGCTCAGAGCAGGCGGCCCGGGCTGGTGTGTGCGTGGCGGTTGAGGAGTGCCGCGCACCAGTGGAAGTGGCCGTCGCTGCCGTCCTGGCTGAACAGGTCGTAGGTGGTCAGGGCGTACGCGGTCTGATACAGGGTCAGGGTCTTCTCGTCGTGGTTCAGTTCCATTGCGAGTGTCCTGGTGAGTTCCTCTGTGTGGCGTGCGGCGTCGGGGCCGTACATGTCCCAGACGGCTGCCGCCACCGCGGCCTCGAAAGCCGGGTCGCCGGCCGTGGTGAAGAACCCGAAGTCCAGGACCGCCACCGGATGACCGGCGTCGTCGACATGGATGTTGGGGGCGACCAGGTCTCCGTGGACGACGGTGAGGGGTGCGCTCGGCAGGTCCCTCAGTGCGCGGGTGGTCTGCTCGATCACCGTGGCCAGTGCTGGTACGGCCGCACCGAGCACGTCCCCGTGACGGCGCGCGGCACGCTGGACCAGGGCGGCGAGCGCGTCGGGGAACCGACTGTGGCCCTCCCACAACGGTCGGTCGTCACCCTGGACCGTCAGTCGCCGCATCGCGGCGGACCCGGGCACGGAAGCCAGGCCGCGCAGCACGGTGAGCAGTACGTCCTTCTCCTGTGCGGTCAGGACCGGGGCGGGTGCCGGTTGCGAGTCCCCGGCGTCGACTCGTAGCGGTGAGCCGGGCAACTCGCGTTCGTATGTGACAAGTGTGCCGTCCCGGTCCTCGGTGGCGAGGATCTGCGGGGTGGCGAAGGGGAGGGGGTGGTGGGCGATGTCCGCGTAGACCTGACGGATCAGGCCGAGGTCAGCCGGCGGCCGACCGCTCCACACCTTGGCGACGATGCCGTTGCCGAGGCGGTAGACGGCGCCTTCGACGCCCGCTGCCAGTGGCCGTACCGCGGAATGGCCTTGGCTCGTGAAGTACTCGACCCAGTCGGTGGAATGACGTTGGAGGTAGTCGGCCATGGGGTGCAGTACATCGTGCTGTCCTCGTCCCACGCACCTCCTGGAGCGCGTTGCCTGTGCTTGTCGCCGGTCGACGGGCGATAAGTCTGTCGCCCTGCCTTGGCGCACGGTGGTAAGGACTGTGGACATGGAGTTCTTCTGTTTCCACCGGGATCGGCCCGGCTCCCCGCCGCTGCGTGACGAACTACTGGAAGAGCACTGGTCCTACATGGACCGGTATGCGAAGGAGATGATCGCCCGCGGCCCGACCTTCGCCGACGATGGGGACACGCCCACCGGCAGTGTGCACATCGTCGACCTGCCGGATCCTGCCGCCGCTCGCGTGTTCGCCTTCGACGAGCCCAACTATCAGGCCGGCGTCCATCGGGACGTGATGCTGCGACGGTGGCGCAACATGCTCGGGCGCACCATGTGGGACTTCCCTGGTGGCCGGACCGGTGGCAACCGGTACCTCGTGCTCGGCCTCGGCTCGGGACGGGCCTCCGACCTCGAGGTGCCGCCCGATCGGGACGAACTGATCGCGTACGGGCCGCTGCTGTCCGACGACGGCGCCACCTGGCTGGGTACGGCGGCGCTGGTCCGGGCGTCGGGCCCGGACACGGCACGTGCCGTCCTGACTCCGGACCGGTACGCCGGCATCGAGGTGCACCACTGGCGGTTCGGCGGACGGCCGTCCTGAGGCGTGGTGAGGCGTTCGTTGTCCGCAACGGACGACCGCCCAGTGGCCGCGTGATGGGGCGGCCACCGGCCGGAGGAGCGTTCAACCCGGGGTGACACGGCCGCGCCACGAGCCGGACTCGCCGCCGCGCGACTCGATGAACTCCTTGAAGCGCCGCATGTCGCCCTTGACGCGTCGGTCGAACGTTCCGATCAGGTCGGCCACCGTCTCGGCCGGCCCACTCGCTTCGACGTCCATGACGAGTTCCACGCGGGTGCGGTCGTCGCCCAGGCTCTGGAAGCGGACCATGCCGCGCTGCTGGGGGGCACCGCTGATCGAGCGCCAGGTGATCCTGTCGTCCGGGAGCTGGTCCACGATCTCGGTGTCGAAGTCCCGTTCCACACCCGCGATCTTGGTGGTCCAGTGGTTGTGGATGTCGTCGATCTGTACGACCTCCTCCACGCCCTCCATGAAGTTCGGAAACTCCTCGAACTGCGTCCACTGGTTGTAGGCGGTCCGAACCGGAACGTCGACCTCGACCGATTCCCTCACCGTGCTCATGACTGTCCTCCTTCGTGTGTCGCGAGTACCGCGCGGGCAGCGAATCCGCCGCGCGGACGGGCACGCTGAACCGAGTACCCGCATCGAGGCGACTACGGCAGCGGAGTGCCACCGGTCGCGTTCAGGATCTCCCCGGTGATGAAGCTCGCTCTCGGCGAGGCGAGGAAGACGTAGGCGGGCGCCAACTCGGCGGGCTGGGCGGGACGGCCGAGCGGCGACTGCTTGCCGAACTCGACGGTGTCGGGCATCGTCGCCGGAATCAGCGGCGTCCACACGGGTCCCGGGGCCACGGCGTTGACGCGCACACCGTCACCGATCACCATCTGCGCGAGACCCTGCGTGAACGTCACGATCGCGCCCTTGGTCATCGCGTAGTCCAACAGGTGAGGGCTCGGCTTGTACGCCTGCACGGACGTGGAGTTGATGATGGAACCGCCCGCCGGAATGTGCGGCAGGGCCATCTTGCACAGCCAGAACATTCCGTACAGGTTCGTGCGGACGACCCGGTCGAACTGCTCGGTCGAGATCGCCTCGATCCCGTCCGGCTGGGACATCTGGTACGCGGCGTTGTTGACCAGAATGTCGATGCGACCGAACTCGGCGACCGCACGCTCCACCAGCCGGCGGCACTGCTCCTCGTCACGAATGTCGCAGGGCACCGCCACGGCCTTGCGGCCGGCGTCCTCGACGAGGCGGGTGGTCACGGCGGCCTCGCTGCCCTCCTCGGGCAGGTAGGTGAACAGGACGTCGGCTCCTTCACGCGCGTAGGCGAGGGCGACGGCCCGGCCGATGCCGGAGTCGCCGCCGGTCACCACCGCCGTGCGGTCGCGTAGGAGCCCGCTGCCCTCGTAGGAGTCCTCGCCATGGTCGGGCGGCGGGTCCATCGGGCCGGTCCAGCCCGGATGCTGCTGCTCCTGTGCGGGAAAGTCGGGGCGTGGGTGCTTGCGGGTGGGATCCTCGGTCACGGGACGCTTCTCCTTCCTTCGTCGTCGGCCAACGGCACGCGCAGTGCGCTCTGCCGGCGCCGCCATGCGGTCAAGGCCCTTGCGGCGAAACGGTCTTCGAGCAGGCAGGTGGCCTGCACCCCGAAGGCGACGTCCGCTTCGAGGTGCGGCTCGACGGCCAGGAGTCCGCCGACCACATCGCGGCGTACGACCTGTTCATGGACGGCGTCCGCCTCCACGTGTTCGTCGTAGAACCGCTGCGCGGCGGCCCCTGCGCCGACGCCACGCAGAGCCGTGGCCAGGCGGTAGGAGCTCGGCGGCGAGGTCGCTTCGACCGTGGCGAAGTGCCCGACCAAGGCTCCGCGCAGAGCGCGGTGCAGCCCGAACAGGGACATGACGTTCACGGTGGCCAGCATCCCGGCGGGGGCGTGTTCGACATAGTGGCCGTACGCCGTCTCCAGGCCCAGGTCCCGCATGAGCTCGGCGAACAGGTGGGCGTGGATCTCGTCCGCACGTCCGGCACCGAACTCGTCGAACTCCACGGCCGCCATGGCCGCCTTGGCCCGGCCGCGCAGTCGGGGGATGACCCAGGCGTGCGGGTCGGCCTCCTTGAGGTGGTAGAGGGAGCGCAGCGCCGCGTACTCCCTGAGCTGCCACAGCTCGCCCGCGCGCTGCAGATGGCGGCTGACGCTGGTGTCCTCATCCCCGACGGGATCTCCGACGGGTTCCACCAGCAGCGCGGCCAGCGCCTGATCGGCACTTGCGCACGGAACCGCGTCGCGACGCAGGGCTTCGAGGAACCGCCGCTCCAGGGGGCGGCGAAGGGCCAGGAGCCCGGGGTCCCATTCACAGTCGTCGTCCACGCCCTCGAAGCCCCGATAATGGAGTTCGTAGAGAAGGTAGAGCGCCAGCTGGAGGTCTTCGCCGTACGGATCGAACGTGTTCGCAGGCGGAAGAGGCGTCTGGCCGCCGCGCAGCGCCGAGAGGACAGCGTCAGACAACTCGCCCCGTAGCAACGGGAGTTGAGGGAGTGCCCTGTCGGTTGTCATGTCGGCCCCCTGGGGTTCTGGTCCGGCGGGCGGGAGCGGCGATGACTGGTGTCGCACCAGGGGTAGATGCGGCTGCGGCGGCACATACAGAGCGCGACGGTGAAGCGCCGTGAGGTGACGACGGTGCCGTCGGCGCAGGTGACCTCGACCGGGCCTGCCACGAGCAGCGGCCCGTCGGCGGTGATCGTGACGCGGTGCGGGTTCTCGGGTTCGTTCGGCACGGATGACCACCAGTTCCTCTCGGTACACCGGCCACGCAGGCCGTGATGTCCCGCTTGTCCCTGTCGTCACAGTGAGTGCCCAGGATGCGGGGACGCACACATGCGCTCACCGGCAGGGGCGTGGGGGTATCGGATGCACGGGGCCTCTGCGGGCACTCGCCGGTCAGATCCCCGAGGGGACGGATGGCCGCCCGGCCGCGCTGCGATGTGGATCTTCGTGGGCTTTGGGGCGCTGCTTGAAATACTTCGCGCCTGGACGCTCAACCCGCCTGGCATGATCGGCATGGCTGATATTGATCGTTGGACTCGATGGGTGCACGGTGGCAGCGTGGAGCCATGACCTCCTCCGACGCGAACGGGACGAGCGCCGTGACCTTTCCCGAGCCGACCACCGAGACGCTGCGCTATTCGGCCTTCACCCACGATCCGGCGGGAGGCAACCCCGCCGGGGTCGTGCTCGATGCCTCGACGCTCGACGACGCGGCGATGCTCGCCATCGCGGCAGAGGTCGGCTATTCGGAGACGGCCTTCGTGACCGCCCACGACGAAGGGGCACGGCGGTTCAGGGTCCGGTACTTCAGCCCGCTCGCCGAGGTGGCCTTCTGCGGACACGCGACCGTGGCCCTCGCCGTGGCCCTGGCCGAGAGGCTGGGCCCGGGCGAGATCGTCCTCGACACACCTGCGGGCGAGGTCCCCGTGGCCACCAGGGTGGACGACAAGGGCGCGGTGCTGGCCACACTCACCAGCGTTCCCACTCGATCCCGCCCCGCCGAACGCACCGAACTGGCATCCGCGCTCGAAGCCCTCGGCTGGGCTCCCGACGACCTGGACCCGGAACTGCCGCCGCACTTGGCGTTCGGTGGCAACGACCACTTGGTCCTGGCCGCCGCCTCCCGAGCGCGTCTGGCGGACCTGGACTACGACTTCGACGGTCTCGCCGAGGTGATGCGGCGTCATGGCTGGACCACTCTGCACCTGGTGTGGCGTGAGTCGGCGGAGCGCTTCCACGCCCGCGACCCGTTCCCGGTCGGTGGTGTCGTGGAGGATCCGGCGACCGGAGCGGCTGCTGCGGCGTTCGGCGGGTACCTCCGTACGGTGGGGATCGTGACCCACCCCGCCACGATCACCATTCGCCAGGGCGAGGACATGGGCCGCCCCAGTGACCTGCGGATCGACGTGGACCCGCAGGACACCCGCACCCGAGTCACGGGGCAGGCCGTGCCGATCGGCTAGGACCCTGGAGCCGGGCCCGGTCCGGGGGCTCCCGAGGATGGAAGCGCACGCCGTCGAGCGCATCGACGGCGTGCCCACCTGCTCAGCCGACTACGAGCCGAGTACGACGGCGAACGCGCCGCGGCTCTCGGTGCTCTCGGGCAGGCTCCAGCCGGCGGTGACATGCCCGAGGGGCTCTGCCGTACCGGCCTCCGCCGCACCGGCGTCCGCCGTACCGGCTTCTGCCGCACCGCTGGCCGGTCCTCCCGGGCGGAGAACGCGCGTCACCCGAATAATCAACTCCTGCGCCGGTCCAGCCGGTTCAGTGACGACTTCACCGTCGATGGTGAGCTCCAGGCGGAGTTCGGTCCCCTCGCGTCCATGAGCAGTGGTCGAGGACTTGACCGAGGCTCGACCGCCGCTGGCCGCGAAGGAGCTGAGCACGGACGGGTCCGGGGTGTCGGACACACTCTGGGCCTGCGGTTCGGCGTCGCCCTGAAGGAGAGCGAGCAACTGCGCGGCGAGGACCGGGTCGTGGGTGCCGTCGTAGATCCACCGCTTCCCGAGGACCCCGTGCTCGGACATGCCGATGAGGGCGTCATCGGCTCCCTCGATCGGCGCCCCACGGTAGGTGAGCGGGATGTGGTACGCGATCGGCTCGTCGCCGGAGTCGTCGATGACCACCATGAACTCGATACCGACCTCACCCTTGGGGTCGTCGAGCCGGAAGCCGCCTGCCTTGGCCAAGGTAGGGCGCTCTCCCTCGCCCGCGTACCAAGGCTGCGTGGGAAGCCACGGTTCCAGAAGCTCCAGCTTGGTGGGCTTCATGGTTGTGCGGTGGATGATGGACATGACCAACGACCCTTCATATCGGCCTGAGTGGCTCGGCTACCTTCTCATTCCAAGGTCACATCGCCGCACAGGTGCACCTGCACCCCGAGAGCCTCGAACATCGCCGCCTTCGCCAGGAGGGCCTTGTCGGCTGTCTGCGCGTCCGGGCCGTAGGCGACGTTGAGGTGATTGGCCTTGTGACGCGCCATCAACTGGTCCCGACCGACGCCGTGCAGCACCGCGTGCATGATCGGCCACTGGGGCGTCGTGGCGTCGAGGCGGCGCTGCGTCTCCTCGGCGGGAAGCTCCGGTACAGTCCCGCGCCCGAGGTCGACGTGCAGGGCGCCGTCCATGATGAACACGCGCGACCAGACGATCTCCCCCGGCTTCGACACGCCACTGAGCGTGCCGCCGCCGAGCGGGAAGTATATGGGCGGCTGACGCATGCTGTACGACTTCTCGTAACCGCCGTTGTGGGAGGCCGGAACCGCGCCGGATATCTCGAAGACCCAGACGAAGTCGTCGCCGTACTGCTCTCCCCAGCGGATGTCGTGGAGGGTGGTGGCGGGATCGAGCCCCATCGCGGTCCATACGCGGTTGGTCACGAGGGCGTCGACGGCGACGCCCTCGTCCACCTCGTTGAAGTGGGGGAGCGGAGCGCCCGCGTACAGCTCGCGCGCACCGTCCCGGCTGCGGACCGGCGGGCGCTGGACGTTGTTGAGGAGTCCCTCCACGAGGTCGCTCGCCGGGACGAGGTCCTTGAGGCCCTGCTGGTACTGGATGCCGACCGCGTCCAGGCCGAAGTCGTCGGCGATGCGGAGCGCGGCGACGTACATCTTGCACTGGGTGTGCACCTGGTCGTCGGTCAACTCGGTGGCTTCGTCGGTGCCGATGTGGAAGGTCAGGCCCGCGGTGTCGAGCCAGGCGCGGACCGCCCGGGCCTCGTCGTCGGTGACCGTGTTCATCTCGGCGAACAGGGCGCTCTGGGAGAGCCGCTCCTTGTAGATTCCGAGCGGGTTGATCAACTCGTCGTCGAAGATGGCGTTGTACATGCCCATGCAGCCCTCGTCGAAGACACCGATGATCGCCTTCTCGGTGGAGAGCTGGGCCGCCAGGGCCCGGCCGAGTTTGACTTCGGGACCGGACAACGAGGACGACGGCAGCGGGCGTACATGACTCTGGTCGTGGGTCAACTCACCTGTGTTCAGCCATGACTTGAGACCGGCCAGGGCCCAGTCGTCGGTGAAGTCCTTGCTCCACAGGGCAGAGTGCGGCTTGCCCGCCTTGGTCAGGCTGGCGGTGAGGTTCAACAGCCCCACCAGGCCCGGGAATTGTCCGCTCCAGTTCGCCACGACCAGAATGGGGCCCTGGTGACTGCGCAGTCCGGCGAGCAGGTGGTGGCTGTACTGCCAGACCGCCTCCGCCACGATCAGCGGTGCGTTCGGGGGCAGCGTCCTGAAGACGTCGATTCCGGCGCGCTGGCTGTCGATGAAGCCGTGTCCCTTCGCCTCGTCGACCTCGTGGCCACGCCGCAGCCGCCAGCCGAGCGACGTGACGGCGGCGGCCAGATCGGATTCGAGCTGCTGCTGCGCCGGCCAGCAGGTCACGTTCGCGGCGGGGCGCAGATCGCCGTTCGCCACCAGATACACGGTGTGGGGGTCCGCCTGGGGTGATTCCGTGTGGGCGGGCATGCGGTAGCTGCTCATCGGGCGACTCCTTCGTTCGTATGCGTCCGTGATCTGCTGTGTCAGCGCTCCTGCTGAGCCGCGAGCGTGTGGGCGATGGTGCGTGTGCTGGGGTAGAGGTCGAGGTAGGCCGCGTAGAGCTCGTCGTACTTCTTGGCCAGGTGCGGGCGCGGTTCGCGGATCTCCTCGATCGGGTTCCAGGCCTCGATGGAGAACTCGCCGACCGTCTGTGCCGCCAGGAACGCGCCGCCGTAACTCGCGCCGATCGTCTGCGAGGGGATCTCCTGTGGGCGTTGGGTGATGTCGGAGACGATCTGGGTCCACAGGGAACCCTGTGCGCCGCCCCCCACGGCGACGATCCGGCGGACGTCGCCACCGGCCTCCTCGATGGCCGCGATGTTGTGGCGTACCCCGAAACCGGTCGCTTCCAGCGCCGCGCGGTACAGGTCGCCGCGGGTGTGGGACAGGGTGAGACCGGCGATGACACCCCGTGCGTCCGGGTCCATGACCGGGGTTCGCTCGCCGGCGAAGTACGGCAGCATGAGCAGGCCGTTCGCGCCGGGTGTCGAGCGTTCGGCGAGCTGCATCAGCCCGTGGTAGTTCGACGCTCCGAACAGGTCGCGCAGCCAGCCGGTGATGGCGCCGGACGTGGCCATGCCGCCTGCGAGATTGCGGGTGTCCGGAAGCGCGCCGACCGTTCCCCACAGGCAGGGGCTGGTCGCCAGGTCGGGAACGGTGTTCACCAGGAACATGGTGGTGCCGTACATCAGCATGAGGTCGCCCACGCCCTGCGCGCCGACACTGATCGCCTCGGCCCAGGCGTCGATCGTGCCGGTGATCACCGGGATGCCCGCGGGGAGCCCGGTGAAGGCGGCGGCCTCGCGGCCCACGACCCCGGCGACCTCACCGGGCCAGCGCAGGGGAGGCAGTTCGAGGTCGGGTGCGATCAGATCGGCCCAGGGCTGGTGCCACTGACGGCTCCTGGTGTCGTACAGCGGGGTGCACTGGCTGGCCGAGTGCTGGTCCAGGACGTACTCACCCGTCAGTTTGTGGACCAGCCAGGAACTCGGCATGAACAGGCGACGGGCCCGTGCGAAGATTTCGGGTTCGTTGTCGGCGACCCAGGCGACCTTGGGGCCGGCCGCCTGTGTGGAGAGTGCCGAACCGCATCGGTGCAGGATCTCGTCGGCGCCCAACTGGTGGTCGAGCCGGGCGATCTGCGCTGTGGCGCGGGTGTCGATGCCGTAGAGGATGGCGGGCCGCAGGGGCACCCCGGCCTCGTCGGTCAGCAGCACGCACGGGCCCATGCCGCTCACCCCTACGGCGACGACCTCCGCCTCCTCCTGCTCGAGCAGTTGCCGGCTGAGCTGAAGGAACTCCTGCCACCATGTCTCGGCGTCCATTTCGACCCAGCCCGGGCGGGGCCGCCTGACCGGATGCTGCTGAGTGGCGCTGCGGAGCACCCGACCGTCGAGGGTGACGAGCACCCCCTTGCTGCTGGACGTGCCGATGTCCACGCCGATAACTGCTGGGACCGTCATGCCCGGCAGGCTGACAGAAATCGATTTCTCAGTCAATAGACCGGCCGCGTACGGGGTGTTGGCGTGGTTATGGGGTGTCTGTCGCTCGGGCGTCTGTCATTCGGGTGTCTGTCGTTCAGTCCAGGCTGGTCGGGAGGACGACCGTACGGCTCGGCTGGGTGTCGCCGTTGATGCGCTCGATCAGGAGACGAGCCGCGACCACGCCGATCTCGCGGGCCGGATGGTGGATGACCGAGACGCCCGCCGGAGTCAGGATGCCGTACGGGAGGTCGCCGAACGCGACCATACCGAGGGCGGGCGGGGCCTGGTTCAGCTCACTCAGGCACTGCAACGCACCCAGCGACATCAGGTTGTTGGCCACGAACACCGCGTCGGGCGGCTCGGGCAGCTTCATCAGCTCCGCCATGGCCGCGAATCCGCCGTCGACGCGGTAGTCGGCGAAGCGGAGGTAGTCGTCGGGCACCGCCTCGGGGCTGCGGGCGGTGAACACCTCGCGCCAGCCGGCGGCCCGCTGCTCGGCCGTCTCCACGTCGGAGGGGCCGGTGATGCATGCGACCCGGGAGAAGCCCTGGTCGTACAAGGCCACGGTCGCGGTCCGGCCGCCGGCCGCGTTGTCCACCACCACGGCGTCGACGTCGTTGTGGTGCGCGGTCCGGTCGACGACCACCACCGGCGTCCTCCGTGCGATCACGGTGTCGAGGTTGGTGTGGTCGGACGCCGGAGCGAGGATGACGCCGGCCATGTGTTCCGACAGCGCGATCTCGAGGTACTTGGCCTCCTTGTCCTGGCGATCGTCGGTGTTGCACAGGACCACGGAGTACCCCTCCGCCTGCGCCCGGTCCTCGACGCCTCGGGCGAGCGCCGTGAAGAACGGGTTCTCGATGTCGGGGATGATCAGCGCGATCACCTCTGCCGAGCGGCGGCGCAGCGTACGCGCGGTGCGATTGGGCTTGTAGTTCAGCGTCTCCGCCGCCTGGCGGACCTTGTCGGCGTACGGCTGTCCGACCGGGGCGCCATTGAGGACACGGGAGACGGTGGCCGGAGAGACCCCGGCCAGAGCTGCGACCTCGTAAATGGTTGCCATGATGCCGAGAGATTACCTGTGCCTCTCACTTTCCCTCCCGCCGCTCCGGATGTCCGCAGGTCACAGGCCTGGGCGTGCGTGCTTGCGGGCGTACGTACCGCCCTCCGGGCCGCGTCGCGGGCGCCGCCAACAAAGGCGGACGCAACCGTTGACGCGCCTCAGGGCCACCCCTACGCTGCCAGAAATCGATTTCTGGAGGTGTCATGCCGTCGGGGAATCAGCCGCTTCGCACCGGTGGATCGCAGCGGACGGAGCGGACCACGACCGACACGCCGCTGCTCGAACTGGAGGGCGTCAGCAAGGGTTTCCCCGGCGTCCAGGCGCTGTCGGACATGCGGCTGGACCTTCGCGGGGGCGAAGTGCTGGCGCTGGTCGGGGAGAACGGGGCTGGCAAGTCCACGCTGATGAAACTGCTGTCGGGTATCCACGCGGCGGACACCGGACACTTCCGGCTGCGCGGCGAGCCCCTGCATGTCACGGGACCCAAACAGGCACTTGAGCTGGGCATCAGCATCATCCATCAGGAGTTCAACCTGATGCCCGACCTGACGGTGGCTCAGAACATTTTCATCGGGCGGGAACCGTCGGTCAGGAGGTTCGGATTCCTGCTGGACGAGCGGGGGCTCAACGCTCAGGCGCAGGACCTGGTCGACCGGCTGGAACTCCCGCTGGATGTCAGAAAGTTGGTCGGCAACCTGACCGTGGCGCAGCAGCAGATGGTCGAGATCGCCAAGGCCCTGTCGTACGACGCCAAGGTGCTGATCATGGACGAGCCGACCGCCGCGCTGAACGACGCCGAGGTCGCGACGCTGCACGGGCTGATCCGCAGGTTCGTCCGTGAGAACACGGGTGTCATCTACATCTCGCACCGCATGGACGAGTTGAAGACCATCAGCGACCGGATCACGGTCGTCCGTGACGGCAGGTACATCGGCACCGTCGACACCGAGGCCACCACCATGAAGGAGGTCATCTCCATGATGGTGGGACGGGAACTGGCCAGTGACGCACGGCCGGAAGGCGTCCGCGCCGACCGTGAAGTGGCCCTGTCGGTACGGGGGTTGTCCACCAAGTCGCTGCTGAGGGACGTGTCCTTCGAACTGTACGAGGGCGAGATTCTGGGCTTCGCGGGCCTGATGGGAGCGGGGCGCACCGAGGTCGCCCGGGCGCTCGTCGGGGCGGACAAGATCGAATCGGGCACGTTCGAACTCCGCGGCAGGGCCGTCAGGATCGGCAGTCCCGCCGAGGCGGCCAGGCATCGCATCGGCTATCTCTCCGAGGACCGCAAGAGCCTCGGACTGCTGCTCGAACAGGACGTGAACAGCAACATCGCACTCAGCTCGATGAGCGAGCTCTTCGCCGTCGGCGGTTTCGTCAAGGACCGGGCGATGCGCGCGAAGTCCGCCGAGCTGGTCGCCTCCCTGAGGATCAGGACGCCGTCCGTTCACCAGGCCGCGAAGCACCTCTCCGGCGGTAACCAGCAAAAGGTGGTGATCGCCAAGTGGCTGGTCAAGGACTGCGACATCCTGATCTTCGACGAGCCGACGCGGGGCATCGACGTGGGCGCGAAGGAGGAGATCTACCGGCTCCTCAACGAACTGGCCGTCCAGGGAAAGTCGATCATCGTGATCTCCTCGGAGCTTCCGGAGGTCCTGCGTCTCTCCCACCGCGTCGTGGTGATGAGCGAGGGCCGTGTCACGGGCGTCCTGAACGCGGACGAGGCCACGCAGGAGACCGTGATGCATCACGCGACGATGCGACGCGACCCCGATGCCGGTGCCCCGGCTCCCGTCGCTTCTTGAGGCACCCGGCGCCCAGCGCCCGGCACCCCACCGATACCCGAGCGAATGTCCGGAAGGCCCCCAGGAGGACAACCGTGACCACTCTCAAGTCACCGGCGGACAGCATGGCGAAGACCCCCACCGCGCCATCGGGTCGAGCGAAGTCAGGTGGACTCGGCGGCGCCGCCAGGGACCGCCTGCAGCAACTGCTCGCCTGCGCGAGCCTGATCGTCATCGTCGCGTTCTTCTCCTTCGCGAGCGGCGACTTCTTCACCTACGGGAACATCACCAACATCCTGTTCTCCACCGTGGTGATCGGGCTGCTCTCGGTCGGCACCACCTTCGTGATCATCACCGGCGGCATCGACCTGTCCATCGGAACCGGGATGGCGCTGTGCGCCGTCATGTCGGGGGCGTTCATCGTCAAGATGGGACTGCCCCTCCCCGTCGGCGTGCTCGGAGCGGTCCTCTCCGGCGGCCTGATCGGGCTGATCAACGGCCTGAACGTCGCGATGCTGCGCATCCCGCCCTTCATCGCGACCCTGGCGATGATGCTCGTAGCCCAGGGGCTCGCCCTGGTGATCTCCGACAGCGCGCCGATCTACTTCACCAACGCGCCCGGCTACACGGAGATTTCGACCGGAAACCTGATCCCGGGCGCCGACTTCCCCAACGCGGTCGTCATCCTCGTCCTCGTCGCCGTCATCGCCGGAGTCGTACTGAACAAGACGACCCTCGGCCGGTACACGTACGCGATCGGCAGCAACGAAGAGGCGACCGCGCTCTCGGGCATCAACGTCCGGAAGTGGAAGATCGTGGTGTACACGCTCGCCGGCCTGTTCATCGGTCTCGCCGGCGTGATGATCTCGGCACGTCTGGGATCCGCGCAGCCCGCGACCGGCATGGGATACGAACTCCAGGCGATCGCCGCGGTCGTCATCGGAGGCACCTCACTGAGCGGCGGCAAGGGATCGCTGGTCGGCACGGTCATCGGCGCCCTCATCATCTCCGTGCTGAACAACGGCCTGCAGATCATGTCCATTCCGCAGGAGTGGCAGGACGTGATCCTGGGATGCGTCATCCTCGTCGCCGTCTACGCCGACATGATGCGCAAACGAGCCGCCTGAACCGACGCGCATACGCAGGTCGATCCGCTCATGGAGCAGCAACAACCCGCGACAAGGAGTCGAGCCGTATGAACAGCCGCATGCACACACGACGCGTCCGGGCGGTCCTCGTGGCCGCAGCACTGCCCCTCGCACTGACCGCGTGCAACCCCTCGAACAGTGCCGACGGAGGGAAGCCGCGCATCGCGATCGTTTCCAAGGGTTTCCAGCAGCAGTTCTGGCAGTCGGTGAAGAAGGGCGCCGAGAAGGAGGCCGCCAAGGAGGGCGCCACGATCACGTTCGTCGGGCCGGCCACCGAGTCGGACGTGGAGCAGCAGACCAACATGCTCTCCAACGCGCTGGCCAAGAACCCTGACGCCATCGGGTTCGCCGCCCTGGACAGCAAGGCCTCCGCTCCGCTGCTCCAGCAGGCCAAGTCCCAGAAGATCCCCGTCATCGCCTTCGACTCCGGAGTCGAGTCGGACATCCCGGTCACCACCGCCGCGACCGACAACAAGGCCGCCGCCGCCGAAGCGGCCCAGCACATGGCCACGCTGCTCGGCGGCAAGGGCAAGGTGGCCATGGTCGTCCACGACCAGACCAGCCGCTCCGGCATCGACCGCAGAGACGGCTTCGTGCAGTGGATGAAGAAGAACGCCCCCGGAATCAAGCTGCTCCCACCCCAGTACGGCGGAGGGGACCAGATCAAGTCCGCCGACATCACCAAGTCGATCATCACCTCGAACCCGGATGTCGACGGCATATACGGTTCCAACGAAGGCTCGGCCATCGGCGTCATCAACGGCGTCAAGGAAAGCCACAAGAAGGGCATCAGGATCGTCGGCTTCGACTCCGGCGAGGCCCAGATCGACGCCATCAAGAGTGGCCTGGAGGCGGGAGCCGTCACACAGGATCCGATGGGGATCGGCCGAGAGGTCGTCAGCGCCGCCATGAAGGCGATCAACGGCAAGCACGTCCCCAAGTCCATCGACACCGGCTACTACTGGTACGACAAGAGCAACATGGACGACAAGAAGATTCAGGCCGCCCTCTACCGGTGAGCGACGACCGGGCCCCGGTCGTCCGGCAGGAGAGCAAGAGAGGGAGGGAGGCGGCGCCCTGCGGTCGTCTCCCCTCCGTGGGTGTCAACACGCCCGCGGCGGCTGCGTCGTAGGAGTCAATGCCGGGTCAACTCCGCGGGAGGGCAACCGTGTACGTCTCTCCGGGCGCGATGCTGACGGCGCGGTCGGGCAGCACCACGCGGATCGGTGCCTCCACCGAGGCGGGCACACCGATCTCCAACTGCCCGTTCCGGCGGCGTACGCCGATGCCCCAGTGACCGCGGTAGCGCATCGAGAACCCGTACCGGGAGAGCGCGGGAAGCGGCACCGGGTCCAGCCACAGGGCGTCCTCGCGGGTCTCCAGTCCCGTCAGGCCGCGCTGGACCAGGTCGAGGGTTCCGGCCATGGCCCCGAGATGGATGCCCTCGCCGGTCGTGCCGCCCTGGATGTCGGCGATGTCCGCCCGCAGGGCCTCGTCGACGTACTGCCATGCCTCGGCCCGTCTCGCCCTGGCGAGGACGAGGCCGTGGACGAGTTGGCTGAGCGTGGAGCCATGGCTGGTGCGCTGAAGGTAGTAGTCGACGGTTCTGTGCCAGATCTCGTCGTCCAGGTCGTAGCCGAGCCGCCGGAACAGGGCGCGCAGTTCGGCGGGCGAGAACAGGTAGCCGAGCATGAGGACGTCGGCCTGCTTGGACGCCTTGTAGCGGTTGACCGTGTCGCCCTCGGCCTCCAGGATCCGGTCCAGCCGCCGGATGCTCCGGTAGCGCGCGCGGTAGGCGTCCCAGTCGAGCTCGGCGAGAGCGTCGTAACCCTCGAACTGGCTGATGACGCCCCGGTGGAACGGCACGCGCAGGCGGCGGGAGACCTCCTCCCACCGAGGCAGCTCGTCGGCGTCCAGGCGGATCCGCCGGAGCAGTTCCTCGCGGCGCCACGCGGGAAGGCGCCGTAGCAGGTCCAGCGCACGGGTGAGGACCCAGGCGGCGGTGACGTTGGTGTACGTGTTGTCGTCCAACCCGGGCCGGTGGGCGCCCGGGTAGCCGTCGTGATACTCGTCGGGACCGACGACGCCACGGATGCGATACCGACCCGACTCCGGCTCGAAGTCGGCGATGTCCGCCCAGAAGCGGGCGATCTGCAGCAGCATCTCCGCGCCCCTGGTGTGCAGGAACTCGGTGTCGCCGGTGGCCTCGCAGTACTGCCAGACGTTGTACGCGATCGCCGAGCCGACGTGGTGCTGGAGCCGGGAGTGGTCGGGGAGCCAGCGCCCCGAGTGCGGGTTGAGATGCCACTCCTGGGTCTCCTCACGGCCGTTGCTCCCGCTCTGCCACGGGTACATCGCCCCCGCCCGGCCGGTCGCGGCGGCCGCTCGGCAGGCCCGCGGAAGGCGCCGGTAGCGGTAGTTCAGCAGCGCTCGGGAGACCTCCGGCAGGCGCAGGTTGAGATACGGCAGGACGAACAGCTCGTCCCAGAAGACATGGCCGCGATAGGCCTCGCCGTGCAGGCCCCGGGCCGGCACCCCCACGTCCAGATCCGCGGTGTGCGGGGACAGTGTCTGCAGGACGTGGAAGAGATGGAAGCGCAGGATGCGGCCGGCCTCGCCGGGCACCTGGAGGTCCGCGCGCCGCCACAACTCCTCCCACGCGGCCGCATGGGAGTCCAGCAGAGCGGCGAAGTCCCCCGCCGCGGACACCCGGTCGACCGCCTCGCCGAGCGGGTCGCTGATCGCCGTGTCCCGTGCGGTGTGCAGCGCCACGGTCTTCTCCACGGTGACGGGCCGACCGGGAGAGAGCGGGACCAGCAGACGGTGGACGGCACGGCGCCGGGCCGGACGAAGCTCCGAGACGGCCGCGCCCCCGTCGGCGACGACCGTCGTCCGGGCGGCCAGCGCGACGGCGACGTCCGACGTTCTGGTACGGCAGCTCAGCCAGAGCGTGTCGGGCTCCTGCGCCCCAGTCCGCACGCGGGTCACGTGGCGTTGGTCGAGGGCGCGGTAACGGTGCACGTTGCCGTTGATCACCACCCCGTCGAGGCAGGACTCGATCTCGATCTCCGCCGGCCGGTCCTCGGCCGTGAACACCGTCCGCAGCGCGGCCAGATGAGGATCGCCCATGTGCACCAGACGGCTCTGCTCGACGCCGAGCACCCCTGCCTCGTCGTCCCGGTGGCGGAAGGTCCGGGTGAGCGTGGCGCGCCGCAGATCCAGGGTGTGCCGGTGGTCCAGGAGGGTGTGCGTGTCGGGGGAGAACCAGGGGCTCCACGCTCCCTCGGCGCGGCGCAGACGGAACCGCAGAAGCAGCCAGTTCGGGAGGTTGACCAGGTCCTCGTTCACCACCTGCCGCCCCGCCACGGCCGACTCCAGACGGTTGTAGCAGCCGGCCGCGTAGGTGCCCGGGCCGTGCACCAGGGCCGCCCGGCACTCGGGCAGCGCGCCGCGCGTGGCGAAGTAGCCGTTGCCGAGCGTGCAGAGCGATTCACGCAACCGCTCGCCGGCCGGGTCGTAGCCCGTCCACTCCCAGATCCACTCCGACATCCGCCGCCCTCTGGCCGTCTACCGAGGGGCCGGAGTGATACGACGGCCGGTGAGGCTCGTGGGCCGGATCGACACCCACATCTCGCGCTCCCCGCCCGCCCATGGCGTGGTGTAGGCGTGTTGGGCGAGCCGGCGCACGGCGTCGGGATCCGTCACGACGTTCGCGGGGCCGACGGCGAGCACGCTCCAGCCCTGGCTCAGCGCCTCGTCCAGGTGGTCGACCTCGAAGGCGACCTCCGTCTCGGCGGCGGCTGCCGCGACGGAGTCGGGCGCGGTGCGGAAGACGATGGCGTCGTCGACGACGTCGTAGTTGACCGGCACGACGGCCGGGCGACCGTCGGACGCCGACACCGCGACGCGCCCCACCCCATGCGTGGAGAGCAGAGCGCGGCACTCGTCCGGGCTGAGGTCGTGCAGCTGAGGGTGCAGCAGCGCGTGGCCCTGACCGGGTGGGAGATCCATCCCTCCGCCACGCAGAGCGTCGACCGTGGTGCCCAGCGCGTCCGCCAGCCTGACGAGAGTCGCCACCGTCGGGTCGGCGGGCCGTTCTTCCAGATACGCCAGGTAGTCGGACGACATCCGGGCGCGGCGGGCCGCTTCCTCCCGGCTGAGCCCCTGCCGGTGGCGTTCGACGGAGACCCGTCGGCCGATGTCGCCGGGATCGGGTCTCCGGGCCGACGAGGGGACCGTCGACACGGCTTCCGCGCCACCCGTGTCCGGCTGTGCCGCGCCGCCCGTGGTCCCGGGCTGCCCGTGTTCGAGATGCCGGATGTGTGCGTCGGGCCCGGGGAAGACGAGGGTCACCTCGTCCGTGTCCGACCAGCGCACATCGTAGGGAGGCGTGCCGTCGTCGTGGTGGAGTCCGACGATCTCGCCGTCGCGCCGGGAGGCGCCGGTCGTGGGACTTTCGATGACCAGTTGGTCGCCGAGGTGAGCTCGCATGATCGCCGCCCTCTCCCCAGAGTGGTGCTGTATCCAACCTGCCACGCGGGACACACCGCCGCACGGGCGAGAGCTCCGCGGCCTGCTCACCGGTGCGGCCTGCCGCGCCCCGTCTCATGCCGAAGCCTGGGCTGTGCGCACCTCGCCCCCCGCCTCAGACGATGTCGAGCAGTTCGGCCACCGGGCGCCGGGGACTCGGGTGGCCTTCCGGGCCGTAGCCGAGACGCAGAATCATCTGCACATGGGCCATGGCCGAGACCGGGTCGCGGGCCACCCACCGCAACTCCGGCCATTCCAGGGGCTGTGACGTCATCGAGGCGACCAGCCCGTGCAGGGTGGCCAGCAGCAGGACGTGCTCCAGCGCCTGACCCGCGCGCAGCCAGTCCGCCGGTTCGTCATGGGCGGTTCCCAGCAGGGCGATGTGCGGATTCCTCTCGAAGCGGGCCCAGCCGCGTCCGGGTACCGCGCGGCCGGCGGCGAAGTCGCGCACAGGGGCTTCGGCGCCGCGTGGGCGAGGGCCGAACGCCTCGGCGGGGATCCCCTCCGACACCCCGGCCGTGCCCCGCGGCTCCGTCCGGGCCCAGCGTGCGGTCTCACCCCGTACGCCGGGGTCGACCGCCTCCCGGCCCTCGGCGTCCCGTACGAGCTCCAGCAGTGACCGCACGTGCCAAGCCCCGGGGAAGAGCAGCTGGGCGCCCTCGGAGCGCGCCGCCTCGTACAACAGGGCCTCCAGCGGGGCCGGGATGTCCTGCTCGCGGAAGGGACGGCGGCTGCAGTGACGGCGGCGAATCGCCGGGTGCAGCCGGGCGAGGGCCTGGTCGGGGGACACCGTGGCGCGCAGGCCGACCTCGGCGAGCAACTCGGCGTCCGCCGGATCCGGCAGCAGCCGGACGTCCGGTGCCAGCCCCGCCGCGGCGGCGGCCACGCGCAGGTTGAACAGCGCGGCGCCGCAGCCCACATGCAGGCCACGGGCGTCCGGGTCGGTCCGCGGCAGTGCCCGCGCCGGGTCGGCGTACAGGCGCAGGACGCCGTCGGCGGACAGGAAGCGGAAGATCCAGGGCTGGGCGTTGTGCAGGGACGGTGCCGCCACGGCGTCCGCCACGAGCGCGGTGACGGTGCCCGCGTCCGGTGCTGGTGCGGTCACGGTGCCTTCCCTTCATCACCCCTGAGGAACCTCGTCGCCTGCGAGGAAACGGGGTTCACGTCTGTGGTGCCGGAACCGCGAGCACCGGACAGCGGGCGTGCTGCAGCACTCCCTGGCTGACCGAGCCCAGCAGCAGACCGGTGAAGCCTCCGCGGCCCCGCGTCCCCACCACCAGGCCCAACGCGTGGGCGGAGGCCTCGGTGAGCGCCTCCACGGGATGCCCGATGACCAGCTCGGAGTGCAGGTCCACGTCCGGGTAGCGGTCGTGTCGGCCGGCCACGCACTCGGACAGCAGGCGGCGGCACTCCTGCTGTGCCGCGATCTCGTTGAGGAACCCCAGCGGCCCGGGCTGCCACACGTACAGCGCCCGCAGTTGCGCGCCGCGCAGGGCGGCCTCCTCGAAGGCCAGGTCTACCGCGGCGGCGGAGAGCTCGCTGCCGTCGACGCCGACGACGTAGTACGCGGGGTCCTGCGTGATGTGCTCCGCCTCCGGTACGACGACCACCGGGCAGTGCGCGCGGGCCATGACCGGCACGGCGACCGAGCCGGAGCCGAGCGCCTCCTGGGCCCGGCTCAGATGCTGGGATCCCAGTACCACGGCCGTCGCGTCGCGGCTCTGCTCGCGCAGCACCCACACCGGGTCGCCCTCGGCGAGCAGGGTGTCCGCCTCGACCCGCGGGTGCCGGGCCGCGACGAAGGCCACGGCCTCCTCGAGCACCTCCGTCCCGGCCTTGTGCAGCGCCTCGTTCCATTCCTCCCAGGACGGCGGGACCTCCCGCCGGTAGCCGCCGGTCGGCACACCCTCCGCGTGGACCACACGCAACGGCAGCCGACGGCGGGCCGCGTCGTCGGCCGCCCAGGCGAGCGCCATGCGCAGACTGGGATCCGGGTCGACGCCCACGACGATCGGCCGGCTGTCACTCGGCCCGGACATGACCGCCTCCCGCAACCGTCTCGTCGGGAGCCGACGGTGGGTCGGCCGATGGCGTGCCCCGTACGGCGATCTCGTGGCCGGCACGGACCCGCAGGACGGCGCCGGTCGCCTCGGGACATGTCCTCGGGTCTGCCTTCCCGGCCCGTGCTGGAGCCCTCATCGTCCTTGCCTCCTCCCTGCGGCGGCGTGCTTCCCGCAGTGGTGCGTTGCCTGCGGCGACGCGGAGCGAGGTCGCCACCGTCCCCATCGAAGCCCCCGGTGCGCCGGGGCTCCAGGGGCCATTGGTCCTCGTGCGGGACCCGTCGGCCCATCGGGGTTCGGTCACTTCGGGGCCGGTCACTCCGGGGGTGGATCTGAGCCGACCCGGACTTCGGGGTCTGCCCCGCACCGCACCGGACAGGGCCGTCACGCCGCCGTACCAGGGCCGTTCGGCTCTTGGCGTGGGCCAGTGGAGCGGAAGACTGGGACGGTAGGCAACTCGACGGAGTCCGGAGGCCATCGTGAACGCGCACGAGAATTTCTCCACGGGGTCCGATGCCGGACGGTCCGTGCCCTCCCGTTCCTGGAACCCCGGCGACACGGCACGCGAGGACAGGCTTCTCCGCTACCTGGGCGCCGTCGCCACGGCCGCCGCCACGCACGCCGGCACCCAAGCCGCGCCGGTCGCCGACCGCGACACAGCTCATCCGGCAGCGCCGATCGTCTCCGCCGTGGGAGGGGCTTCACCGGCCGAGGCCAAGCTTCCGCTGGTGCGGGACGTGATGGACGTACCTGCCGCGTCCGTCCCTGAGGACCTGCCGTACCGCGACATCGCCCGCCTGCTGGCGCGCGAGCAGACGGGCGCGGTCCCGGTCGTCGACGCGGGGGACCATGTGATCGGCGTCGTCTCGGAGTCCGATCTGCTGGCGAAGGTGGCCTTCGAGGTGTCCGGTCACCGGCCCGGACCCATCGGCAGGCTGCGCGAGCGGCGGCTGCACGGCAAGGCCCGCGGTGAGACGGCGGCCGACCTGATGACGAGCCCCGCGATCACGGTGCTGCCGGGTGCGACGGTCGCCGAGGCCGCGTGGCTCGTCGCACTCTCCCGGCTGAAGCGGCTCCCCGTCACCGACCACGAGGGACGCCTGGTCGGCGTCGTGCGCCGCAACGCGCTGCTGCAGACCCTCATCAGGGACGACGCGGGAATACGGACCGAGGTCGAGACCACGATCGAAGCCCTCTGCCCGCCCGATGACCGGGACGAGGTGGTGGTGGCCGTGCACGACGGCATCGTGGAACTGAGCGGACGGGTGCCGACGGCGACGAGGGACCGGCTCGTGGCCGAGGTCGAGCAGATCGTCGACGTCGTCGAGGTGAAGAACCTCCTCACCGCCGGCTGACCCCACCGGAATCAGTGGTCCTCGCATCAGTGGTCGTCAGGCGCGTCGCCCGTCGGCGTGAGCAGGACGCCGGTGACGAGGTCGGGATGGATGCGTACCGCGTGGTCCGCGCCCGGCTCGGCCGCCCAGGGCTCCAACAGGGCCCGGATACGGGCCAGTTCCTCGCCGTCGGTCACCACGTGCGCGTAGCCCGTGACCACCACGCTCCAGCCGAGGTGCGTATCCGGGTCGATGACGTCGGCCTCGTAGGCGACGACGACACCCGGGCCCTCGGCCTGATGGTCCCGGGAGGTCAGGGCCGCGCCCTCATAGGTGCGGATGACGATGTCGCCGCCGTCCAGTACGTGGTTGACCGGGCGCACGGTGGGCAGGGCCTGCAGGGTGAAGACGACCCTGCCCAGGGACACGCTGCCCAGCAGCCGCAGGGCCTCCGCCGCGTCGAGGTCGATGCGCCGGTGCGCCGGGATGTCGTCGGGGAACATGGCTGAGCTTCTTCACACGTGGGTCGCTGTGTGCCGCCTGCACCGAAGCGCCGGGCGGATGCGGGGCCGGGGGAGCGGGATGCGGGCGTAACGACACCGCCAGGGGGCGGGACCGGTGCCGCTTCTGCTCTCACGCTCTGCCATGCCGTGCTCCCTCTCCAGTGCCGACCGGTCCCGATCGCAGGGCCGGACGTCCCCGGCGCACCATGTGCCGTCGCCGGCCTCGATCCCGTCCGGGGCGGCCCCCCTTTGCTGTGGAGTACCGCCTCCCGCCGGGGGCCGATACCGTGGAGACGAAGCGATCCGACGGGACCGTGCCCGCGTGCCGACGGGACCAGGAGGAGCGTGGTGACCAGCCCCGAGGCCCCGCGCGTACGACTGCCTCAGCTGAAGCTCGACGAGCTGCTGGAGGAGCTGCAGGCCCGGATCGACGCGGCCCGGGGCACCCGGGACCGGGTGCACAGCCTGCTGGAGGCGGTCCTCTCCGTCGGCCGGGAACTGGATCTGGAGCAGGCCCTGCACTCCATCGTGGACGCGGCCGCAGTCCTCGTGGACGCCGAGTACGCGGCGCTCGGCGTCATCGGCCCCGACGGCAGGACCCTGTCGGCGTTCCACACCGTGGGCGTGACCGGGAGGCAGATCGCCGCGATCGGCCCCTACCCCGAGGGCCACGGAATCCTGGGCGAACTGATCCGTCACCCGGAGCCGCTGCGGCTCGCGAAAATCTCCGAACACCCGTCCTCGTACGGCTTCCCGCCGAACCACCCGCCCATGAACCGCTTCCTCGGCGTCCCGATCCGGGTCCGCGACCAGGTCTTCGGCAACCTGTACCTGACCGAGAAACGCGGCGGCGCGGAGTTCGACGAGGAGGACGAGTCGGTGCTGTCCACGCTGGCCGTGGCCGCCGGCGTGGCCATCGACAACGCCCGCCTGTACGAGGACTCCCGGCTGCGCGAACGCTGGCTGCGGGCGAACGCCGACATCACCCACAGCCTGATGTCCGGCAGCGCCCGCGCCGAGGCGCTGGACCTGATCGCCGAACGGGCCCGGGAGATCACCGGATCGGCGCTGGCAGCGGTCGCGATGCCCGTGGCGGAGACGAAGTCGCTCACCGTGGAGATCGCCGTCGGAGTGGACGCCGAGGCACACCGCGGGCTGGTGCTGCCCATGCACGAAAGCCTGATGGGACTGGCCTACACCGCCGCCGCCCCGGTCGCCAGCGCGGACGTCACCCAGGACCCACGAATCTCCCAGGAACCCCCGCGCTTCGCCGGCCTCGGCCCCGCCGTCGCCGTCCCCATCGGTACGGCCGAGGGCGGCACCCGCGGCGTGGTGCTGCTGGCGCGCGCGGCCGGGCGGCCGGCCTTCTCGGAGCGGGAGACCGAGATGCTGCAGGGCTTCGCCGCACAGGCCGCCCTCGCGATGGAACTGGCCGAACGCCGCCAGGACGCCGAGCGGATCGCGGTGCTCCAGGACCGCGACCGCATCGCCCGCGACCTGCACGACCTGGCCATCCAGCGGCTGTTCGCCACGGGCATGACGCTGCAGAGCACGGGCCGCTTCATCGACCACCCGGAGGCCTCCCAGCGGGTCCAGCGGGCCGTCGACGACCTGGACGAGACCATCAAGATCATCAGGTCGGCCATCTTCGGCCTGCGGACCCACGAGGGCGCCGTCGGCAGCGGACTGCGGGCGCGCGTCGTCGGCGTGGTCGGCGAGGCGGCTCCCGTGCTGGGCTTCGCCCCGAGCCTGCGCATGGAGGGCCTGGTCGACACCGACGTACCGCGTGACGTCGCCGACCACATCCTGGCCGTGCTCTCCGAGGCCCTCACCAACATCGCCCGGCACGCCCGCGCCGACCGCGCGCAGGTCGCCTTGACGACGGACGGCCGCGAGGCGGTTCTCACGGTCTCGGACAACGGCGTGGGCATCCCCGCGCAGGGCCGCCGCAGCGGGCTGCGCAACATGGCCGAGCGTGCGGAACAACTGGGCGGACACCTGACCGTGTCCAGCCCGGAAGACGGCGGCGCCGTGCTGGAGTGGCGGGTCCCACTGCCGGCGACGTAGCGGGCCGCCGGGACCGGCCGTCTTGGCGGGCACCTGCCTCCTGGCGGCCACCTGTCACCTGGACGGTGCGCGGGGACATCTCGCCGTACAGGGGCCGCGCCGTACCCCGGACCCGGACCCGGCCCGCCGGACCCGCCCGGCCCCGTGGACGGGCCACTCGGCCCATGCGCTCGACGAACCGCGGTAGCAGGCTGAAAGTGTCGTAGCAGCACGGCATCCGAGCTGGAGGACGCCATGGACGGCACTCCGACCGTGGACGACGTGATGACCCGCACGGTCGTCGCCCTGCGCACGGGCGCGGCCTTCAAGGACATCGCGAAGACGATGCGGGAATGGCGCGTGAGCGCCCTTCCGGTGCTGGACGGTGAGGGGCGCGTCGTCGGCGTCGTCTCGGAGGCCGATCTGCTGCCCAAGGAGGAGTACCGCGAGGGCGAAGCGGGCGACGCGGGCCCCTACGGACAGATGCGGCACGTCGCCCACGTCCGCAAGGCGGGTGCGGTGACCGCCGAGCAGCTGATGACCAGCCCGGCCGTCACCGTGACGCCCGGTGCCACGCTGGCCCACGCCGCGCGTCTCATGGCCCGCAGTGGGGTCAAGCGGTTGCCGGTCGTCGGCCACGACGGTGTGCTGAAGGGCATCGTCAGCCGCTCCGACCTGCTGAAGGTCTTCCTGCGCGAGGACGAGGACATCGCCGAGGACGTGCGGCGGGAGGTCGTAGTACGCCTCTTCGGTACGGCCCCGGCCCCGGTGGGTGTCGAGGTGCGCGACGGAGTCGTCACCCTCGCCGGCCGCGTCGACGACACGGCGCTCGTACCGCTCGCCACGCTGCTGGCACGGGCCGTACCGGGCGTCGTCGATGTCCACTGCGTCCTGATGGGCCGCCGGCGTCACCCGAATCTCGACCCGGACCTGCCGGAGCCGAAGCGCACGACCTCCGGCTGACGACGGCCTCCGGCGGCGCGAGGTCGAGCGCCGCCGGCCACGTCGCCACCATGCCGCGACCGTTCGGTACCACCCCGCCGGATCAGTCCGTGTCGGCCGCCGTGATCCGGCAGTCCACATCCACCACGCCCTCGACGCCCCGCACCATGCGAACGGCCAGCGGAATCCGAGCGGCGTCCCGCACCCGGCCGGTGAGTGTCGCGACTCCGTCGGCGACCATGATGTGCACGGGCTCGACGGGCGCCGGGAAGAGGACGTCGACGATGTCGCGCCGGATCTCGTCGGCAAGGTCGTTGTCCGGGCGCAGGAAGACCTTGAGCAGATCCCCGCGGCTGACCACGCCTTCGAGCAGCCCCTCTGAGTTCACGACGGGCAGTCGTTTGACGTGTCGCAGCGCCATGATGCGGGCCGCCTCGGCCAGGGTGGCGTCGGAGTGGACGGTGACGGCCGGGGTGCTCATCAGCTCCTCCGCGGTCAACGCCCCGGCCTTGGCGAGGTCGGACAGCCGGTGTTGCCGGGTGAACCGCTCCGGATCGCTGTCCCGGAACTCCTCCTTGGGCAGCAGATCGGCCTCCGAGACGAGTCCGACCACCCGGCCGTCACCCTCCAGCACGGGCAGGGCGCTGACCTGCCACCGCTCCATGCGCGCGACGATGTCCTTGAACGGGGCTCCGCGCCCCACCGCCACGACGGCACACGACATCACGTCACCGACACGGCGCGGACCGCCGGGCAGGCCCGCCTCCTCGGCATGCCGACGAGGTTCGGGGACGGCGGTCACGTCAGGCCCCCGCTGCCGTAGGGCGCGTAGAGATCGAGCAGCCGGATGCGAGAGGCGTGCAGCCGCTGGGCGACCACGCGCCCGACCCAGACCGCGATCGCCCGGCCGAACTCGGCGTCCTCGGCGCACATCCTCCGCACCGCCTCGGCGTCGATCTCCCATGCCCGCACCGGGGTCATCGCCTCGGCGCCCAAGTGCCAGACGTACGGCGGGAAATGCCAGGACCAGCCGACCAGTTCGCCGTGGCCGAGCGATTCGATGACGGCGGGGCGGCGGCCGGGCACGCGCAGGTCGAGGGTGACGGTCCCGGTGCGCACGATCCAGAAGCGGTCGGCGCGCCGGCCCTCCGCGAACAGACGGGCCCCGTCCTTGAAGGCGACCTCACGGGCCGCCTGCATCAGCCGCTCACGGTATTCGGCGGGGAGCGCCGCATTCATGGTGGTGGTGGCGGAGGTCATCGCACCGGCTCCCTTCGTGGTTCCTGACCCCAGCGTGCGCGCGGCACCGGCCTTCCACCACGGGCCGCCCGGGCCCGACGAGGGACTTTCGGCCCACGCGGAGCCGAGGAAAGAGCACTGGCAGTGGGGAGCCACGAGGGCGCGGCATGACAGGACGGTCGGCCACGGCTCGGCACGACAGGACACAGCACGCCACGGCACGCCACGACGGGAAGGACATCCGCTTCTCGTGGATCCGGATTGCGCGGTGCGTGGCTGCGGGCCACTTCTCCGCGTCTCGAACGGTCCTTCCCGCCACCACCAGCACATCACGGGAACCGCCCGACCACCAGGGCCGAGCGGCCCCGATACGACCGATGCGCCCGATACGAGGGCACAGGCCAGGAGTCCGAGAAGGCGAGGACCGCCGAGAACGGCGAGTGAGCCCGCGGTCGGCGGCTTCAGAGGTTCACCGTGTGATCCGGCACGTACGTCTGCAGGTCCCGCGGCGTGCGCTCGTAGCCGGTCGACGGTGGCCGGTCCGGCAGTTCCAGGACCGGTGGGGGCACGTCGTGGTACGGGACGGAGTCCAGCAGGTGGGCGATCATGTTCAGCCGGGCCCGGCGCTTGTCGTCGCTCTCGACGATGTACCAGGGCGCCTCCGCGACGTCGGTGTGCACCAGCATCTCGTCCTTGGCGCGGGAGTAGGCCTCCCAGCGGGTGATCGACTCCAGGTCCATCGGCGACAGCTTCCAGCGCCGCACCGGATCCTCGAGACGGCGCCGGAACCGCTCCTGCTGCTCGGCGTCGCTCACCGAGAACCAGTACTTGCGCAGCAGGATCCCGTCCTCGACCAGCATCCGCTCGAAGATCGGGCACTGACGCAGGAAGCGCTGGTGCTCCTCCTTCGTGCAGAAGCCCATCACGTGCTCGACGCCGGCCCGGTTGTACCAGGACCGGTCGAACAGCACGATCTCCCCCGCGGCCGGCAACTGCTCCACGTACCGCTGGAAGTACCACTGCGTCCGCTCGCGCTCGGTCGGCTTGGGCAGCGCTGCGATCCGCGCCACGCGCGGGTTGAGATACTCGGCGACCCGTTTGATCGTGCCGCCCTTGCCTGCCGCGTCCCGCCCCTCGAAGACCACGACCAGCCGGACGCCCCCCGCCCGAACCCACTCCTGCAGCTTCACCAACTCCGTCTGCAGGCGCAGCAGTTCCTTCTCGTACACCTTGCGCGGCAGCGCCGGCGCCTTCTTGTCGCCCATGCTGCACCGTACTTTCCGACGAGAGCCCGCGCACGCCGGATGGGCCGGGGCGGACGCGTGAGCTGGGAGCACATCGAGGCCGGAACACGTCACAGCGCTGCTGCCCAAGCGGAACCCACCGGTGGCGTACAAGCTGGATATGTCCACATGTGCGGAGAGGAGCCTCCATGGCGGTGCGGTCCCGCGGCGCGCTCGTGCCCGCGCTGCGTGACGTCGACGCGGTCGTGCTCGACACCGACGGGGTGATCACCGACTCGGCCCGGCTGCACGCCGCTGCCTGGAAGGCGGCCTTCGACGCGTTCATCAGCGAGTGCCCGCCCGAGGAGCCCGGGCATCGGCGCCCCTTCGACACCCAGGACGACTATCTGCGGTACGTCGACGGCCGGTCCCGGCTGGACGGCGCCGCCGCGTTCCTCGCGTCACGCGGCCTCGCCCCGTCGTCGGAGGCGGTGCGCGCCGTGGCCGCGGAGAAGGAGCGCCTGTTCACCGAGCAGCTGCGCGCGCAGGGCGTCCGCGCCTATCCCGGTTCCGTGCGGCTGGTGCGCGCCCTGCGCGGGGCAGGAGTCCCCGTCGCGGCGGCCTCGGCGTCACGCCACGCTCGTGAGCTCCTCACCCTGGCCGGGGTGCTGGACCTCTTCGACGCCCTGGTCGACGGCGGCGAGGCGGCCCGGCTCGGGCTAGCGGGCAAGCCGCAGCCCGACCTGTTCCTGGAAGCGGCCCGGCGGCTGGGCGTCCCCGCCGAGCGTGCCGCGGTCATGGAGGACGCTCTGGCCGGTGTCGAAGCGGGCTGCCGCGGACACTTCGCCGTCGTGGTCGGTGTGGACCGCACGGGCGGCGCGGACAGCGGACAGAGGCTGCTGCGGTACGGCGCCGACGTCGTCGTACACGACCTCGGAGAACTGCTCGAAGAGGGACCTTCACCGTGAGACGAGGAGAAGCACGATGTCGCACACCGGTGAATGGACAGTCCGCCTCCAACTCTTCGAGGAGGAGGGGACGACGAAGGTACGCGTGCTGCTGGACACCGGAACCACGGAGCTCACCGGCCAGGGCGTGGCCCACCGCAACCCGGCCGACGTCGATGTGCCGGAGATCGGTGACGAACTGGCGGCGGGCCGGGCTCTGCACGACCTCGCCCGGCAGCTGGTGGAGGCCGCCGAGCGCGACATCGAGGGCATGGGCGCCGAACGGCCGGCCATCCAGCAGGTGGCCGGCTGGCCGATCTGAGCGGCGGATGCGTCGTGCCGAGCACTGTGCCACGGGTGTGCCGAGCGCTGTGCAGCGCGAATGAGGCGTCGAGCCCGTCCGGGTGGGAGGGCCGCGTCGGCCACTCGGCGGGGTGCCTTCGGACACTTGACGGATGTTGCGGCGGGATGTTTTTACCGACCCTGGTGTGCATGAGTCACGACGCGCACTCGCCCGCGCCATCCGCTGCAGGGCAGGGCTGTCCGGACTCTTACTGGGCCTTTTGCCGGGCCTGGAAGGAGGCAGGGATATGACCGTTCGCCTGACGTTTCTGTGTGCACCCGGCGGTGACGCCACCGTGGATCCGCTCCTCGGCGACGCTCCCCTCAGCGAGCACAGCCTGCATGCGGCAGGCGCCGTGGGAGCAGCGCTCCCTCGGGAGGGGCTGGCCGTTCGGGCCCCCTCGGTCCGCTGCTCGCAGACCGCTGACGCCGTCCACCTGGTGGCCGTGTCCGAACCTGCGCTGCGCGACATCGACCTCGGCACGTGGTGCGGTCGTAGCGTGCACGACATTGCCGCGAGCGACCCCCAGGGGTACAGCGCGTGGCTCACGGATCCGGATGCCGCACCCCACGGAGGCGAGTCCGTACGCCGGCTCTGCCGCCGCACCGCGGACTGGTTGAGCTGCGTGGCGTCCGACAGGGGCGACGCGGTGGCCATCACCGAAGCAGCCGTGGTCAGGGCGGCGCTCGTCCACGCTATGGGCGTACCCGCACGAGCCTTCTGGCACCTCGCCGTACCGCCCCTGTCCGTGGTCTCCCTCACCTGGCGAGGCGGCTCCTGGGACGCCCGGCTCGGCTACGGCACCGCCGGTACGCTCGACGACGGCTCCTCGCCCGATCAGCTACACCCGTACGCGCCGATGGTGACCGGCCCGCGCCGCCCCGCCCGGGTGGCGGGAAGCGATCACGTCCAGCGCGGAGAATGATCTCCGTCGTGTAGGGGAGCGCGGGAGCTCCCCTACCTGACGTGCCGCGCAGGTTGTGTGGCCACGTGGAGGAGGTGCTCCAGGGGGCCGCGCCGGTAGCGGCGGCTCCACACCATCGCGAGGAGCGCGGCCGCCGCGATGAAGCCCAGCAGCACGGGCAGGGCGGACAGGGTCCCGCTGTCGACGGCCGGCACGTACCAGACGTCGGCGAAGAACCAGAGGGCGACGATGTGCAGGACGTACACGCTCAGGCTCATCGTGCCGACCGCCGCGACGGGCTTCGCCAGGCGCGTGAGGCGTGGCATCCGGTCGGCGACGGTCAGGCACCCTGCCACGACGGCGAGAGCGACGCCCGTGTTGCCGAGGATGGAGAAGGTCGTCTGGCTGTGTGGCGCCGCCACCAGCAGCCAGGCGAGCGGGGCGCGGGCCCCGGGTTCGCCGACGGCGTCGGACCACCAGGCGG